>JBIQLO010000068.1:0-18112 GCA_044464175.1 Planctomycetaceae bacterium | reverse complement strand
ATTCCTTTCATGGTGCTGCCTTATCCTGGCCGTGGTCACCCTGGTCGTGAATGATGTGGCCGACGGCCTGATGTTCACCGCCTTCGCCGTTTGCGGCTTCGCCGCCTGGGCGATCCGGACTTGGCAGCGGCGGCGGGCCGGAAGATAGAGTGCGGCGGATTGGGTCACGTATCTGCGACAAGAGAGATTCAGCATGGCGTGGATCATTTTTATATTGTGTGGGAATATCGTCCCGGCCTTTTCACTGGCCATGGCAGCCATCTTTTGGGCTTACAAGCTGAAGGGGCGGGGAAAGATACTGGCCTCTTCGTTGATCACCACGATCATTAATATAATTTATATCATCATTGTCCTGGTAGAAGTCGATGTCTCGCGCGACCCCCAGTCACCGATCACATTAATGTGGCTGGTTCTCTTGGCCAATCCGATGGCGTTTTATTTCAACATCGTGATATATTTAATGATGTGCGCAATTGAATGGTTGTGTTCCACTCGCCATCCATTGACATAATATGGAGTTCGCCCCGCGAGCCGCCAGCACGGCGATGCGATTTTGGCAACAACGGTAGGCCGGGCGATGAAGAAATAGGGAGTGAATCCGATGACATGCCGGCAATTCACATTTTCGATTGCTTTTCTCCTAACAAAGCTCCTCGCCCTTGGAAAAGGAGTGCTGATTTCGCTTCTTCATCAACCCTTGTCCATTGTCACCTGGATTTGCGGGATTGAGATGGGGGCATCCTTCAATGCCAGTCCGGAGTTTATGCGGCATTTGTATGCATTCTTCATAGTCCCCGCGTTTGTGATCCTGCTGGCGGCCGGATGGTGGGAGAAACGAGCGGTGGCCGGCGCAACAGCGAGATAATTACCGGCCAACGGCCTGTGAAACAGCTCTTCGGACTGGAGAGTTTCTGATGGACAGTCACAACAATAAAGCAGGTTGCTGGATTATGCGCGCCGGCGGATGGAATTAAGGGCTTTTCTGCTGGATAGATTACGGCAACGCATATACGAAAGATTTAATGGATGGGTGCCTCAAATGCTTTCTTCTTTGAAAACAAGGATAGCTCGCTCCGATATGGGTCTCTTGCGTCTGATTTTAGGGGTCGTTGTGGTAATGGTAGTGAGCATATTATGTTACTTTTTGCTCTATACATATAAATCTTTTGCAGGTGGTCAGGCGATTCTCGAAAATCAAAACGCCAATCATGTCTCACGAACGCTCCTGTTAGAGCACCCCGAGAAATTAATCGGAAAGACTCCCGCTGAAATTTCTCATCAGCTTGGTCCGCCGGATCAAATTGGAAGGATGGGCGGTGACGATCTCAGCTATTATCTGGGACCTGAAGATGGTTATATTTCGATCGACACGAAATGGGTTGTGATCAAATTCCGGAATGGAAAGGCATCCGAAGTTCTTGTTAACACTGATTGAACTTCAGCAATGAAACCTCATCTTGGAATCTTTCTTCTCCTGCTGTTGATCGGCGCATGGATCATGCCCGAGCATCTGCTCCATCAGCGAACGGTTCCCCCGCCAGGCGTCACTGATCTTCGCTCGTTTCTCCGATGGCGGTCCAGTGCAACAAAATTCGTGGTTATTGAGCGAATGGGAAATCGTCACCTGATGGCGATGGATTCCGGCGGGGGCCTGCTGCCATCGGGGCCGTCCGCCTATGTTTTCGATCAGAACGGGCAATTGGTTGATTGGACTTCCGACATTGGGGATGACCCAATCTTCGACAAACAATGGGGTGCACAACGGGCAATAGGCAGGGGGCCTTTTCTTTCGCGCCCGCAAGCCCTTGCGTGGCCCGGTCCAGGCGCCCGGCCATCCTCGGATCTCCCCCGCTTGAAATCCGCTCCCGCCGTGCCTTAACTAAAGTCCGATCGTCTCTTCTAAAAGCGAGGAAACCATGGCCGACACAATGAAAGCCAATGTGTTCCACGGCGTCAACGACATCCGCATCGAGGAGGTGGAGCGCCCGCATCCCGGCCCCGGGCAGGCGGTCATCCGCATCACCCTCACCACCATCTGCGGCACCGACCTGCACATTTTGCGTGGCGAATACCCCGTCGCCCCCGGGCTGATCATCGGCCACGAGCCGGTCGGCGTCATCGAGGAACTGGGACCCGGCCTCCGGGGCTACGCCGTGGGAGACCGCGTGCTGGTCGGCGCGATCACCCCCTGCGGCCAATGCCTGGCCTGCCTCTCAGGCCATCAATCCCAGTGCGGCCGCGATGAAGGGTACAAGGCCGTCGGCGGCTGGCGCTTCGGCAACACCATCAACGGCGCCCAGGCGCAATACCTTCTGGTCCCCGACGCCCAGGCGAACCTGGCCAAAATCCCCGACGATCTGCGCGATGAGCAGGTTCTCCTGCTGGCCGACATCGCCTCCACCGGATTCTCCGGCGCTGAAGCCGCCCCCGTGCGTCTGGGCGACAGCGTCGTCATCTTCGCCCAGGGGCCCATCGGCCTGTGCGCCACGGCCGGGGCCCGCCTCATGGGGGCATCCCTCATCATCGGCGTGGATACCGACGATCACCGGCTGGAGATCGCCCGCCGCATGGGGGCGCATGTGACGCTCAATCCCCAGCGGGTCGATGTCGTGGACGAAGTCCGCAGACTCACCGGCGGCGTGGATGTCGCCATCGAGGCCCTGGGGACGCAGCAAACCTTCGAAAGCGCCCTCCGGTGCCTCCGCCCGGCCGGGGTTCTCTCCAGCCTTGGCGTCTATTCCGGCAAGCTCCAGCTCCCCTACGACACCTTCGCCGCCGGCCTGGGCGACCACCGCATCGTCACCACCCTCTGTCCCGGCGGCAAGGAACGCATGCGTCGGCTCATGAACCTGGTCCGCTCCGGCCAATTCGACCCGATGCCCCTGCTGACCCATACCTTCTCCCTCGACGACATCCAACAGGCCTACGATCTGTTCGGCCAGCGGCGCGACGGGGTGCTCAAGGTCATGATCCGGCCCTGATCTGAAAAGGAGATGTCATGAAAACACGAAGGCACGTTCTCTCGGTCATTCTGGTTTCCGCGCTGGCGGCCCCCCCGGCCTTCGCCCAGCACCACCACGCCGCCCACGCCCAACAGAACCACGCTCCGGCCACCGCCCCCACCACGCGCCCCATCCTCTCCACCCCCGCAGCCATTGAACAGGAGCATCGTCACCTGATGCACGATCTGGAGGCGGCCATCGCCGCCGGCGGGCAGACCGCCGTTCAGGCCCGCAAGGTGGCTGCCGTGCTCAAGCCGCACTTCAAGCAGGAAGAAGCCTTCGCCATGCCCCCCCTGGGCCTGTTGCCGGCGCTCACCCAGCAGCGCCCCCTCACACAGAAGCAGATCGACGCGGCCATTCAAATGGCCGACCGGCTGCGCGAGCACTACGACCAGATGCTGGCCGAACACAAGCAACTCCACGCCGCCCTGGAGGACCTGGCCCGCGCCGCCCATGAGGAACACAAGCCCAGGCAAGCCGAATTTGCCCACATGCTCATGATGCACGCGGGCAATGAGGAGCAGGTACTCTATCCCACCGCGCTCCTGATCGGGCAGTATCTCAAGCTCCAGCAGCACCTTGCCCCCTGAACCGGGCAACAGGGGTGTTGTGGGCAATCGCCGCCGCCCCCTCTGCCCGGGCAGGTCCATTTGATTTAGGATAATAATATCCTATTATCCCTCCGGACGATGGGCCTCCTCTCCCGCGTCGGCTGGGGCGGCCCGGTAAACCGGAAAGGAATGGGTGTTATGTCGCCTGTGCTGTCCACACTTCAGGACCTGCATCCGCAAATGGTTCATTTTCCCATTGCCCTGGCGCTGGTGGCGCCGATCTTCCTGCTGCTGGCCTTGTTCATTCCAAAATATGCGCGATCCCTGGCCTTCTCCGGCTGGCTCCTGCTGGCGCTGGCCGCGGCCGGCGCCTGGGCCGCCGTCTCCACGGGCGAGGCCGCCGAACATGCCGCCGGAGCCGCCGGAACCGCCAAGGCGCTTCTCAAGCAGCACGAAAACCAGGCCGAACTGGCGGCCATGATCCTGAGCGTGCTGGCGGGGCTATTGGCGCTGGTGCTGGTTGTGCCTCGGGTGATCGCCCGCTGGAACCGCCCGCTCTGGACCCGGATCGCGCTGGCCGCTATTTTGCTCCTGGTTTTGGCCGGTGATGTTCTGGTCGGCTTGGCCGCTCACAAGGGCGGGCGCCTGGTGCACGAGTTCGGCGTCACCGCCGCCCGCGCCGCCCCGGCAACCGTGCGGCGCTGAGTGGGACCGAGGCAACCCGGCGGCCACCATCGGGCAGTATGAAAACGCTCCTGAGCGAGACTGGCAATCCACAGGCGGCCGGCGTCATCGCCCCCCCACCCGCCCCCACGCCCACGCCGCCGACCGGGCTTTGGGGGCTGGTGCCGGCGCTGATGAGCCCGGCCCGATGGATCGAACTGGGCCGCATCCTGCTCACCGGGCTGATTACCTTCCTCTACTGGCGCCGCCTCGTTCCCGAGCCGCTCCTCCTGATTGCCGTCGCCGTCGGGCTCTATCCGCTGCTGAAAATCGGCCTGCTGGACCTGTTCCGCGAGCATCGGCTGGGGACCGAAATCTTCGTCTCCCTGGCCACCCTCATCGCCCTGGCCACCGGTGAGATGGTCGCCGGCGCGGTCATCATGGTCATCATCCTGATCGCCGAATTCATCGCCCAGCTCAACACCACCCGCGCCCGCAACTCCATCCGTCAGCTCATCGGCACGGTCCCGCAGACCGCCCTGCTGCTGGAAGGAAATACCCCGCGCTATGTCCCCATCGACCAGCTGCGCATCGGCGATGTGGTCCTGGTTCACGCCGGCGAGAAAATTCCCGTGGACGGCGCCGTCGTGACCGGCCAGGCCGCCGTCAACCAGGCCCCCATCACCGGCGAAAGCCTTCCGGTCGAAAAATCCCCCGGCGACATGGTCTTCGCCGGCGCGGTGCTGGAGAGCGGCGCTCTGGACATCCGCACCGAAAAGGTCGGCGCCGACACCACCTTCGCCCGCATCATCGCCCTGGTCGAACATGCCCAGGAACATCAGGCCCCCGTCCAGAAACTCACCGACACCATCGCCGCCTGGCTCATTCCCATTGTTCTGGTCTTCCTGGCACTGGTCTATCTCCTCACCCGCGACACCCGCCTGATCGTCACGCTCCTGATCTTCACCTCCCCGGCCGAACTGGGGCTGGCCACGCCGCTGGTCATGATCGCCGCCATCGCCCGCGCCGCCCGGGGGGGCATCCTGGTCAAGGGGGGCATTCATCTGGAGACGCTGGCCAAGGTCGATGCCATGGTCTTTGACAAGACCGGCACCCTCACCACCGGCCAGCCCGAAGTGAGCGATATTCTCCCCGCGCCCGGCGTCGATCCCGAAACCCTCCTGCGCCTGGCTGCCGCCGCCGATGCGCGCTCCAGCCATCCGCTGGCGCTGGCCGTCCTGCGCCACGCCCGCGATCGCGGCATCGCCTTTCCCCAGCCGCGCGAATTCCAGACCCTTCAGGGGCGTGGCGTCCGCGCGGTGGTGGAGGATCAGCCTGTTCTCATTGGCACGGAAAAACTGCTTCTGGAGTCCAATATCTCCCCCCCGGCCTTCCCCGGCATCGAAGGGCACACCCTGGTCTACGTCGCCGCCGCCGGACGGGCGCTGGGCGTGCTCTGCTTCGCCGACCGGATTCGTCCCGAGGCGGCCCACGCGCTGCGCCAGCTCCACCGCACCGGCGTCCGCCGGATCATGATGCTCACCGGCGACAACGAATCGACCGCCCAGCATGTCGCCGACGAGCTGGGCATCGATCAGGTCCGCGCCAATCTCCTGCCCGAGGACAAGGTGGCGGCGGTACATGCCCTCAAGGCCCAGGGGCACCGCGTCGCCATGATCGGTGACGGCATCAACGACGCCCCCGCCCTGGCCGCGGCCGACGTCGGCATCGCCATGGGCGTCATCGGCACCCAGGCCGCCATTGAGGCCGCCGACATCGCCTTGATGACCGACGACCTGACCCGCATCGTCTTGGCCCGCACCATCGCCGGCCGCGCTTACCGCACCATCAAGGAAAATCTCTTTTTCGGAATCGGCATCGTTCACATCGCCGGCATCACCGCCGCCCTGCTGGGATGGATCACTCCCATCGAAGCCGCCCTGCTCCACCTGGGTCCCGACGTCCTGGTCTTCATCAACTCCGTCAAACTTCTGCGCATCCGCCTGACGCCCCCGTGATCCGCCCCCCGCTTATGTGCCTCATTCCTCCCGCCCCTCGGCCATTGCCGCCGCCATCTCCTTCTCCATCGCCCGCCGCACCCCCTGGGGCGAATCCCATTCCCCCTTCTCCATCCGTCGTGTGATGGATTCCACCACCCCCGCCACGCGCTCCAGCAAAGCCGCCTGCGCCTTGGCCCGATCCGGCCGCGCCCCGGCGTAGTCCGCCGCATCCAGCCGCCACGCCCCCTCAATTTTCACAAAGACAATCGGCCGCCCCGCCCCCTTCAGATGCATCTCCGCCCGATCCCCCTTCAAGCTCACCGTCGCCTCATCAATGCGCTGAAGCTCATCCCCCGCCGTCATGTCCGCCGCCAGCGTCTCGGCCGTCGCTCCAAACTGCTTGCGGGCCGCCACCTGGAACCGCCGACCCGTCACCATCAGCCGCGCCAGCGACCGCCCCAGCGCCGCCTCCTTCCCCGCATACAGCGCCCGCTCCACGGCCGCCGCATCCCCCCGCTCAATCGCCAGATGCAGATTTCGCGCTGCCGCCTTTGGCGATGACGCTTCCGCGCCCCAGGCGCCGGATCCACCCAGCAGCAGCGAAAAGATCACGAGGATTTGGAAGGTACGCCGATCCATGATCCGCAACCCCGGTGTAAACCCAGACAAGGGACCCATGACAATGCATTTGTCACGGATATTCCGCCGTCACCCGCGCCCCGGTCCCCCCGCGCACCGCGAACTCCCCCACCACCGTCATCCGGCGCGGCTTAAGCGCTCCGGTCAGGTCCTCCAGAATCGTATTGACGACCCCTTCGTAAAAAATCCCCTTGTTCCGGTAGGCCAGGAAATAGAGCTTGAGGCTCTTCATCTCCACGCAAAGCTGGTCGGGCACATACCGGATCGTGATCGTGGCGAAATCCGGCTGCCCTGTCACCGGGCAGACGCTGGTGAATTCCGGAAATGTGAACTCGATCTGATAATCCCGCTGAGGCGCGGGATTGGCGAACGTGTCCAGAATCGTCCGCGGCCGGGCAATCTGCCGGGCGGTCAGAATCGATTTTTTCCCAAGGTGGCGAGGCATGGTGGTCAACTATGAATTAAGAATTAAGAATGATGAATTTTATTTCTCAGTTCATCACTCGTCATTCTTAATTTGTAATTCGTAATTCCTCTTACACCCCTCGCGCCAGAAACCCACCGTCCACGACAATGGTCTCCCCGTTGGTGTAGCTGGCCGAAGGCGAGATGAGATAAATGGCCGCGCCGGTGATCTCCTCGGCATCGCCGAAGCGACCCAGCGGCGTGTGGTCCTTGAGCCACTGCCCGCGCGCCGTTCCTTCGATCAGCGGCCGGTTCAGGTCCGTCGGCAGCACGCCGGGGGCGATGCCGTTGACGCGGATGCCCAGCTTGGCCCATTCGTTGGCCAGTCCCCGCACCAGCCCCAGCACGCCGCTCTTGCTGCAGGCGTACGCCAGCACTTCCGACAGCGAAACAAAGCTGTTGAGCGAGGCGATGAAGACGATGCTGCCGCGCTGGCCGCGCGCATCGGCCGGCTGGTCCTTCATCACGGCGGCGGCCTCGCGGGCGACGAGGAAGCTGCCCGTCAGGTTCACCCGGACGATCTTCTCAAACTCCTCGGCCGACACCTCCAGCGACGGCTTTTTGGCGATGATCCCCGCCGCGTTCACCACCGCGTCCAGCCGCCCGAACTTTTTCACCGTCGCGGCGACGGCCGACTTGACACTCCCCTCATCCGAGACGTCGATCTGCACGGCGTCATGCCCCGCCCCCAGCTCGGCGCGGATGGCATCCACCTTCTTCGGATTGGTCGAGCCGGCCATCACCTTCGCTCCGGCCTGCGCCAGCCCCAACGCCACCGCCCGCCCGATGCCGCTGGTGCCCCCGGTCACGAGAACGACTTTTCCGCTGATGTCCAAACCTGAATAGCTCATGGGATTCCCTGTTATTTGTTCTTTGGGATTGGTTGTTTGCTGTTTGCAAAATACAAACAACAAACAGCCAATCACAAATTTCACACTTCGACGGTCTTGAACGACGCCGTGTCAAACTTGAAGCTTGCCTCCTGGGCGATCTCCTCCAGCGCCTTCACTTCGGCCGCCGTAAAGAGCAGACCCCCGTGCTTTGCGGTCAGTTGAGCGCCCTGCGCCTCGAGCTGCCCCGGCAAAATCGCCTTTTCGTTGCCGTGGCCGAGGATGTCGTCCAGGACGGCCTTGACGTTCTGTTTCTGGTTGCGGTTGCCGGCGAAATCCTCGCAGTCCAGCGCTTCGGGGCGGATGCACTGGAAGAAGAAGTTGGGCGTGCGCTTCTCCTCCTTGGGCCCGACGTTCCAGCGGCTGCGCAGCGTCGGCAGTGAGCCGCCGATATACGCCGCCAGCAGTTCGTCGATCAGCGACAGGCCGTACCCCTTGTGCTGGCCGAAGGGTAGCAGCGCGGCCACTTTGTTCGGATCGGTCGTGGGATTGCCCTCCTTGTCCACGCCCGCACCCGGCGGCAACTGCTTGCCCTCGCGGATGAACTGCTGCACGCGCCCCATGGCGACGGTGCTCGTGGCCCAGTCGATGCAGATGGAAAAGCCCAGCTCGGCTTTCGTGGGGAACGCCCAGGAATGCGGATTGGTCCCCAGCGTCGGGAACTTGCCGCCGTGCGGCACAACCTCGGCCAGCGCCGCCGTGCAGGCGGTGTAGGCGATGTACCCCTTGTCGGCCGCGTCGATGACGTACCCGCCGCCCCAGAGGTAGTGAAACGCGTTGTCCACCGCGACGACGCCGACGCCGTATTCATCGGCCAGCTTCATCGCCTGTTCCATCGCCTCAAACCCCACCGCCTGCCCCAGCTTGCGGTTGGCGTTCCAGCGATGCACCGCCTTGTAGCGCGGCGGGAGTTTTTCGATCTTCGCCCCCGGCACGCACCCGCCGGCCTTGGAGCCGAACAACTCATCCAGGTGCAGCGCCTTGATGGCGTTGTGCGTCTTGATGCCGTGGCGGGCGGTCAATTCGCTGAACCGCGCCGCGGCCGCCGCCTCGTCGGCGGTATACCCGCGATGCTGATAAGCCGCGGCGACGAGGTCGTTGTGGATGTTGGTTGGGATGATGTAGTTGGTCATGCGTTCGTGGTCCGTGGTCCGCGATCCGTGGTCCGAAGGTCACAACTCGGACCACGGACAACGGACCACGGACCACGAATTCTCCTCAGAATTTATTCGCCTGCACGTAATCCTTGTCCCCCTTCAAAAAGTTCACAATGTTCAGCGCCGCCCGCACCCCCTGGCGCTGGACGCTTTCGAAGGTCCGGCTGCCGATGTGCGGCGTGACGATGATGTTCTCAATGCCCTGGAACGGATGGGGCGCCTGGATCGGCTCCTTCTCCAGCACGTCCGTGGCATAGCCCCACAGCCGTCCGGATTTGCACGCCTCGGCCACATCCTGCTCATTCACCAGCGCCCCGCGGGCGGTGTTGATCAGCATGGCCTCGGGCTTCATCAGCTCGATCGTCTTCCTGTTGATCATACCCCGCGACTGCGGCGTGACGTGCGTGTGCAGCGAGACGACATCCGACTGCCTGAGCAACTCCTCCAGCGTGGCCATCCGCTCGATGCGGTACTCGGTGGCGAATTTCTCATCCCAGTAATGCCCGAACGCGATCGGCTTCATGCCGAAGGCGACGGCGCGCTTGACCACTTCCTGCCCGATCCGCCCCAGCCCCACCAGCCCGATCGTCTTGCCGAACAGCTCATGCCCGGTCTTGCGCTTCCACTGCCCGTTTTTGACGGCCTGGATGTGGAAATAAAAGTGCTTGGCCAGCGCGATCATCAGCCCGATGGTCTGCTCCGCCACCGTCGTCTCGTTGACCCCGGGCGTGTAGAGCACCGGCAGCTTCTTGCTGGTGGCGTACTTGACGTCGATCGAATCCAGCCCGATGCCGTACTTGGCGATGACTTTCAGTTTCGGCAGCAGCGCGTCGATCACCTTGGCCGTCAGGGCGTCATCCCCGTTGAGCAGCCCGTCGAATCCGCCGTTGTCGCGGATCAGATCGAGCATCTGCTGCTCATTGA
Organism: Planctomycetaceae bacterium; assembly: GCA_044464175.1. GTDB lineage: Bacteria > Planctomycetota > Phycisphaerae > Tepidisphaerales > Tepidisphaeraceae > JBIQLO01. Next base: position 7,821 of record JBIQLO010000068.1, on the reverse strand, counting down.
GCGGCCCGCGGGCCTTGACGACCTCAAAGCCGCTCTCTTTGAGAATATCGTGATGTTTTCCGGGGGTGTCCTGGAAGCTGGTGGTGGAAAGTAGGATTTTCATGGAGTGTTTCTTGATACAAATTCGTTCGAGGGAGCGTAGTGGAAACCTCGATTAACTTCAAGGATCGGCCCTGGCCAACCGGCTCTCCCCGGAGAATTCCCGCGTTGACAATTGAGGCGGATTGGGGGCACAGCGGATTTCTTGTCCCCCGGGGGCATGCGTTTTATAGTGGATTCCGCGGGAATGTCGTGGGTTGACTGGGGGACGGGCTCGAACGAACTGGATTTTCCATGCAAAAACTGAGACTGGGCGTGATTGGCGCCGGCGGCCGAGGCGCGCTGGCGCGACGGGCTCATCGGCCTGAGGAGGGTTCCTTTCTGGTCGCGGCGGCCGATGTCCGGGATGAGCCGCTTGCCAAATTTCAGGAGACCTACGGCCCCGACGTGCTGGTGACGAAGGATTACCGTGAGCTGCTGGCCCGGCCGGATATTGACGCCGTCTTCATCACCACGCCGGATTACCTCCACGAGGAACACGCTCTGGCGGCCATCGCGGCGGGCAAGGGTGTCTATCTGGAAAAGCCGATGGCGATCACGATCCAGGGGTGCGACCGCATCCTCTCGGCGGCGGTCAAGGCGGGCGTGAAGCTGTATCTGGGGCACAACATGCGCCATTTTCCCGTCGTGCGGAAGATGAAGGACCTCATCGACGGCGGCGCGATCGGGCAGGTGAAATCAGGATGGTGCCGCCACTTCGTCGCCTATGGCGGCGATGCGTATTTCAAGGATTGGCATGCCGAGCAAAGGCGCTCCACGAGCCTGCTCCTGCAAAAAGGCGCGCACGACATCGACGTTCTTCACTGGCTGTGCGGCGGATACACGCATCGCGTCACCGCGATGGGGAACCTCAGCGTCTACAACACCATCACCGACCGCCACAGTCCCGAGGAACGGGGCGATGCGACCTGGTCGAAGGACAATTGGCCGCCCCTGTCGCAAAAGCAACTGAACCCGGTGATCGATGTGGAGGACCTGAGCCTCATGCTGATGGAGCTGGATAACGGTGTCTTGTGTTCCTACGAGCAGTGCCATTACACCCCCGATGCCTGGCGCAATTACACGATCATCGGCACCGAGGGCCGGATCGAAAATTTCGGCGACGTGCCGGGGGAATCGACCGTGGTGCGGCTGTGGAACCACCGCTGCGGGTATAAGCCGCAGGGAGATCAGGAATTTCACTTCCCCAAGGAGGCGGCCGGCAGCCACGGCGGGGCCGATCCGCTGATCATCGACGAATTTCTCCGCTATCTGCGCGATGGCGGCCGCACGCAGACCTCCCCCCTGGCGGCCCGCTACGCCGTGGCCGCCGGATGCCTGGCCGCCCATTCCATCCGCAACGGCAACGGCCCCATGCTCGTGCCGCCCCCACCGCCCGAGGCGATGGAAAAATACGCCCGTGTTGAGCGGTGTTGATTGTGTAGGGTCCGCTTCAGCGGACCGGTTACGCTGAAGCGAGCCCTACGCGATTCACTGGTTTTATCGTTTCTTCCGGCGTTTGACGTGTCCGACAAGGCCGGCGAGAAGACCGAGACCGACGAAAAGATAAAACATGAATCCAACACCGAGGCCGAAGCCGTTGATATAGGAAGCGTTGCTGGAGTGGAGCGGCGATTTGGCACTCAGGATCAGGAACGCCCATGGCATGAGGGTCATTGCGAGTGCGACCCCCGCGTAGAGACAAAAAAAGATCCTTTCCCGATATGGCTGAAACTTGATCATGAGATGATTGAAATTCCATCGGAACCCGGCGACGTCGGGTGCCATTAGTCTCGGTACTCCGAGACTAATGCTAGAGGGGGCGCACGATTCGCACCAGAGAGTGAGATTCAAACCCGGTAGCCGCGCATATGGAAGATCGCGATGACCACCGCCACCAACAGAACATTGAACGCCAACCCCTGTGCAAATGCGGCGACGCCTCCCTTTTTTCGCAAAGCCTGAACCACGGCGAAAATCAGACCGGCTGGGGCGACCGGCAGGAGAATGATAAAGAAGCACATGAGGCCCATTGCTCGACCTCCGACTTGCTCAACCGCGCTGGCTGCAAGCCAGTTTATCAGAAAGAGCGAGGTCGGCAGCATGAGGTAAAACATGATGCGCGGCTCGGCGGCAGGCGGCGGTCGCCCCGGCTCGTATTCAAGAGGGTGCTGTTCCATCGTTTTATCTAGATCGGGTTTAATTCCGCGTTGATACGCTGGGCGCCATTCGTCTCGGCAATCCTGGACTAACGCTCGAGGTGCGCACGGGTTGGATGACCCGTCACAGTAAAACTCGTCTCCACCGTCCGCTCCATCAGCTCCGGCGGGAAGGAGACGCTCACGTGGTAGACGCCCGGTTTCAGCGGCTCATTTTTTTGTGACAGATCGAACTGCTTGATCCATCCCTCCCCGGGCACCGCCGGGCGGCCCCAGGTGCTGCCGGCGGGCTGGCCATAGAGGGGATAGTAGTGGATGCCGCCGCGGCCGGGCTTTTGTTCCGGCGGATAGATGCGCGTTCCCATCTTCTCACCTTCCCGCCGCAGCGTGACCGAATAGGGCCGGATGACGCGGGTCCGGAAGCTATTGGTGCCATTGAACACCGCCAGTTGGAGATACCATTGGCCCTGGTATTCAAAGGCCGTCGCGGAGGCCTGCCATTGGCCCGTGGATTGGGGGATCGGCTTTTTGGGCGGCCGCGTTGAATCGGGCGTGGGCATCGCCTGGGCGATGACCCGCCCATGCTGCGGCTGGTTTTCCGCCAGAATGATTGCGGTCGCCGGCCGAGTCGCGGCGGGCCCTTTGTGCGTCAGATGCCTTGTCGCAGGGCGGCTTTGCGGGGGTGAGCCCGATTCCCCCTGCGGCTGGGCCAGGATTCTGAACTGGAAGTCGGGCGTGCTGCTCATCGTCTTCCAATGGTTTTGCAGATAGGTGTACAGGGCGCCACCCTTGTAGACATCGCCGTTGATGACGAGGTACTGGATCTGCGCATCATGCGCAGAGGGGAAGACGGCAAAGGCATACATCTGTCCCTGCGTGAGGGAAATTTGAAGCGGCCGCAGGTCGATGCGCAGCATCGGGCGATTCCACGCGCCGCTGCGGGGTAGGTCCGCGCTCTTGATCACGACCCGCCCCAGTACGGGACTGTCTCCGGCAAATGGGGCGGCGCCGTCGCCGGCGGGATGAAGCTCCACCGTCAGATCGCATGGATTGCTGGTGAGCTTTTCAGGGGCGAACTGAAGTTCGCTCAAAACTCCGTCGTGGTCGGCGGTGAAGGTCTGGGCGAACAGGTCATGCCCTCCGCCCAGGCCCGATTGTGTACCATATTCCTCGGCCGGATCGGGCGTGCGCGGCGGCGGTATCGGCGGGGCGGGCGTGAAGTGGACTGGTTCCACGGCGGCGGGCGGCCGCTCGGCCGCGCATCCGCACAAAGTCAATATCGTCAGTCCAAAACACGCCGCTTTGATCATCGCAAGCTCCTTTGTCAGTTGCCGTTCAGGACCGTTCAGGGCCGGCCGCGCCGTCTCCGCCGCTATCACGGCGGGCATGATCGATTGTGCTCGGCCGAACCAGAAAGAATGGATAGATTAACGGGAGTATAAACAGCGGAATGAACACAATCAGCAAGGCGGTCCTGTCGCTTAACTCCAGCAGTTGCGCGGCATATCTCGTCCCGAACACCAACACGCCGCTCAGCAGGCCGACAGATAAGGTGCGCCAGCCATTGCGCTCCTGGAAATAGTACCCGGCCATGTCCTCGCGGATGCTTGCCGACATGAACAGCAATCCGAGTTGAATCAGCATCGCCGGAAAGCACGCACAGGAATACACCATGTGATAATGCCCGAATCGGGCGGCGCGAGTGGAAAAGGTAAGGGATGACCCCACAACCGCCACCAGCCCCACGCCGGCCACAAAATGCAGCCCCAGCCGATCATACATCGATTTCGGACGCGGCCCGCCCCGCTCAACATAACTCAGCGGAATCGGTCGGTTTTGCGGCGGCCTGTCCGTCATGAGAGGACATTGTGGGGCCGGTGCCCCCTACGGTCAAAAAATGGCCCCCTCCCTGCCCTCCCCCGCGCCCGCGGCCAGCAATCGCGTACGGCTCGACCGCGCTTGCCCAAGTCAACGGCAGAGGGAAAATGCAGCCTTCCCGATAAACACAAAGGACGCGGAGAAGATTAAAAATTTTCTCCGCGCCCTCTGCGTCTCGGCGGTGAAATTTCCGCATCTACCGCTTGATCCGCGCACTGCCGCCGCCGAAGACGTGCGTCAGCTCTTCCAGGTCGATCTGGCTGGTGTCGCCGCGCGTCGACTGGAGCAGGGCGCCGTGGGCCGCGCCCAGATCGACGCATTCCTGCGGGGTCTTGCCGTTCAGGAAGCCGTAGGCGAAGCCGCTGGAAAAACCGTCGCCGCCGCCGACGCGGTCCTCGATCTCCATGTTCTCGTAGCGCTTGGACTCGTAGAACTGCCCGTCGTGCCAGAGGATGGCGGACCAGTTGTTGATCAACCCGCTTTTCACCTCCCGCAGCGTCGTGCCGACCACCTTGATGTTCGGATACGCCTTCACCACCTTCTCAACCATCTTTTTGTAGGCCGAGGTGTCCAGCGCTGACAGGTTTTCGTCCACCCCTTCCACCTCAAAGCCCAGCACCTTCTGGAAATCCTCCTCGTTGCCGATCAGGCAATCGACGTTGTGCATCAGGTCCTTGGTCACCTGCTGCGCCTTCTGGGAGGTCCAGAGCTTGGAGCGGAAATTCAGGTCATAGCTGACAATCGTCCCCGCTTCCCGAGCCGCCTTGAGCGCTTCAGCGCACACCTGCGCCGTCCCCTCGGCCAGCGAGGTGAAGATCCCGCCGGTGTGCAGCCAGCGCACCCCCTGGCCAAAGACCTTCTTGAAGTCGATCATCCCCGGCTTCATGTTGCTGGCGGCCGAGTGCCCCCGGTCGTACATCGTCACGCTGCCGCGCACGCCCATGCCGACTTCCGTGAAATTCAAACCGATGCGATCCGCCCGCCCCACGCCGTCATACTTGGCCATGACGACATGGCTCATGTCCACACCGACGCTGCGCCCATGATTGACGATGATCCGCCCCACGGGGTTGTCCACCAGCCGCGAGAGAAACCCGGTGCGCATCCCCAGGCGCGACAGGGCATACGCGACGTTGTACTCCCCGCCGCCCACCCACACTTCCAGTGTCGGCGTAAACTCCACCCGCCCGTGTCCCGGCGGCGAGAGGCGAATCATGCACTCGCCCAGGCTCATCAGATCGTAACGCGACTCATTGGGTTTTTTGATGTTCATCTTGGTTAGTTGCTAGTTGTTGGTTCCTGGTTGCTGGTGATGGATTGGCAGAGACGTCGCAGCAACCGTCCGACTTCCGCCGCCAAGGACATTAAAGAGGAGATTCCCTCTTTCGAAATATAGTGCAGTCTCGTCGCAATCAATAATTGTGTCTCCACTTCCTGCAATGACCCCTGCGCCACCCGAAGAAATCGGGCAAAATCCTGGCCGATCCCACGTCCCTGTCCCTCTGCGATATTGGATGGAATTGACACCGCCGCCCGCCGCAATTGGTTGGTCAACCCGTAAAGCTCCTCGCGAGGAAAAGTTCCAGTCATCCGATAAATTTCTTCAACCAAATCCATCGCGCGTTGCCATGCAATCAGGTCCTGGTAACTCTTCACCGCCATGAAGACCCTCCATCCCAGTGGGCAACCACCCGCCAGCAACCAGCAACTAGCAACCAGCAACCGCCTTCCGTGGATTAATCTCCGTCAACAATTTCACCTCTTCCCCCGACAACCCCAACTGCCCCTTCAACTTCTCCGCGCTCACCTTCATCGAGATGGCCGACCCCACCAGGTGCGATTTATCCGGCGCCCAGGCGGCCATGTCGTCGCCGATCAGCAGATCCCATCGACCAAGCTGGTACCGGCCCGGCCCCAATCCGGCCGCCGCCATCGCATCGGTGGTCACCACACAGCGGTCCAATCCGGCCGCCCGAAGATAATTGCCCAACGCGACGTACGGCACATGCACGTTGTCGGCGATGAAGCAGCACCAGATGTGCTCCCGCTGGCTCAGGGCCCGCTGGATGATGTTGTCATGCCGGTGGATCTGCATCGGGCAGCCGTTGCCCAGGTGCGTGAACATTTTCAAGCCCGCATCGATCGCCCCGTTGAGCTGGTCCAGTGAGGCGTTGGTGTGACCGGCCGACACCGCCGCCTTCTGATCGCTCACCCAGCGCGTCACCTTGAACCCCGCATCCTGCTCCGGAGCAAGGGTGAAAATCTTCGTCAGCCCCGCCGCCGCCCCGACCAGCCGCTTGGCGATCTCCAGGTCCGCCGGGCGGATCGCGTCGTCCGGGTGCGCGCCCTTGTAGCCCGGCACGGGACTGATAAACGGCCCTTCAATGTGAATCCCGGCGATCATCTTCTTCGCCAGTTCATCCTTCTCCCGCAGCGCCACCACGCGCTCGATGCGCCGGATCATCGCTTCGGGCGAGTCGGTGATGAAGGTGGCCAGAATCCCGCCGACGCCGTCCTCCGCCAGCTTCTGACACGCCTTGTGCAGATCCCCCGGCTGCAGGTCGTCCTGGTTGAAATCGACGCCGCCGTAGCCGTTGACCTGAATGTCGAAATAGTCGCTCATAATGTCCCGGATAAAGAGAGGGTAGTTTACCGACGACGCGGCGAATTTCCAGCCGCCACTATTTGACATTCCCGCCCCGGCTGGGCTAGGCTAATCTCCTTGTGACCGCCTAAACCGCGCTTCAGTTGTTGCAACGCGGTGCGGGGGAACCAAATGGTTTTGCGGCCGGGAAATCGGCCCGGAACCAGGGGCGCAGGAAGAACAGGGATCTTCCAGGGCACTTTCAGGCCCCAGCCCGTCAGCTAACCCCGTAGGCTCGCGAAGCCGTTTGGACCGGGCGCTTCCGCCCGGCCGCTTTCGGCCGTTCGCAAATTGAAAGGGCATAACGTTGCGCTCTCTCGAGCATCATCGGCCCGGCAACCGCCAAACCGATCCCCTGAGCAACCGCTGTGCAGGAAACCACGGCACGCCGCGACGGACCACAACCGTCAGGCGGGCCGTTGCAGTCATGTAGGGATGGAACATGGATACGGGTGAACATGAGCGCGGCAAGCCGCCGGCGCTCTCGTTGCTCGCCTCCCGGCGTCCGCGGGATGTGGGATGGATCCAGTCGGCCGGGCTCCTGTTTGGAGATTGGGGCACCAGCCGCCTCTATGTCCTGGGCCTGGCCTTCCTCTTCGCCGGACGCGCCAGCCTCTATCTCCTGTTCCTGATGAGCCTGCTCATGCTGGCCGTCGGGTGGGCCTACACCCAGATCTGCCGCATCTATCCCGACGGCGGCGGCGTCTATACGGCCGCCAAAAAGACCTCCCGTCTCCTGGCCGTCATCGGCGCCCTGCTCCTGTTTGCCGACTACACCGTCACCGCCAGCCTCAGCGTCCTGGACGGCTTCCACTATTTCGGCCTGCCCCTGACCAAGCACGTTGAGGTGGCCGAGGCCAAAAAGGCGACCACCCAGCCCGGCCAGGTCATGGTCCAGGATGCCGGCGACCGCATCCAGGTCGAAAGCAGCACCATCACCACCGTCCTGCCCCACCTGCCTCAGGGAATCGACCAAAACCCCTCCTTCAAAAAGCTCCTGAAATACAAATCCGACCAGCATGAACTGATCTTCACCGGGAAAAAATACTGGGTCTTCGAGCG
>JBIQLO010000067.1:0-18188 GCA_044464175.1 Planctomycetaceae bacterium | reverse complement strand
GGTGGCCTGATGCCGCCGTTTGGGCCGGTCAAACGGCGGGAGCTGATCCGCTGTCTTCGTCAGGCGGGATTTGAAGGTCCGTTCCCGCGCGGCAAGCACGAATTCATGCAGCGCGGCGCCATTCGCCTCACCGTTCCCAATCCCCACCAGGGAGACATCGGCAAGGAACTGCTCATTCGGCTGCTGCGGCAGGCGGGGATTAATCGGAAGGAATGGGAAGCGCTGTAATTGGCCCATGGTTGGCGGGGGGGACCCTACGGGTTGTCCCGTCCATAGCTGGTGGCGCGCAGGCGGTACCATAAGACGGAGAGGCCGCGAGCGCCCAGGAACAGGGCGATGCCGATGGCGAGTTGGGCGACGGGTCCGAGATAGGACCGCCATCCGGTTGGGCTGTAGGTTGGCCAAGTTCCGCTGTTGGCGATGAAGGTGGAGGTGATTCCCACCAGTGCGTTAGCGACCAGCACGACACCAACGACCGCGAAGGCCATTTCCAGCAAATCGCTGCGGGTTGGGCGGGGTTGGACCGGGCCGGCCCGTGGCAGGAGCCGCCATCCCCAGTTTTTCCCGAAGATCAGCAGGAGAATTCCAACCGCCATATAGATTCCTCCACCGAGCAGAATATAGATTGTGGTAGGGGAATAGGGTGGTGGGCTCATTGTGAAAACCGCAAACAGCTGCGGTATAACCTGCAGGCTCAGGGCGATGAAATAGATGCCTACCACTCGTATCGTGATCGTCGCTATATCGTGGCGGGTGATGTGGTCCGATGTGTGGCCGGTATCTTGCAAAGGCGTGGAGGATGTATCCTTTTTGTCTGTCATGGATCACTCCTATGGAATGGATTGATCTGTCCGTCGGGTGCCAGAGGTCGCGGTACTCGACTCGACTGTCTTCGACCCTGAGGCTCTCTTCGAGCCCGACACCTGTGCGCCATGGGCGCCTCTACGGCACAGGTCTGCGAGTACGCCGACCTGTGGCACCCTCACTCGAACCAACAATTTAGACTGGACGCCGCCCTACGGGTTGTCCCGTCCATAGCTGGTGGTCCGCAGGCGGTACCAGAAGGCCGAGAGGCCGCGGGCGCCCAGGAACAGGGCGATGCCGATGGCGAGTTGGGCGGCGGGTGCCACATAGGGCCAGGAATGATTTGCGGCGGCATAGGCGGGGGGTGGATAGCCTCCGGAGGCCACCGTGATCAGGTCCCGCACGCCCCATACGGCCAGGCATAACCCCACCACGGAGAAGGCCACAGCCTGAAGATCGCCGCCGGTCGGGCTGCTTTTCATCTGCGCTTCGCCGCCGGGCAGTAGGAACCGACCCCAGCGCGGCGCATAAATCAGAAAAAGGATTCCGCAGACGCCGTAGAATGCCGTGAATCCGGCGAAATAGATGCTGATGCCGCCAACGGCCCACGGCTGTCCAAAGACCAGCCCCAAGCCCAGAGAAGGGAACAGGGAAAGGCATTGAATCAGCAGGTAAATGCCCACCAGCCGGAGCGCCAATGTCGCCACATCGTGCCGGTCGAAGCGGTCCAGCGCGTGCTCGGCATAACTCAATGGGACGGCGGCCGGTTCATTGGTTTGAGACATGGGTTGCTCCTTGGGTTGGGGGTCTTGGTTCCGCCACAAAATACAGGAAGAAAAGGCGAATTTTAAATCTCCGTGTTCTTTGTGTCCTCTGTGGATTAATATCGTTGCATTTCAAATAGCGTTCTATCGTGTCGGGCTTAGCCCCGAAAGAGGCTGAGGATCACCACGCCCACCAGAAGCTGTGCGAAACAGAGGGCATAAACCACCCACTGAAGCAGCCGCACCGGCCCGGCCAGTTCGGCCCAGCGGTCGGTTTCTCCGTACATGGCGGGGTTGGCGATAAGATAGCGGTACGCGCACGCCAGGGCGATGGCGACGAGAATGAAAAGCAGGCCAATGAGGGGCTTCATGCGTTCCTTTCGTTAGGCCGCTTCCCGTTTCAGGGCAGCGTGAAGTCCGGCAGCGTCGATACGTGATAGATCCAGCAGACAGCATATCCGACCCCCACACCGGCCAGAAAGACGAGCGGCCACAGCCACCATCGCGCCCTCTTGCGGGGCGTCGCATAATCGAGAGGAGGGATGGGTTTTTGGATATTTACCTTGTCCACAGCGCTTTTCCACAAAATGGTGGGCCAAGGCCCACCCTACTTTCCGCATACTTCGTGCGCGGCTCCCTGGATTTTAACGATTCAGGGAGCGGATGCGCCTTGCCTGGTCGGATTCATAGCGCTCCAGCTGTTCCTGGCAGCGGGCCTGGGCGGCGCTCAGGGCGTCGGCCGGGGACTGGTCCAGTTTGATGATCCGCTGGGCCATGTTCTTCAGCTCATCCTGCACCTGCGGCTCGATGGGCAGGCCCAGGGGCGGGCGGGCGCCCGGGCCGGCGGTGAGGCGCTCGAAGACGTCGATATACGGATTGGGATGGAGGCGGAGAAAGTCGGGGCTGACTTTGGCCAGCGGCGAGGGTTTGCACTGCGTGCGGCAGAGTTGCTCCATCACATCCTGCCGGTTGACATAGGCGATGAACTCAAAGGCCTCTTTCTTGTGGCGGCTGCCCTTGGGAATGGCCAGGAAGTCGAAACCGGCGTAGGTGATGTTTTGCGGGGCGCCGGCGGCCGAGGGGAAGGGGGCCACGCCCCAGTCGTAGTTGCAGGGGCGGAGGACGCGCGGCAGGTAGCGCTCCAGGGGATAGGGGACCAGCGCTTCGGACAGGGCCGGCTTCAGGTCGGCGATGAAGGCCGCCATCCAGGGCCCCTGCTGCTCCATGGCGACCGTGCCGGACAAAAAGGCGTTTTGCGGGGTGTTGAACTGGCCGACACCGCTCTGGAACGCCCCCACCGCCTCCTGGCCGTATTGCCTGGAATAGCTTTGGATCCACTCAAAGGCGGCCTGATTGGCCGGGGAGGTCAGGACAAAGCGCTGGGCGGCCGGGTCAAAAATCTGTCCGCCAAACCAGTAGGGGGTCTGCATCAGGTACCACCCCGGCTCGGAGGGGAGGTAGCCGGCGCGGACCATGTGTCCGTCCCGGATGTCGGTCAGGACCTTGGCGTACCGGTCCAGCTCCTGGATGGTGCGCGGCGGGCGGGTGGGATCGAGCCCGGCCGCGCGGAGCCGGGGGGCGTTGCGGCGGAAAATCGCCTTGTTGTAGTGCAGCGCGACGGCGGCCGGGGTGGAGACCAAGCCGTACAGATGCCCCTCGTAGTGCAGCGCGTTCCAGTAGACGGGTTTGTAGTCGGCGGCGGACAGGCCATGCTCGGCGGCCAGTTCATCCAGCGGCTCCAGCGCATCGCGGGCGGCGAAGGGGGCCAGCTGGGCGTCGAACAGCCCGGCAACATCCGGCGGCACGCCGGCGGCGGTGGCGGTGAGGGTCTTGCGATCGACGTGGCTGATGGAGAGGTATTCGACGTAGATGCCCTTCTCCCGCCCGACGGTGTCGTTGAAGGCATCGACGATCCGGCGCATGTCGTCGGCCTCGCGGCCGGTCCATTTTTCCCAGTAGGTGACGACGATGCGCCCGGGGGGGGCCTTGGGCCGGGGGCGCGGGCCCCAGATCAGCAGCGCTGTCCCGGCGGCGATGAGCAGGCCCATGATGAGGCGGGCCAGAACCTTCATGGCATCTCCTTTGCCATCGCCCGTTGGGGGCGGGACCCGCAGGGCAGATTCAGTGGCGTATGAGGGCTGAACGTCCGTTTTCAGCGCCTTGGTTGTTGGCGGCGCGGCTTGGCGGCCGCTGCGCCTCGGGGCGGGGGCTTTGGCGCACGACCTCGTCGATGGTCGTCCGCCTCAGGACCACATCGGGGCGGTCGGGCAGCTTTTTCTCCTCAACGCTCCGGTTGCGGTAGACGACGGTGGCGCCCACGTCCGCCCTGGCCGCGCGGCTGATGTACCCCACCTGCCGCCCCAGCCACCCCAGCCACCCTTTGCCCGGACGGTTGCTCATGGCGATGGGTCACTTTTCCCAGGTGATGGAGGGATCGGTGTGGTGATGCGGGTCATCCGGCAGCGACTCGACCACCTTTTCCAACTGCTCCGGCGAGATCGTCTCGTGCAGCACCTCGTTCACCAGGGCGCACGGGGCGGTGCCGCAGGAGCCCAGGCACTCCAGTTCCACCAGCGTGTACTTGCCGTCGGGCGTCGTCTGCCCCACCTCGATGCCGAGCTTCTGCTTCATGCGCTCGGTCAACTGTTTGGAGCCGCAGATTTCGCACGCCAGCGACCGGCAGACCTGCACCAGGTACTTGCCCTTGGGCTTGAGCCAGTATTCCTCGTAAAACGTGGCGGTGTCGAGCACCTCGGCCGGAGCCAGCTCCAGAAACTCGGCCAGCTCCTCCATCGCGCGCATCGAAATCCAGCCGAATTCGTGCTGAATCGCGTGCAGCGCCGGCAGGGTGACGGCGCGCTTGGTGGGATAGCGCGGGAAGTAGGTTTCGGCGATGTGCTTTTTCAGCGCCTCGGTCAGCCGCGGCCCGTTCTCATCCTCCACCCGCGCCGCCCGTCGATCTTCAACAATCCATGCCATAGTTCATCTCGTTGCAAATACAAAAATCATCTCACCGATCCAGTTCCGCCGCGATGATGTTGATGCTGCCCAGCACCGCCACCACGTCGGAAATCATATGCCCCTCGATCATCTTGGGGAACACCTGGTAGTTGATGAAGCAGGGCGGGCGGGTCCGCACCCGCCAGGGGACGTTGCCGCCGGCCGAGACAATGTAGTAGCCCAGCTCCCCGTTGGCGCTCTCGATGCAGCTGTAGACCTCGCCCTGCGGCGCGGAGAAGCCGCGGTTGGTCATGATCATCTCAAAGTGCTGGATCAGCCCTTCGATGCTGCCGTAGACCTGGGCCTTGGGGGGCAGCGTCTCCTTGCCTTCCGGGCTGACGTCGACCGGCCCCTTGGGCAGGTTGTCGATCAGTTGCCGGATGATGTGCATCGACTGCTTCACTTCCTCCAGGCGCACCAGGTACCGGGCGTAGGCGTCCCCGGTCTCCATGACCGGGACCTTGAAATCGACGGCCGGGGTCCCCTGCCCGTCCCAGTTGTCCACGAAGCAGAGATACGGCTCGTTCTTGCGGATGTCCCGCCGCACGCCGCTGCCCCGGGCCATCGGGCCGGTCAGGCTCCAGGCGGTCGCCTCCTCGCGCGAAATCACGCCCACGCCCTGCGTGCGCTCCACGAAAATGCGGTTCTTGTTGAGCAGCGCCTCGATGTCCTCCACCGCCTTGGGCAGCTCGTTGTCGATGAGGTTGTGCACCATGCGCTTGTACATCTCCTCATCGGGCAGGTCCATGTTCAGCCCCCCCACCCGCGTCCAGCTCGTGTGGAATCGCTGGCCGCTCATGAACTCCACGATGTCGTAGATCAGCTCGCGCTGGTTGAAGCCGTACAGGAAGGCGGTGAACGCCCCCAGGTCCAGCCCCACAGCGCCGATGCACAGCAGGTGCGACTGAATCCGCCCCAGTTCCCCGGCGATGGTGCGCAGGGCCTTGCAGCGCGGCGTGAGTTCAATGCCCAGCAGCTTCTCCGCCGCCCCGTGCCAGGGCAGCTCGTTGTAGATCGGGGCCGAATAGTCCATCCGGTCCACGATGGTGACGTACTGGTTGTAGTTCAGGTGTTCCCCGAGCTTCTCGAATCCGCTGTGGAGATAGCCGATGTGGGGCGTGGCGCGGACGATGCGCTCCCCGTCCAGCTCCAGCACCAGGCGCAGCGTCGTGTGCGTCGCCGGGTGCTGCGGGCCGAAGTTCAGCACCCAGCGGTTGTCCCCGGCGCTGCCGGACTCCAACGGCGCCAATTCCGCCGATGATTCGCTCAACGTGTAAGGCATAGTCCGGCCATTATAAGGGCTGCCGAATTTTCTTCCATACGCGCCCGAACAGGATTTTTTTACGCCATCCCAGGGCTCTGTGACCCCCCCGCCGGCGGAGGGGCCAAATCGGCCGGTACGGAAAACAGGGGTGCGCGGTAGAATCGGGGGCCAAAACTCAGCCGATTGGAGGTTTTCATGGCGCAACGCACCTCTTCCGCTCCTCCGGCCGTCAATGCCACGGTTTCCGGAGCCGCCTCCGGTTTGATCCTCTTCCTGATCGTCGCCCTGATCCAGCGCTTCGTCTTTCCCGGGCATGATGCCCCGCGCTATGGATTGGTCGCGACGCTGGTCGGCGCGGCCGTCATGGGCGGCGTTTTCGGCGCCGTCGTGGGAGTGGTCGTGGCGGTCACGCGCTCCATCCCCGCGGGCATCGGCGTCGGGGCGGTGCTGTTCGCGGCCATGAAATTCGCCGTCATCGGCGTCGCCGGCGGCTTCACCCTGCTGGCCGTGGCCACCGGATTGATCTATGGCGCGATCTTCGGCTGGGCGGTCGCCACCAGCGCGGTAAAAGCGCTGGAGGCCAGGTCGTAGCATGCAGATGGGATGGACCCCGGCCGCCCCGCTTGATCGTCGCGGCTCGGATGAGCCTAAACGATCCGCCCCAGCAGCGTATCCCCGTTCCACCCGTCATGGGGCCGCCCCTCCCCCACCGTCACCCAGGATTCGCCGGCCGACACCGCCGTCGTATGAAAATTCCCCATCCGCGCCACGCGGTCGCCCGGGGCCATGCCGTCGCCGTCCATCGGAAAGACGATCCGCTCGCTGGCGCGGATCAATCGGCGCTGGGCCGGGTCCACCTGCGCGATCAGCAGGGGGGCCCGCCAGCGGGCCACGCCGTGGTTGTCCCCCATTTTGCGCGTGTAGACCAGATACAATGCCCCCCGATGGACCAGCCAGCGCTGCTGCGTGGTGGACATCTCCAGCGCGGTCCCATCGTCGAAGCACCAGGGGCGGATGTCCTCCCAATCCAGCCCGTCGGCCGAGCGGCTGACATACCCATGTCCATCCTCCGCCCGGATTGTCAGGTAAAACTCCCCGTCAAACCGTGTCAGACTCGGCTCCAGCAGCCCGCGCCCCACCGGCAGCTCCAGCACCCGCCCGGTCTGGCGATAGGTCAGGGTCTGTCCGTCAAACCCATAGCGCGCGGTCGTCGCCATCCGGTCCACCCGCCCCACCGGCGCGACATAGAGCGGCACCAGCACCTCCCCGTTCTCCAGCGTCACCCGCTGGGCGCAGCCGCACATGCAGAACGCCTCCCCCCGCGGATCGGGCCATTCCAGCTCCCGCCGGGCCGACCACCCCCCCCGCCCGTCGCCGACGGTATAGACCGAATGCCGCCGCCGATGCCCGGGCGGCGGATCACCCCCATACAGCGCATCGTTCTTGTAAAAGACCGTGTGCCCCATCGCCAGCACCTTGCCTGTGGGGGCGTGGTATTCCGGCACCACATCGCACACCCCCTCCTCGATCCCCTGCCCGATCGGCCCGCGGGCAAGCGCCTCGATGGGCCGGGGCGCTGACCAGGTGAGCCCCCCGTCGGCCGAGCGGCTCCAATGCACCTGTCCGAAGTTGTCCGACCCGGTAATCCGCTGGCAGGTCATCAGCGCGCTGCCATCGGGCAGCGCCGTCGCCCGGGGATGAAACCACGTCCCCCCGTCGCGCCGCCCATTCCAGATCACCCGCCGCTCGATGGATTGAATCACCCGTGTCTCCTGTCGGACGGATTCTACCGGCCTGTCCGACAGACGTCACCGTTACGGCCCTTCCACCACCACAAATCCCACCTGCTGCGGTCCCACCAGCCACTTGCCCGGCCCCGATTCCTGGACATGGCTGCTCTGGAGGACCTTCATCGCCTTGTCGCCAAAGTCGAACACCAGGTCATTCCCCTCCTCCAGGTTGAACAGCGTCAGCAGCACCCGCCCCTTGAGCCGGTGCGCGGTCATCGCCCATTGCGGGTTCTCCACCGTCTGGGGATACCCCGGCCACATGATGACCTGCCCGCTCCCCTGCGGCATCCCCTCCAGCTTGAACTCTCCGTCCACGCGCTGCCCCGCCTGATAGAAATCCTCATAGGCCGCCACCTCTTCGCTGGTCCGCGCCAGCATCTGCCAGTAGGGCGCATCCATGTTGCCGGGGTAGTAAAGCAGCAGGCCCTGCGCCCCGGAGGCCAGCGTCCCGAAAATCTGCTGTCGCACGCGGCTGGGCGTGTTGAAGACCGACGCGCCCGCATACCGCACCACCAGGATCGGCCAGATCCTGGCCTTGGCGCCCCGCTGGGCCAGCGTCTGACGCCACCCGGCCGTGTACTGCATCACGAGCTTGACGTTGATCCCCCCATACCCGCTGTACAACTGCGGCATGATGATGTCGGCGTATGATCCGATCACCGAATTGTCGCATCCCAATGCCAGCGTGCTCATTGAATCGGACCCGAAACTCCGACTGGGCGTCACCGCCAGTTGCGCTTCGGGCGCCTGTGCCTTGAACGCCTGGTAAATCCGCCGCAGGTATCCCTCCACCTGCGCGCTTCGGAAGGCCGTCCATTGTTTCCAGATATTCGCCATGGCCGGTTCGGTCACCTTGAACATCTGCGAGCCATGCTTGGCCACGTACGCCCGGAACGCCTTGAACTCCGCGTCGCTGAGGTGGTGTTCCTTCTGGAACCGCGCCACCGCCCTGGGCGCAAAGCCGGTTGTGCCCCGCGGTTCGTAGTCAAACGTGGCGATCCCATCCCCCTGCCGCGCGTTTTCCACCAGCGATTTGACCCCCGGGATCGCCGCCTCGGCCGGCAATTCGATGATCCCCTCCGGGCTGGGGTAATTGCTCAGGATCGGCTTCCCCGCCGCATCCTGATCCTGGGCCGCCTTGCTGTAAAAAAGCGAGTGGTGCGTGTTCCCGCCCGTCACAATCCCGTGCGCCTTCATCGCCTCGCGGAACGCCCCGGCCGGCGCGGATTGAATGAACCCGACCCCCGCATCGGACAGGAATTTTCCGATTCCGTCGCTGGCCGCTCCCGCCCGCCCCAGGCTGTAGCTCCACAACCCCAGGACCGTGCGCCTGGGCCGATGCGCCGCCGGCGTCAGCTCCGACAGCGCCACCGCCCAGCGCCAGCTCTGGACCGCCTCCCCCGCCCGCAGCGTCAGCCCCACATACGCCTGCCCCGGATCGATCGCCTCGGGCACCTCCACGAAAAACGTCTGGTTCTGCCATTCCGAGGCGGGCCGCTTGCCCAGCGCCCCGGCCATGTCCCGGTTCTCCACCCGCACCGTGCAGACATACCGCCCGCGCCCCTTCTCCCCCGCCGAAGCATCGGACTTGAGCAAGTCATATACCCCCTGGCTCTGCGCCACCTTCATCCCCGGCGGCAGGTCCAGCTCCAGCGTCACCTCATGGGTCTTGCCCTGCTTCTTCACCGCCTCCGACGCCTGAAGCATCAGCGGCAGCATCTGCGTCCGCCCCGCCAGCACCCGGATCGTCTTGTCCGCGTTCAGCGAGGCCGGAATCATCCACGCAGCCCATTGCTTCTGATCCGCCCCCGGCGCTGACGCCATGCACAACAGCGACAACAGAATGCCCGCGCAAAAAATCTTCTTCATCTGATGCTCCCAAATAGCGACCCGTCACCTGTGGATTAACGGGAATAAAACTCCCCCATGGATGGGTGCCTCAGGTCGCGGTACTCCCAGACCTGTGCCGTTTCCACACCGAAAGCACAGGTTTTTTCCATGTAGCCCTTGCTTCGTGCGCGGCTCTCCTTATTCATCAATGCAGGCTCGCGGCCCGGATCACCTAACGCTCCTCTACGGATTTCCCAGCGCCCGCCCGAAGCGAACCCACTTCACATGCCCGTCATCATAAAGCGTGTTGCCTCCATTTGCGTGCCAGTAGCTTTGAACGGTCACATTGTCGATCGTGTGCGGCGTGTTGGCATACGCCTGCCCGCCCGGCGTGTTGAGTTGCTGATAGTCATAGGCCGTGGCGTATTTTTCCGTCACCAGCCAGCGCCAAAGCCCCGGCGTGTAATGCGGGTTGTCGCTGGTCCGCATGGCCATGCCGTCGGCCGGATAGACGTGATCGTCGCTGTAATCGTGTCCGTTGTGCGTCTGGCGGTAGACATAACTCTTGGGATAGCTGTTCGTGTAATCCGACAAATCCGACGGGCAACGGAACACCGCGCTGTACCCCCACGCCTTCGGGTTCGTGTTCGGCAGATACGTTCCGTTCACCACCAACGCGCTCACTAGCGTCAACGGCGCATTCCAGTTGTGCTGGTTCTTCAAAACCGGGTAATACCCCTTGTTGTCATTGGCGTACATGTGCATCGCCATGCCGATCTGTTTCAGGTTGCTGGCGCACGCCACCTTCTTGGCCGCCTCCCGCGCCCTGTTCAGGGCCGGCAGCAATATCGCGATCAGCGCCGAGATAATCCCGATCACCACGAGCAGCTCCACCAACGTAAAACCCTGTTTCCGTGACATGACCGCTCCTTTTGTAAGATCTCCCCTGATTCATTTTTCATCCTGATCCGGTTTCTTCCCCGCCGATTCGCGCCAGACAAACGTAGAAGGAACCCGCTTCACTTTCGCCTCACCTCCCCCCCGCCCCAGCCGCCGGAACAGCATCCCATCGATCGCCTCGGCCAGTTCGCCGTAGTGCCGCTCCACGCTGGCCAGCGGCGGATTCGCCGCCCGGGTCAGATTGACGTCCCCCACCCCCACCACCCCCACATCCTCCGGAACCCGCAGCCCCCGCCCCCTGAGCCAACCGGTCACCGCCGCCGCCCCGTCGTCCGAGGCGCAGATCACCGCGTCAAACGGAAATCCCCGTCCCCCGGGCGGAAAATGCCGGTTCAAAGCCGCCACATAATGCTCATAATGATTCAGCGGCCGCCCCGCCTCTCCGGTGTCAATCGTGACATCCCTGTCCGACACCCCCCATTCTTGCAATTTCGCCCGCAGCGGCCCGATCTTCTCCGCGTTGGAATGAACGCTCCCGGCAAACCCGATTCGCCGCCGGCCCGTCGCCCGGAAATAATCCATGATCTGCCCGATGGCGTAGGAGATGTCCTGAATCACCAGGTCCACCGGCGGCGCCCCCATCTCGTCCGTCACCGCCACCGCCGCCCCGAACCCCTTCAATCGAGCCACAATCTCCGGATCATTCAGCAATCCGTGGTTGGCCTGCAGAACCACCCCGTCCACCCCCCGCCGTCCCAGGTCCGCCAGGATTTCCCGGCTGGCCGACGGGTCCGACAAGCCGTCGGCCATGAAGGTCAGATACCCCCGCCGCCACATCCGCATCGCCAGTTCCCGCACCAGCCCTTCGGCGTTGGGCCGGCCCAGCGACCAGACAATCCCGATGGTCTTGGTGCTTTTGCCCAGCAGCCCCCGCGCCAGCGGATTGGCCCGATACCCCAGCGCCCGCGCTGCGGCCTGCACCCGCTGGCGCGTCGCCCGGCTGTAGCCGGGGCGGTCGTTGAGGGCATGGGAAACCGTCGCCACCGACAGCCCTGTTTCACGTGAAATGTCGCTCAGTGTCGCCATGGAAGGCTCCATAACGTTGTGAATCGCACTCACAACGCTATGAAATCCCGCTTGCCCTGTCAAGGAAAATTTTCCGGGCGCGGGGCCAATACCCGCTCAAAAGCCTTACAACTGCCGCTTGTCCCTTATCACTGGTTCCTTGCAGGCTATTTACTCATACAGCCGACCTGCAGGGAATAGGCAACCAGCAATCAGCAACAAGTCACAAGCAACAAACAACCCCTTCCATTCTTGCCTTCACCCCCCTGCCGCGGGTAATGTTCCGCGCGGAACATTTTCAATAAAGGAACCGCCGATGAGCAAATCCAAGCCGCGTCTGGGCCGAGGACTGAGCAGCCTGATGTCGTTGAACCCCCCTGCCCAGGAGGTGGAGGCCCAACCCCTCGACGCCCCCGCCCCCGACTCCACCGGGCTGCCGCCGGATGTGACGGTGCGCACCATCCCCCTGGCCCAAATCGTTCCCAATCCCCACCAGCCGCGCAAACAGTTCAACGAGACGGCCTTGGCGGAGCTGGCGGCCAGCCTGCAGACCAACGGGCTGATCCAGCCGATCCTCGTCCGACCGGTCGGAGAGGGACAATATGAGCTGATCGCCGGCGAACGCCGCTGGCGCGCCGCCCAGCGGGCCGGGCTGACCGATCTGCCGGCCATTATCCGCAACGTCGATCCCCTCACGCAGGCCCAGCTCGCCCTGATTGAAAATGTCCAGCGGGAGGATCTGAACCCCGTGGACCGGGCGTCCGCCTACCAGTTCCTCATGGAACAACTGGGTCTGACCCAGAACGAACTGGCCGGACGACTGGGGGAAGACCGCTCCACTATCGCCAATTTCCTGCGCCTGCTGGAATTGGCGCCGGCCGTGCGGGAGAAGGTCGCCGATGGGCGGCTCTCGGCCAGTCACGCCAAGCTGCTGGCCGGACTGCCCGAGGCCCAGCAGTTGCGCCTGTCGGAGCTGGCGATCACCCAGGGCCTCTCCGTTCGCAACTTGGAGCGCCTGACCCAATCGCCAGCCGGGTCCACCCCCCCGCCGTCCAAAACGCCTCCCTCGGCTCATCTCCAGGAGCTGGAACGCTCCATCACCCGCCAGGTCGGGGTGCGCACCCAAATCCGCTCGGGCGCCAAGGGGAAGGGGCGAATCGTCCTCCATTACACCTCCCTGGACCAGTTCGATACCCTACTGGAGCGCCTGGGCGTGCAGATCGAAGAGTGAAATGTTCCGCGCGGAATATTTTTAATTAAGCCATTCTCTTTGGGCGGGATCGCGACCCCGCCCAGCCCCAACCGCACCGATCATGGACCAGGCAGGGGGGCTGCCAAAAAACAAAATGTTCCGCGCGGAACATTTTTACCCATTTTACCAGAAGGGGGGGGGTAAAATTTATATTGACACTGCCCCAGCGAACGCCTCCCTAATTAAAAAATTGACGCCGCCGCCGGCCCGGAATAAGCTAAAAGGCCAACGTTTTCAGGAGCTCCATGTCCGACCTGTCGTGGTATTTCGCGCAAAACAACCAGCAGCAGGGCCCGGTCCCGCTGGCCGAACTGCAGCGCAAACTGGCGGCCGGAGAACTGGGGCTCAATGCCCTGGTCTGGACCGAGGGAATGCCCCAGTGGGTGCAGGCCGGCACGCTGCCGGTCCTCGCCCCGGCGGGGGGGGCAACCTGGGCCGCCATGCCGCCCGCCGCCCCGGGCGGGGTGATTGAATACCAGACTCCCCTGGTGCCGCACCCTTATGCCGGGTTCTGGTTGCGCTTCCTGGCGTACCTGCTGGACTACCTCCTGATCTGGATCGCGCAGACCATCCTTCTGGCAGGCGCCTGGGGTTTAGGGTTCTTCGTGTTGGCTGGACATCCACCGTCGCGAGCCTACCTCCATCTCGCCCAACCCATTGTGCTGTGGATCGGAATCTGGCTATATTTCGGCCTCATGGAAAGTTCCGCATGGCAGGGAACGGTCGGCAAACAGCTTGTCGGGCTGAAGGTGACGGACCTGAACGGGAGGCGGATCGGCTTCGGACAGGCGATGGGCCGGAATCTGGGCAAAGTTCTCTCGGCCTTTATTCTTATGATCGGATTCATCATGGCCGGGTTTACAGAACGCAAGCAGGCGCTGCACGACCTGCTGGCTAAGACCCTTATTGTTCGTAAGTGATGGTAGGGCAAACAGTTGCATTTGTTCGCCGCGCGGCGGACAGGGGCCCGCTCGCCGCCTGGATAGGGATGAATGACCCAAGTCTCCGCCCAACCTCTGGATCGCCCGCTCAGTGCGGTAGGGGGGATCACCCCCGCCCGCCTCAAGCACCTGGCCGCGTTGGAGATTCACACGCTGCGCGACCTGTTGGGGTATTTCCCGCGCACCTACCAGCACGAGTCGGCCGAGTTGCCCATCGCCCAGCTCTCCTCCAACGGCATCCAGAGCGCCCGCGGGGAGGTGGTGGCGGTCGATTACATCGCCCGCCGACCCCATCCGCGCTTCGAGGCCACCCTGGATGATGGGCGGGATGCCCTGGCGCTCACCTGGTTCAACGGCAGCTATCTGCGCCGGATCATCCATCCCGGCCAGCAGCTCCGGGTGCGCGGCAAGGTCACCTTCTTCCGGGATATGCCCCGGATGGCCAACCCCAAATTCGAGGTCATCACCGAGGAGACGGGCGTTATCGCCGAATCCAAGTTCCGCCCCATCTATCCCGCCACAGCCAAACTCCCCAGCAATATCATCGAGCAGATCATCGCCGACCACCTGCCGGCCGCCCTGGGGGCCATCGAGGAATGGTTTCCGCCGGAACTGCTCAAAAAGCGCGGGCTGATCCCCCGCCGCCAGGCGTGGCATGATGTGCATCGCCCCGCCGACATGCGCCAGGCGATGGCCGCGCGCCGGCGGCTGGTCTATGACGAGCTGATGCTGATGCAGTTGGCGCTGGGCCTCTCCAAGCGCCAGCGGGAAGCGCACCTGTCGGCGCCGATGCTGCGGGCCGACAAGCTGCTCGACGCCCGCATCCGCCGGCGCTTCGCCTTCGACATGACCCAGGCCCAGCGCCGCAGCACCTGGGAAATCCTCCATGACCTGCAAAGCGGCAAGCCGATGAACCGCCTCCTGCAGGGGGATGTGGGCAGCGGCAAGACGGCGGTGGCGGTCTACGCCATGCTCGTGGCCGTCGCCAACCGCACGCAGGCCGCGCTGCTCGCCCCCACGGAAATCCTGGCCGAGCAGCATTACCTGACGCTGCGCAAACTGTTGCGCGACTCCAGTGTTCGCATCGAGTTGTTCACGGGGCGCACGCGGCGGGGGGGTGGCGCTGCATTGCTGCGGGCGCTGGGCGAGGGGGAGATCCACATCGCCGTCGGCACCCAGGCGCTGCTGCAGCAGGGGATCGACTTTGCCAACCTGGGGCTGGTGGTGGTGGATGAGCAGCACAAGCTGGGCGTGCTGCAGCGGGCCACCCTCAAGAGCAAGGGCATGAGCCCGCACTATCTGGTGATGACCGCCACGCCGATCCCGCGCACGCTGGCGCTGAGCTATTTCGCCGATTTCGCCTTCAGCGTCATCGACGAGCTGCCGCCGGGGCGCAAGCCGATCAAGACACGATGGTTCACGGCCAACCAGTCGAAGGAGGCTTACGCCTTCCTGCGCGGCCAGGTCGAGGCGGGGCGGCAGGCCTACATTGTCGTCCCGCAGATCGAGGACCAGGGCACGGCCGAGTCGCGCAGCGTGAAAAAGGAGTTTCAGCGGCTGAGCCAGGGCCCGCTGGCCGGGCTGCGCCTGGCGATGCTGCACGGGCAGATGAAGACCGAGGAGAAGCAGCAGACAATGGCCGACTTCCGCGGGCACCGGCTGGACGCGATCGTGGCGACGACGGTGATCGAAGTGGGGATCGACGTGCCCAACGCCACGGTGATCCTGATCGACGAGGCGGGGCGGTTCGGCCTCTCGCAATTGCACCAGCTGCGCGGGCGCGTCGGGCGGGGGGGGGAGGTCTCCTATTGCCTGCTGCTGGGGGATGCGCCCACCGAATCGGCCGCCGCCCGCCTCAAGGCGATGACCCAGACCAACGACGGTTTCGAGATCGCCGAAATGGACCTGAAGCTCCGCGGGCCGGGGGAATTTTTCGGCACCCGCCAGCACGGCCTGCCGGAGTTCAAGCTGGCCGACCTCTCCAGCGAGACCGACCTGCTCCAGCAGGCCCGCGAAGATGCCCTGGCGCTCCTGGCGTCCGACCCGCGCCTGGCCGACCCTGCCCGGCGCCCCCTGCGGGAGGCGCTGGTCCAGCAATTTGGGGACACCCTGCCCCTGGCCCAGATCGGGTAAGGGGACGAACGATTTTGGATTTTGGATTGGGGATCTTGGAACCTGGGATCATGGGGGCTGCCTACAATGCGTCACGGAGTTCGATTCCATGAGCCAATCCATTGACGCCGAGACATTGACGAATCTCAACAAGCTGCTGGTGCGGGCTTTGCGCGAACTGGCGGCGGCGGGCAAGCGGGACGAGGCCTGCACCTTCGCCGGCGAGGCCTGGTCGCTGCTGCGCCACGATGCCCCCAAAGAGGCCGAGCGGCACAACGGGCTGTTGCACTACCTGACCGCCCCGCACAAGCAGGGGGGGTGACGATCGGAGCCTCGTAGGCGATCTTCGCTGACCCCGGGCGGCCTCGACGAGGCCGTCCACAGGGGCCCTGCGGCGGCTCCCACGCCGAAGGCCCATCGTCCCTGCCTGGATGAATCAGGCGCGGGAACGCCATTTCCCAAACCGGGCTCAACTTCAGCACCCGTCAAAACTGTTCAGGCTCCTGATTTTACTGGACTGGATTAATTTGCACGCTATGATAAAGACGCTGCCTTGCCGGGACTGAATCAGTCAGAACCGCGGGGCAGGCGGGCTGGGATGTTGTACAGGGGGCACCACCGGATGCGGTCGCCCGGCGGCCGCCAACATTGATCGACACCTATGAGCTGTACCCAATTTTGCCGGCACCGGGACGCCAAAGTCCCGCACATCCGTTCCCTGTCTTCGCTTCGCGGCTTCACCCTGGTCGAGTTGCTGGTCGTCATCGGGATCATCGCGATCCTGATCGCGATGCTGCTGCCGGCGCTCAACAAGGCCCGGGAATCGGCCAAACGGGTCGCCTGCGCCAGCAATCTCCGCCAGGTCGCCATGGCCTGGACCGCCTACACCACGGAATACAAGGGGCAGTTGCCCCTGATGTTCGTCCATTATTGGTTCGGACAGAACGCCTCGGACATGCCCGCCGGGATGAAGGATTATTACTGGGTCAGCATGCTCAAGCCCTACCTGGCCGACACCAGCGGCATGGAAAGCCCCTACAACGGCAAATATCTCTACACCACCAGCGACTGGGTGAGCCCCCGCGGGCCCTTCCAGTGCCCCGCCTTTCCGGAAAACTACAACAGCAACGGGCTGACCGGCGTGGCGTATGTCGCCTACGGAATCAGCCGCTATGTCGCCGGCGGGGATCTCTCCTCCAGCGCCTATCCTCCTTATCGCCGAATCTCCCAGATCAAAGACCCCTCCACCCGCCTGCTGATGGCCGACAGCCTCTACGCCAGCCCCGACACGACCCGCGGCACCCCGCGCGGCTGGTACTATGTCACCCTGACCCAGAGCCGCACCGCCCCACCCACCGGCCTCTACACCGGGGTGGACTATCGTCATGGCCATATGGCGAACGTGGCCTTCTGTGACGGACACGTGGCCGCCATGGGCTGGAAAGAGCTGGAATACCCCTACACCACGGCCGTCCTGACGGCTCAAGGCAAGCCATCCTACGCCTACCGGGATTTTGGTCCCTGGCGTCTGTCCGGCCACTAGGCAACGCCAATCGTTAATCGACGGGTTAAAAATGCCTCGCACGAAATAAGCGGAAGTCCTTCGGGAACAACCGCTTATTTCGTGCGAGGCTCTTTTTTTTGGCCGACGGAATTGCTTACAGCATCTTCCGCACGCGGCGACCGGCGCCGATCAGGCCCAGACCGCCCAGTCCGATCAAGCCGCTCCAGAAAGCCGGCGGCAGGGGAATGACCGGGGGCGAACCCGGCCCGGTGGGGGTCTCACCCAGCGAGAAGGCCGGCAGGTTGGTATTGGCCGACTGGGGGGCGATGACGATCAGGTTGCCGCTGGCGACGCCGGGGAACCAGACCTCTCCATCCGCCACCGTCGCGCCGCTCACATCCAGAACGGTGTCGCCGGCGGAGAAGGTGTGGTTGGTGAAGGGGTCGATCGAGAAGCCGCCGGACTGTCCGACATTGCTGGCGGACGGGTCGAAGGTGGCGTTGTTGAGGGTGAAGCGGAAGCCGCTCCAGTCGCTGCCGGAGTGGTTGACGACCGATTCATCGTTCAGGGCGATGAACGGCAGGGCGTCGGCCCGCGTCTGCTGGAAATTGATGGTGACCGTGTCGAAAGTCCCGTCGGCGTTGGCCGGGGTGTGATAGTCCAGGAATTTCTCGATAAAGACGGTGGAGTCGGTGATCCCGTCCACGTTGACTGCCAGAAAGGGATCAACGCTGTCGGCCCACGAGGCCGTCCAGCCCGAATCCCCCAGCACCACCGAGCCGGCGCTGGCCGTGGTGGCCGACAGCCCCAGGGCGGCCAGACCAGCGGCAATCAGCATTCCTTTTTGTCGTAGCGAAAAGCGGCACATGCGTCCTCCTTGCCTGTTGATGACACAAAATAATCCCGCCACCGATAAGGCGGCGCTCAACGGAAAACACCAATGCAAGCACGGTGCCAGAAGC
>JBIQLO010000066.1:0-18512 GCA_044464175.1 Planctomycetaceae bacterium | reverse complement strand
CGGCCTCGGGCGTGGCGGCGGCCGTGCGGGGGAATATTTACAATGGCGTGGGGGCGACAGTGCTGGAATCGGTGCTGCTGCGGAAGATCGATCCGGGCGCCGGCACGCGCGGGGCGTTTGCGGCGTCGGAGGGGGCACGGGCCGGCGGCGAGAAGGGAATGCTGGTGGCGGCCGATGCGGCTAAGGTGAAGGTGAAGCCACCGGCGCTGGTGCAATGGGCGCTGCAACGCAACGATGAGGGGGGCAAGCTGCTGTTCCCCGGTTCGCAGGCCCCCACCGCCTGGTGGCACATCGATCCCGCCACGGGGGCAACCCTCGGCCGCGGCGACGGGGGCGAGGGGCAGGCCGCGATGGAGTACCTCCAGACGCTCAAGATGAATTTGAGCAACCTCAAATGCATGCTTTCGTTCGCCAATTCCTTCATCACCGGCGGCGCGAGCACCGGCGGCGCGGTGGCGTGGATGGCCTGCGTCACCGGGGCCGACAATCCTGGGAACTACATCGGCGCGGTCGGAAACGTGCAGGATATCTTTGGCGTGGGGGGCGGGCTGGCGGCCTGCGGCGACATTCTGGGCGGAGCCTGGGATCTCTCGCAGTTGTGACCGGGGCGGAATGGGCGGCGATGAAGGGAAAGGATACCGGGCTGACATGAAGCTGCGACTTCTACTGCTTTCGATTCTCCTGCTGCCGGCGTATGGAGCGGCGCCCGCCGCGCCGACGGTTTTGAGTTTTTCCGATTTGCGGGATCAGACCGCGGCAAAACTGGGGCGTGAGGGGCTGATCAAGGCGGGCGGCTCGGCCGATGCGATGCTGGCGGTCACGGGGGGCGCGCTGGTGGGCGGGGCGGCGGCGGGCGATCAGCGCCTCGCGGTCGATGTGGCGATGGTCGATGCGGCGGGGTTCGATGTGGTCAACCTGGCGCACCGGGACCTGCGCGGAGAGGCGGCCGCGCTGGCCGGGGCGATAGGAAAATCCAAGGCTAAATTCATTTCGGCCAGTTTCCAACTGCCCCCGGGGCAAACCACGCCGTGGCGGCCGATGGCGGTCGTGGAGCGCGGGGGACACAAGACCGTCTTCATCGGAATCGCCGATCAATCGGCGTCGATGATGCTGCCGGACAGCGGGGTGGTGGCCGGGCTCCAGTTTGCCCCGCCGGAGGAAGCGCTGAAGCGGGTGATGCCCGAGGCCGAGCGGGCGGGGGATACGATCATCGTGCTGGCCGATGCGCCCCTGGCGGAGGCGGCGCGCTGGATCAAGGCGTATCCGAAAATCAGCGCGGTGATTGTCAGCGGGCGCGGGGGCGGGGGGATTGAAGTGCCGGGGCAGAGCAAGCTGTCTCGCGCCCCGGCCGGGGGCGAGGCGATGGGGATCGTGCGGTCGGGCGGCAGCGGCAAGGTGGTGGCGTTGGAGCCGCCCCAGTCGCCCAGCGCCCCCTTTACGGCGGCGGAGAAGCAATTTGGATTGGCCCCGGCGCCGCTGGGGGGTGTGAAGCCACCGGAGAAGACCTCCGGCGCGCTGACGGCGCTGGCGCCGGGAAAGATCAATCCCACGCTGATCGAGGGGCGGAACCGGGCGGCGGTCCTGTCGGTGTCGAGTGTGTCGCTGCTGGAGGATTACGGCGGGCTCAAAGCGCGGGCCGGCAAGCGGCTGCTGGTGGTGGACACCCATTGGCGAAACATCCTGACGCCTCAAATCGTGCGGGATCAGAAGGTGCCGGTCGTCTATCGCATCGGCAAGCTGTCGGATCATCTCTATTGCGTTGCCGACGGGGTGCGGATTCTGCCGGCGACCGGGACCACGGCGGGGGCGGGCTTGCTGGGCTGGGGCGAGTTGAACCTGCCGGAGATGGGGGCCAGGGCCGACGGCCGGGTGGTCTTTGAGGTGCCGGCGGAGTCGACGCCCAGGCGGCTGGTGCTGCGCTTCTACGATTTTGCTCACGGGGCGATCACGCTGCCGCTGGTGATTCCGCAGGGGCAGCCGGTGGCGCTGGAAGCGCCCAAACCGGATCATCCGACCCAGAAAAACGACCTGGTGGAGATGGGGGTCTATCAATTTCGCAAGAGTGACAAGTGGAACGGGCGGACCGCTCCGGCCGGAATGGCGTACGTGAGCTTTGACCTGCGGGCCCGAAGCCTGTTCACGACGATGGGGGATGCAACGGCTTACGATCCCAAGGCCAAACCGGGGCAGATGATCGCCATCGGAACGGTGGCGGACTGGAAAGATTCACGGCGATACCAGCAGGTGGTGGCGGATGGGCGCTATGCGTACGGACCGCTGGAGGAGAGCGGCCTGCCCCCCCTGCCGCGATTCCTGCCCGATCTGATGACGGGCGGCCAACTGGCGTTCCTGGTGCCGGCCCAGACGACCTCCCTTGAACTGCTGTGCGGGTTTCCCAACGCGAAGCTGCCGGATGGAAAGATCGTGCATCCCAAGCCGCTGCGCTTTGTGCTGGAGGGGCATGCGCCGGCCGCTCCGGGGGCTTCCGAGAAGCCGATCGCGACGTTGAAGGATGATGTGTTTGATGTGGCGGTGATCTCGCAGAGGCGGACGGCGGAGGTGGCGGGGCAAAAGGCGGGCGCGGGGCAAACTTTTTTGACGCTCAGCATGCGCGTGAAGAACACCGGCACGCGGGATGACTTTTTCCAGCCCAGGGCGCAATTGAAGTATGCGGCCGAGAACGGGTCGCAGACGCCCCCGGACAAGGTGACCGACCAGCTGCCCCACCGGCCGGTGGACCCGCTCTGGATACCGGCCGGGCAGATGCGGGAATTTGAGGTGGCGTATCGGATCGGCGCGGATCAGACCAGGCCGCGGCTGGCGTATGGCGGGGTGAGCCTGGCGAAGGTGCTGGACTTGCCCGCGCTGGAAGCCAAACCTGCCCCCGCGGCGCAGGCGACCGCGGGACAAACCCCGCCCGCCCCCCCACCGCCGCCGGCCGAGGCGAAAGCGCCCCCCGCGCCGCCGGCCCCGGCCAAACCCGCGGCCAAGCCCGCCGCACCGGCCCTGCCCACGGTGCCGGTGCATCCGGACCTGCAGCCCAGGGGGCTGGCCGGGGTGGGCCTGACGCCCGAGCAGGTGAACCATGCGATCGATCGAGGAGCCGATTTTCTCTGGAACTACATCAAGACCCACGATCTGAAGACGAAGCGGGATCACCTGGGGGATGATGCCGAGCACAGCCTGGCCATGCTGGCGCTGATCCATGCCGGGGCGCAGAAGAAGTATCCGGATTTCAACGCCGCGCTGCGATCCTACCTGGGCGGCGTGCGGCCGGAGGCGATCGGCGGGAGCCAGACCTATCGGGCCGGATTGCTCTGCATGACGATTGACGGCTACGGCGACACCACGTTTTTGCCGCAGCTGCGCCGGGCGGCGCGGTATCTGGTCGAGGCGCAGGGAACCGGGGGAACCTGGAACTACGACGTGACGGTCGACGCCGACATTTTTGCCGACCCCAACCAGGGCAAGGCGCTGCAGGTCAATGGCGGCACGCCGCTGAACGACAAAGGGGCGGTGATCGAAGCCTGGACGCGCCTGACGCCGTGGGACAAGGGGGGCGATGGGGACAACTCCAACACCCAGTACGCCCTTCTGGGGCTCGCCTCGGCGATGCGGGGCGGCATCAAGTTGCCGCCGGAGACCTGGAAGCGCGCCCTGGCGGCCCAGCGCAAGGGGCAGAGCGATGAGGGGGGATGGGGCTACAACGGCGGCGGGCGGGCGTACGGGTCGATGACCACGGCCGGGATCTGCGCCATTGCCCTGTGCCGCAACGCGCTGGGGGAGAAGAACCCGGAGATCGATCCGCAGATCGAGCAGGGGCTGGCATGGCTGGACCGGCATTTTTCCGTTCGGGAAAACCCCTCCAGCGGAAGCTGGAATTATTATTACCTCTATTCCGTCGAGCGCGTGGGGCGCATCCTCAACACGGAGTTCATCGGCAGGCACGAATGGTATCCCCTGGGAGCCCAGCACCTCGTCAGCGGGCAAAAGGACGATGGAAGCTGGATCGGCCAGGGGCAGGAGAGCGATCCGCGCCTGGCGACCAGCTTCGCCCTGCTGTTCCTGACCCGCGCCACGCCGTCGATGCACATGGAGCTCAAGCGCGGCGGCAACGGCACGCTCCAGACGGGCGTCATCGCCACCACCCGGAGACTCTACATCATCCTGGACGCCTCCGGCTCGATGCTCGATGCGATGGAAGGCAAGAACAAGTTCGACATCGCCCGGGAGGCGGTGGCGTCCATCATCAAGGAGTTGCCCGACTCGGCCCAGGTGGCGCTGCGGGTGTATGGAAGCCGCAAGCGGGCGATCGAGAAGGAGGCCGACGCCGACTCGGTGCTTGAGATCCCGATGGGCACGCTGGACAAGGCCGCCTTCCTGGCCCGGCTCAAGTCGCTGCGGGCGCGCGGCAAGACCCCGCTGGCGCTGAGCCTGCGCCAGGCCCGGAGCGACCTGGCCGGCGTGGATGCCAGGGAGCCGGTGACGGTGCTGCTGCTGACCGACGGCGGGGAGGATACGCTGCCGCGGCAGGACCCGGTGAAGGCGGCGGCCGAATTTGCGCAGTTGAAGAACGTGCGCCTGCAGATTGTCGGATTCAATATCAACCGGGAAGACTGGAGTCGGCAGCTGGCCGCCATGACCCAGGCGGCGCAGGGCGCCTACTGGCCGGCGGCCGAGGCGCGGGCGCTGGAAGAAGATGTCCGCTCCGCCGTTCTGGGAACACCCCGGGACTTTGCGGTCCTCGATCCGGCCGGCAAACAGGTAGCGGCCGGGCCGTTTGGCAAGTCGCTGTCGCTGCCGGAGGGGGAATACCGCTTCGTGACGCAGTTCGCCGGAAAGACGTTCGGTTCCGACTTCTGGATCAACACGGACAAGAGCACCACGGTCCTGTTCAACGGCGACAATGCCGGCGGCGCGCCCGGCGCAGTTGTCGCACCGCCTCCTCCGGCCGCTGGCGCTCCATCGGCCGCGCCGCCGGCCCCCGCCCCCCCGGCCGCGCGCTTCTGCACCCAATGCGGCGCCCCCCTGCCGCCGGGGGCGAAGTTCTGCCCCAAATGCGGCGCGAAAGTGCCGTAGCCTCATGGGCCGGGCCCCTCGCCGGCCTGATTTTCGCCGTTCCCGCCAGGCGGTTGGGCCCGATAGGATGCGCCTATGATGGCAACAAAGAATTCATCCCGCGCCTGTGGCGGGCAATCGGTGAACGTGGGGATGGGGGAGCGGTTCGGGTCGCTGATCGGCGGGGCGGCGCTGGTCAAGATGGGCCTGCGACGACGCAGCTTTCCCGGCCTGCTGGCGGCGGCGATCGGGGGGGGCATGCTCTATCGGGGCATGAGCGGCCACTGTCCTTTGTATACAACCCTGGGCATGAACACCGCCCGGCGCGGACCGGCCGAGCCGGGCAGCGGCGCTGCGCCGGAGGAATACTTCAACCGCAGCATCCACGTGGAACAGGCCATCACCATCAACCGCCCGGCCGCCGAGCTTTACGCCTACTGGAAGAACCTGGCTCACCTGCCTCGCTTCATGAAACACCTGGAATCGGTGCGGGTGGTGGATGAGAAGCGCTCCCACTGGACGGCGAGGGGACCGGCCGGCATGCACGTGGAATGGGAGGCGGAGATCATCAATGATGAGCCCGACCGCCTGATCGCCTGGCGCTCGCTGGCCGACGCCCAGGTGGACAACGCCGGCTCCGTCACCTTCGCCGGGACGGAAAATCACGGCACCGAGGTCCGGGTCGTCCTGGACTATATCCCCCCGGCCGGACGCGTTGGCGCGGCGTTTGCACGGCTCTTCGGCCAGGCGCCCGATCAGCAGGTCCAGGAGGACCTGCGGCGCTTCAAGCAACTGATGGAGGCCGGCGAGGTCGCCACCATCGCCGGCCAGCCCAGCGGCGCCTGACGAGCGGCCCATCCGGTCGTCCGGCGCGAAAGGACGATCATGAAGGCCCTCACCTGGCACGGCAAGCACGATGTGCGCGTGGAATCGGTCTCCGATCCGTCGATCCTCAATCCGCGCGACGCTATCGTGAAAATCACCGCCACCGCGATCTGCGGATCGGATCTGCACCTGTACGACGGCTTCATTCCCACCATGGAGGCCGGGGACATCCTCGGCCATGAATTCATGGGGGAGGTGGTGGAGATGGGGCCGGAGGTGAAGAACCTCCGGAAGGGGGACCGGGTGGTGGTGCCGTTCCCCATCGCCTGCGGGCGCTGCTATTTCTGCGCGCATCAACTCACCTCCCTGTGCGACAATTCCAATCCCAATCCCGCCATCACCGAAACCGCCTACGGCGCCCCCTCCGGCGGCATCTTCGGCTACTCCCACATGATGGGCGGCTACGCCGGCGGGCAGGCCGAATATGTGCGCGTGCCGTTTGCGGATGTGGGGCCGATGAAGGTGCCCGAAGGCCTCAGCGACGAGCAGGCGCTCTTCCTGAGCGACATCTATCCCACCGGCTACATGGCGGCCGAGAATTGCGACATCCAGCGGGGGGACACCGTGGCGGTCTGGGGATGCGGGCCGGTGGGGCAGTTCGCCATCCAGTGCGCCTATCTGCTGGGAGCCGGGCGCGTGATCGCCATCGACGATGTGCCCGAGCGGCTGCGCATGGCCGCCGACAAGGGGGGCGCAACGCCCTTGAACATGGCCCAGGAGGATCTGTTTGAGCGGCTCAGGGAATGGACCGGCGGACGCGGGCCCGACGCCTGCATCGACGCCGTGGGGCTGGAGGCGCACGGGTACGGCGTGGCCGCCTGGTACGACAAGGTGAAGACGGCGATGTACCTGGAGACGGGACATCCCACCGCCCTGCGCCAGGCCATCACCGCCTGCCGCAAGGGGGGCACCATCTCGGTCGCCGGCGTCTACGGCGGGTTCGTGGACAAATTCCCCATCGGCGCCCTCTTCGGCAAGGGGCTGACGCTCAAGGGGGGACAGACGCACGTGCATCGCTACATGGAGCCGCTGGCGGCGCTGATCCAGACGGGAAAGATCGACCCGGCCTTTGTGATCACCCATCGGCTGCCGCTGGCCGATGCGCCCCGGGGATACCGATTGTTCCACGACAAGGCCGACGAATGCATTAAAGTGGTGCTCAAGCCGTAGTTCGGCGCGGTGAACGTTTTGCAAATCCGCTGACAAAGCCTATCCTTGAATGGAATCATTCGTGGAGGAACCATGTTCAGCGGCGCAATGACGGCGATGGTCAGTCCCTTTCGTGACGGCAGGCTCGATGAGGAGCGGCTCAAGCGGCAGGTGGCGTTCCAGATCGCCGGCGGGATTGACGGCCTGGTGCCGGTGGGGACCACGGGCGAATCGCCCACCCTGGACTTTCAGGAACATGAGCGGGTCATTGCCCTGACGATCCAGGAGGCGGCCGGGCGGGTGCCCGTGATCGCCGGCGTGGGGGCCAACGCCACCAGCGAGGCGCTCAAGCTCCACCGTTTTGCCAGGGAGGCCGGGGCGACGGCCGGGCTCTCGGTCAACCCCTACTACAACAAGCCGACGCAGGAGGGGCTCTATCGCCACTTCATGACGCTGGCCGACGGGGCCGACCTGCCCATCGTGCTGTACAACATTCCCGGCCGCACCGGCATCACCATGGCCCCGGCCACGGTGGCCCGGCTCAACGCCCATCCGAACATCGTCGCCATCAAGGAGGCGACCGGCTCGCTCGATCTGGCCAGCGAAATCCGCAGCCTCTGCGACATCACGATCCTCAGCGGGGATGACTCCTTGACCCTGCCGCTGATGAGCATCGGGGCGGCCGGGGTGATTTCCGTCGCGTCCAATCTCATGCCCGCCCAGGTGAAGCAGATGGTGCAACTGGCGAGGGAGGACAACTTCGCCGGGGCCCGGCAGTTGCATCACCGCCTCTTTCCCCTCATCAAGAGCCTCTTTCTCGACGGCAACCCGGTGGGGATCAAGCACGCCATGCAACTGGCGGGGCTGGACAGCGGGGAGCTGCGCCTGCCCCTGTGCCCGGCGAGCGAGCCGGTGCGGCAGGCGATCGAGGCGGCCATGCGGAAGGCCGGAGCACCGTTTGCCGCCTGAGGCGGCGGCCGCCCGCAGCCGAGTCCTGAGCCGTTTCTTCTCCAGCACCGGGGTTTGCCTGGCATGACCTACCTTTGTGCCGCCATTTTCGTCATTGATCCCCAGCAGGCGCAGCGGGATGTTGCCCTGGCCGCCGAGCGCGGCGCGGACATGGTGGAGCTGCGCATCGACGGGGTGGACGATCCGGCCCTGGTGCGGCAGGCGGTGTCGCTGACGTCGCTGCCATGCATCGTGACCTGCCGCTCGGCGGCGGAGGGGGGGCGGTCGCAACTGCCCGACGCCCGGCGCTATGCGCTGCTGGCGGCCGCCCGCGAGGCGGGGGCGGCGTACGTCGACGTGGAGCTGGCGTCGTTCCAGGCGAGCGGCGGCCTGGGGTTTCCAACGCCGCTGGTGCTCAGCGCCCATGACTTCAAGGGGCGGCCGGACCGGCTCTACAACCTGCTCAATGAGTTGCAGTCCTCGCCGGCCGACATCCAGAAGGTCGTCTGGATGGCCCGAAGCATCCGCGACAATCTGGAGGTTTTCGAGATCCTTCTCCAGCGCGCCAAGCCGACCATCGCCCTGTGCATGGGGCAGGCGGGGCTGATCAGCCGGGTGCTGGCCAAGAAGTTCAATGCGTTCCTGAGCTTCGCCTCCCTGGAGGAGGGGACGGGGACGGCCGACGGGCAGATTTCCCTGGCGCAGATGAAGCGCCTCTACCGCTGGGACGCCCTGCATCCGGGGACGAAGGTGTATGGGGTGGTCGCCTCGCCGGTGGCGCACTCCATGTCGCCGGCCGTTCACAACGCCGCCTTCGACGCCGTCGGGCATGACGGGGTCTACCTGCCGCTGCTGGTGGAGGCGGGGTACGAGCGCTTCAAGGCGTTCATGGAGACTTTCCTCCTCCTCAAGGAGCTGGATTTGTCGGGCCTCTCGGTCACGCTGCCGCACAAGGAGAACGCCCTGCGCTATCTCAAGGAGAAGGGGGCGCAGATCGAGCCGCTGGCCCAGCGCATCGGCGCGGTCAACACCATCGTCATCGACCGGCAGGGCCCTGCCCCCGTGCTGCGCGGCTTCAACAGCGATTACGCGGCCATCCTCGACAGCATCACCGCCGCCCTGGGGATCGAGCCCGAGGGGCTCAAAGGGCGCGCTGTGGCGGTCCTGGGGGCCGGCGGCACCGGGCGCACGGCCGTGGCGGCGCTGGCGGAACATGGGGCGGAGGTGACGATCTACAACCGCACGCGCCGGCGGGCGGAGGAGCTGGCCCGGGAGTTCGGCGCGCAGGCGGAGGACTGGTCCAAACTGGCCCAGAGCCGGGCCGCCATCTACTTCAACGCCACCTCCATCGGCATGTCGCCCAACGTGGAGGAGAGCCCCTTCGGGCAGGACACCCCCCCCTTCCGGGCGGGCGACCTGGTCTTTGACGCGGTTTACAATCCCATGGAGACGCGCCTGCTGCGCCAGGCGACGGCGGCCGGGGCGCGGACGATCGGCGGCGTGGAGATGTTCGTCCGCCAGGCGGCGGCGCAGTTCGAGGCCTGGACCGGCCGCCCCGCCCCGACCCAGGTGATGCGAACCATCGTCGAGCGGCGGCTCAAGCCGTAGCCGGGCTTCCTGTTTCATGGACCGGCCCGCTCGAAGGCCTCGCGCTCGAAGGGGTTGTCGCGGTAGGGTTGCCCGCCCCGGCATAGCGCCAGCAGCGCCCCGATCAGATAGGCCGCGATGAACAGCGGCCCCCAGCGCTCGCACTGACGCACGTGGATGCGCTCGTGGGCGCGGGTCAGGTCCAGCCGAAGGGGATCAACCCCCAGGACGACGTGCCCCAGTGTCATCGCCGAAGCCCCCCCGTCCAGCAGCGTGGCGTGGCGCAGGAACCAGGAGACGAATCCGCCATGCACCTCCAGCACGCCGGCCACCGGTCGCACCCCCCCGCCGCCGGCCAGGGCCAGCGGGACAAAGAGCAGCCCCAGGGCCGTGGTGGGAAAGGCCCAGCAGTAGCGAATGAGGCGAGAGGCTTGCATGGCACACCCTGCCTGGTCGGCCGCCGGTCAGGCATCGGAGGCGACTGGAGCGGAGGAGGGGGACAAGGCTGAGTCGGGCGTCCCGCTTTCCGGGTCGCACCGAAGGTCCCACCACCAAAAACCCAGCCAGAGAATCGCGCCAATGACGACGAAGGCCACGCCGGTCACCATGGCGATCGACCAGTCGCCAAAGAGCTTGGCATCGACCGGCGGCTCCACGCGGATGGTCTCCAGCAGGAATCGGGTCCCGCCGGCCAGGATGAGCATGAGCGCAAAGCCCTGGCCCGGCGCATGGGGGAGCGTGAAATAGGCGTAGAGGAGCAATGCCAGCAAAAAAGCGTTGAACGCGCTGAACAGCTCGGTCGGGAGGACGGGGCGGGCGCGGTTTTCGGCCGCGATCGCCGCCAGCTGCGGGGTGGCCGCCGCCTCCTGCGGGCTCAGCAGGCGGACGTTGCCCGTGGCGGTGCGCTTCTGCAGCGCCGCCGGCGGGCGGATTTCTCCCTTTTCCAGTTGGTCCATGTAGGCGATGGAGTGGTAGGGAAACTGCACGCCCCAGGCGCACTCGGCCCCGTAGCAGCAGCCGTTGAGATAGCACCCGATGCGCCCGAACCCCAGCCCCACCATCAGGGCGATCGCCACCACGTCCATCCCCAGGCGCAGGGGGACCTTTTTCCGCCAGGCATAGACAATGAGGATCGGCGTGGCCAGGATCACCCCGCCGTAGAAGGTCAGCCCCCCTTCGCGCAGGTCCATCATGTGGAAGAGGTTCTGGAGGATGGAGCGGTCGGGGCGGGTGTAGGCGGCGAAGTTTTCCAGCACATGCGAGAGGCGGGCGCCGATCACCCCGAAGATCAGGGCCATCAGCGCGGCGTTGACGATCACCTCCGGGTCGATGCCGACGGGCCGCCCCAGCCGCTTGGCCAGGCCGATGGCGGCGAAGAAGGCGATCACCAGCATCAGCCCGTAGCTGTAGATGGTCAGGTTCAGGCCGGGGATGTGCAGGAGTTGGGGGAACATGATTCAGGGAAGCGATGAGGCGACGGAGGGACGGAGCGAGGCGGGCGGGTGCGCCCCCTGGCCGCCAGAACGCCTAGCCGCCTCCTCGCCCGGCTTGATCGTCGCGTGATCGATCACGTCGGTCGGGCGGTTGCGGTCATCCACCAGGACGACGCGCGAGTGGTGGGTGGCGATCTCCGCCTCGGTGGCCATCACGTAGCTCATGATGATGACGCGGTGGCCGACGGCGGTCAGGCGGGCGGCCGCGCCGTTGATGCCGATCATGCCGCTGCCGGCCTCGCCGGGGATGATGTAGGTTTCAAACCGGCTGCCGTTTTCGCAGTCGGCGATGACGACCGCCTCGTTGGGCAGCAGGCCCGAGGCGGCCAGGAGGTCGGTGTCGATGGTGATGCTGCCGTGGTAATCCACATCCGTGAACGTGACGACGGCCCGGTGAAGCTTGGCTTTTAAGAGTTTGGTGAGCATTGCGTCTTTAGCGGAATTGTAGGCGTTGAATCGGCCAGTGCAAACCGGGGGGGCGATTTGCGGCCCCCAGGGAGGCCATTTGGTCCGGCGCACCATTCATTATAAGATCAGGCGCCGGGCGTGGCGGAACGGCAGACGCTACGGACTTAAAATCCGTTGATCCGTAAGGATCGTGTGGGTTCGATTCCCACCGCCCGGAGTGTTTGGATCATGTTTCAAATTGAAAACGGCTCTCTTCGTCTGTTCCGGTTCCTGGGGATCACGGTCTGGGTCCACTGGAGCTGGCTGGTCGTGGCGATCTTCCTGCTGCAGTACCGCGAGAACATCTACTCGAGCCAGGCGTGGAACATCGCCGAATACCTGGCGCTGTTCGGGATCGTGCTGCTGCATGAATACGGGCACGCCCTGGCGTGCCGGTCGGTCGGGGGGCAGGCCGAGCGTATCCTGCTGTGGCCGCTGGGGGGCGTGGCCTACGTCGCCCCCCCGCCGCGTCCCGGGCCGGTGCTCTGGAGCTTGGCGGCCGGGCCGCTGGTCAACGTGTTGCTGCTGGCGCCGACGATCTGGCTGGCGCACTGGGGGCGGGGCAGGTCGCCGGACCTTCAGACCTTCACCTACGTGCTGGCTTTGATCAACGGGGTGCTGCTGGTCTTCAACCTGCTGCCGATCTATCCGCTGGACGGGGGGCAGATTCTCCGGGCGCTGCTCTGGTTTCTCATCGGCCCGGTCAGGAGCCTGCTGGCGGCGACGGCGGTGGGCTTGGTGGGGGCGGGGCTTCTGATTGCTTGGGCGCTGTGGATGCGGGATGGGTGGCTGGTGATTCTGGCGGCGTTCGCGGCGTTTGAATCGTGGCGGGGGTTTCAGTATGCCCGTTGGATGCGGGCGCAGCTGGCTCAGCAAAAGCGGCAGGCGCAGCAGGATGCATCGCCGCGCTGATCTGGGCCGCCAGCGCCGGGACCTCGGCGGTCTCCCCCGGCATCCAGAGCTCCCCCACCTGCCAGGCGGCCGGATGGCGGAGGGGATCCAGCGTCTGGCTCCGGGCCAGGCCCGGAAGCATCACCTGCACCAGGGGCCGGCGCTGCAGCAGCCAGTGGCGCAGGCTGGGGCGGCGCGGCCAGAGGGAGCCTGGCGGCATCAGCGGCGGACGAAGGCGGCGATGCACCGGCGTGCGCTTTTGCGGGCGGATGAGGCTGCCGCCGGGGATGACGGCCGACCCCTTGAGCAACAGGCGCAGCGCCACTTCGGCCGGGTGGTCGCGCAGGGGCAGGTCTAGGCGGGCCATGAGGAGGGCGGCCGGGCCGATCTCGATCCGCAGCGGCGGCAGCCGCCGCCCCAGACGCCAGCTCCCCCCCACCGGCACCAGCTTCAGGTGGAGCCGCCCGGCCGTGTCGCGCGTGTTCTGCGCCAACAGCAGCAGCCGCACCCGCCCGGCGAAGGTGCCCGCCAGGCAGCGCAGATGGACTTGATCGAGCTGCAGGAGCTGGGCGGGGGGAAAGAGCTGGGCGAGCAAATCGGGCTGCGGGCTTGCGGCCGGACGCCGGCGCAGCGCGGGCAACAGGCGCTGGAGCAGGGGACGACGCTGCGGGGCGGTGGAAGTGGCATCCGGCGGCATGGGGGTATTTTGCATGGCCGAAGGCGGCTTGCAAAGGTGAGGGAGGGGAAAATTGGGTTTGGTTCGTTTGGGTTTGGATGACGTTTTGTCGGGGTTGGGACCAGACAGTAAACAGAAGGAAGTGAACAGTACCGCCAGTGCCCTCACTGGCGGAAGGAAGGCCTTGAGGCTTGGAAAAGGAAAAGAAAGCCTCCCGGCCTCGCGCAATTGATAGGCTGGAAGCCTATCCCACGATTCCGCCAGTGAGGGCACTGGCGGCACTGAAGGGTAACTCATATTTAGCTCCTCTATCTATACGGGAGGCGCTGCGCGATTTGGCGACAGAATGCGCATCACTATTTTTGGAAACCGCATTTTTGGAGAACAATGCGGGCAAAAATTTTATTTTTTCGGATTTAGTGCTGCGCGTTTTTGTACCAAAATGCGCAACGGGGTAGACTGAGGCGTCTGTTCCAAACCGGGAGGATTAGGTGGCATTTTTTGGACTTGGAAAAACCCGGGAGCAGGTGTTCTGGTCCTGGTTTACCAAAAACGAAAGTTCGCTGTTTGATTTCAAGGAGGCCCAGGAGCCTATCTTCGAAGCACTTCGAGCCCAACTTGAAAAGGTGTGCCCCGACCTCACCTTCGAGCTTTCTTCCATAATCGACGGCAAGCGGGAGTTCATCGTCAGCGCAGACGGCCTGAAATCCGCATTTCCGGCCGTTGAACAGCTTGTCAATCTCGCTCCAAGTCTGCCTCGATGGCATTTCCTGAAATTCCGTCAGCGGCGCAATCCCATTCATGATCTCAAAATCGGAAACAGGATCGTCCAGGCGGGCGACGTCGCCATAACAATGACCCGGCATCATGACAACGTGGATCTCTCCGTCTTTATCCCCGGCGTGGAAGATGAGGCGGCACTGGCGCAACTGGGCTTTTTATTTCTGGATCAGGCGTTGGGGGAGTATGACGTCACGATGAAAGTGGGGGCCATTGAATTTAGTCCCAAACCGGAGCGAGATGATTCGTCGCGATTTCCCCTGACGGAGCTGCCGGAGCGATTTGATCGTTTGATCAAAGCATATCGGGTCCGCTGAAGCGGACGCTAAGGTTTCGAGGCGGGACTGGCCCGATAGTCGCCGCTGCGGCCGCCGGTCTTTTCGATCAGGCGGATCGATTCGATGGCCATGGACTTGTCGATCGCCTTGCCCATGTCGATGACGGTCAGGGCGGCGACGGCGACCGCGGTGAGCGCCTCCATCTCCACGCCGGTGCGGGCGGTGACGCTCGCCTCGGCCCGCAGGCGCACGTACGGCCCCTCCACCCAGGCCTGAACGTCCGCATGGTCCAGCGGCAGGCTGTGGCACAGAGGGATCAGTTCATCGGTGCGCTTGGCCGCCTGGACGCCCGCCAGCCGGGCCACTTCCAGGAGGTTTCCCTTTTTGAGCGTGTTGGCCGCGATCGCCTTGGCCAGTTCCTCGCTGATGCGCACGCGCCCCTCGGCCACAGCGCGGCGGGGGGTGATCGGTTTTTCGCCGACGTTGACCATGCGGGCCTGGCCGGTGGCGGGGTCGATGTGGGTGAGGTCGCTCATGTCAGACTCCAGGGATAATAGGAAAATAGGTGACTGTCCCCCATTTGGGGAGGCACTTCGATAAAGCCATCGCTGCGGGCGGCGCTGACCAGATCGCCCGAGCCGTGGGATCGGACCAGTTCGGCCCGGCCGGGTTCCAGCAGGCGCGCCGGGCGATACCACCAGAGGGGCAGGCGGGGGTCGTCGGGTTGGCTCAGTTGCACTGTGGGAGGGGCGGGGTCGGGATGTTGGAAGCCCGCCAGCTTGCGCAATGCGATGGCCGCAAACCGGCGGGCGGTGGTCAGGGCCGAGAGGGGATTGCCGGGCAGGCCGAAGAACGCCTGATTTTGCGGGCCGACGGCCCCCAGCAGCGGCTTGCCGGGGCGGATGGGGAGCTTGTGAAAGACCGTGCGCCCCCCTACCGCCTCGACCGCGGCCGGGACGTAGTCGTGATCCCCCATCGAGACGCCGCCGGTCAGGAAAATGGCGTCGGCCGTTTTGAGCGCTTCGCGCAGAACGGATTGGATTTTGTCCGGCTCATCGGGCGCATGTTGCAGGGGGAGCAACTCGATCCAGGGGATATTGTCAAAAAGTGCGGCGAGCATCGGGCCGTTGGAATCGCGAAGTTGCCACGGCTGGGGCGCGGCGTCGACGGGCAGAAGCTCGTTGCCGGTGGTGATGAGGCTCAGGCGCAAGGGGCGGTGGACGCTCGGCCTGGCGCAGCCAAAGGCGGCCAGTGCGGCGGCGACGGCGGGGGTGATGAGCGTCCCGGCCTCAACGACCCTCTGCCCGGCCGCCAGGTTGTCCCCGCGCCGGCGGATGTGCTGGTTGGGCTTGATCTCCAGGCCGGGGGGAATCTCGATGGAATCGGCCAACTCGCGGACCTGTTCGCGGGGAACGACGGCCTGGGCCTCGGGCGGAACCGCCCCGCCGGTGAAGATACGCACCACCTGCCCCGGCGGCAGGGATGGGGGCGCGTGGCCGATGGCGACTTCGGCGGCGATGGGAAGGGTTCGCGCGCTTTCGGCGTCCGGGAGATCGCCGAGGCGCAGGGCATAGCCATCCATGGCGCTGACATCGGCCGGCGGGCTGGGGCGGTCGGACACCAGCGGCCGGGCGAGAATGCGCCCGGCGGACTGGGCCAGCGGCACGCTTTGCGCCTCAACGGGGCAAAGGTGACCCAGAAGGGACTGGATCGCAGATGCGGGAGACGGCAGGGGCATGGGGAAATTGTCTCTGAAATGCCAAACAGGACAAGATGCCAGCGACGCCAGGGGATTGATGGACACTGCGGACCCTACGCCCAGACCGGCAGCTTCCAGATCGGGACTTCGCGCTTCATCCGGGTGATGAACTGGTCCATCGCCGCCAGCGCTTCGGCGCGATGGGGGGCGGCCAGGTGGAGGCGGAAGGAGCATTCCCCGGCCGCGACCTTGCCCCGGCTGTGTTCCACGCGGAGGGCCGTGAGGCCATGCCGGGAAGCGATCGCCTGGGCCAGTTTGCCCAGCTCGCGCCTGGTCATCGGCTCATAGACCTGATACTCCAGCGCCGCCAGCGGCCGATCTTCTTCCCGGGGGCGGACGATGCCTTCAAACACCACCACCGCCCCCGCCCCCTCCGGGCGCCAGGGCCCCGGCGGGGCAAGCGGACCGTCGAGGATGTGGATGTCGATCTTCATCCGCCGCAGACCATGCCGATTAAAGCCACTTCATCGCCGGAGTGGATGGGCTGGGTTTCGTCGGCGAACTCGAAATTGACGGCCAGGCGGCTGTTGGGCAGGGTTGGCGCCAGCTCCGGCGCGGCCTCGGCCAGGGCGCGGCGAAGATCGGCGACCGTGGGCGCGGCCTCGGCCACGCGCAGCGACAGTTCCCGGGTACCGGCGAGTTGGGACTGGGGGCCGAAGAGTTTGATGGTGAAGGTCATGGGTTAAGTTGAATGAGCATCCGCGATGCGATCCCTACGTTTCCTTTCGGTCCCGCTCAAACTGAATCTGGGCCCAACTCCAGGCGGCGACGGTGCGGGGAAACCCGCAGGTGGTCATCCCCAGCACGATCGCCTGTTCGATCTCCGCCTCCG
The DNA here is from genome assembly GCA_044464175.1 of Planctomycetaceae bacterium. Lineage (GTDB taxonomy): Bacteria > Planctomycetota > Phycisphaerae > Tepidisphaerales > Tepidisphaeraceae > JBIQLO01. Next base: position 1,729 of record JBIQLO010000066.1, on the reverse strand, counting down.
TTGCCCCCTGCTGGGCGGCGCGGCGGACGTGGCTGCGCAGGGCCGATTCCAGCCCCGCGCCCAGGCAGATGCCGATTTTAATCAGCTCGCAGGTTTTTTCATCCAGCGGCCCGGCCTGCGCCGCCGCCTGCCCGGCCCGCTGATGCGCCTCGACCATTGCGGGGAATCGCTGGGCGAATTGCTTGTACACGCCGGGGAGTTTTTGGGAGTCGTCGGCAGGCATTTTTAACCTCCAATATGCGTCATCGTCACAAACCCATCGTGCGGGTGTTCGGCCCGCTTGTTGCGCAGCCCCTCGGCCAGCAGCTCATCCAGATAATCCCCATCCCAGGGGCGGATCGCCGGCAACAGCGTGCCGCGCGGCTCATCCATCAGGCAGGGGAAAAATTCCCCGTCGGCGGCGATGCGGATGCGGTGGCAGGCCGCGCAGAAGTTACAACTCATGGGCGTGATGAAGCCGATGGTCGCCTCGCGCCCGTCGTGCAAATGAACGCGGTATTGCCGGGCGGCGTCGTGCCCCTGCTGGATCGGCTGCCAGGAGGCGACATGCGGCGCCAGATGCGCGCGCATGCGCTGTTCGGAAACATAACGCTCCGCCCACTTGTCGGCCAGAGGGCCCATGGGCATCAGCTCGATGAAGCGCACCGTCAGGTCGTGGTCGGCCCCGAAGCGGACCAGATCAAGCAGGTCCTGTTCATTCTGCCCGCGGATGACGACGGCATTGATCTTGATCGGATGCAGCCCGGCCGCCTTCGCCGCGTCGATGCCGTCCAGCACGCGCTGAAGCCCATCGACGCCGGTGAGCGATTCAAAGCGGTCGCGGTCGAGGGTGTCGAGGCTGATGTTGATGCGGTTCAGTCCGGCGGCCGCGTATTCCCCGGCTCGGCGCGGGAGGGTCAGGCCGTTGGTGGTCATGGCCAGGTCGTCGATCCCCTCGATGCCGGCGATGCGCTGAATGATCTGGGTCAGTTCCGGGCGGCTGGTGGGGTCGCCCCCGGTGAGGCGCACGCGGTAGAGGCCGTGGCGGCGCACCAGATGGCGGATCAGGCGCTCGATCTCCTCCGGCGTGAGCATCGTCTGGCCGCGCGGGTTGGTGAGAAAATCGGGGCGGCAGTAGATGCAGCGCATCGCGCACGCCTTGGTCAGCGAGAGGCGCAGGTATCCGATCGATCGGCCGTGGGTGTCCTGAAGCATGGCAAATTCACCGCCGCAGCGCAAGGGATTGTACCACGGAAGCGCATGCAAGCGAACCGGGGCCGATTGCCGCAGGCGATCCCCCTCAGGCGATCCGCGGGAGAATCAGTCGCGAGGGAAGGGCCTGACAGTGCGCCACCTGCTGATGGGCCACGGCCAGTTCGGCGTCAAACAGGTCGTTGCGCCCGACGTTGTGGTTGCGGTCATGGTTGGGAAAGTCGCTGCTGGTGATCTCCAGGCGAAGACGATGGCCGGGGGCGAAGCGGCAGGCGGTGGGGCCCAGCCGAATCCGCAGTTCGACGAACCGGCCGGGCGTCAGCAGGTCCTGGCGATCCAGCCCGTTGCGATGCCGGGCCCGCACCATCCCGTAGCTGATCTCCATGGCCGGCCCCTCCGGCGCTTCATCCACCAGCCGCGCGAAGAAATCGGTGTCGGGGGCGGAGGAGGCGGCGTACAGGATCATCTCCGGCTCGCCGGCGATCTCCATCGCCTCTTCCAGAGGCGCACTGCGATAGCGAAGAATGTCGCCACGGTG
>JBIQLO010000065.1:0-18617 GCA_044464175.1 Planctomycetaceae bacterium | reverse complement strand
TTTGAGGCATCGTGCGGCGGGGGGGTGCCGATCATTGACGCGCTGCAGCATGGCTTGGTAGCCAACCGGATTCACGCGCTGATCGGCATTGTCAACGGCACCTGCAACTTCATCCTGACGCGCATGACACGAAACGGGCTGTCTTACCAGCAGGCGCTGAAGGAGGCGCAGGCGGCGGGCTTCGCCGAGGCGGACCCGACGCTGGATGTCTCAGGGCGGGACTCGGCGCAGAAGCTGGCAATTCTGGGGGGGCTGGCGTTCAACGCGCGGATTCAGGAGAGCGATGTGCACGTGGAGGGGATCGACCAGCTCGATCCGCTGGACATCCGCTTTGCCGGTGAGTTGGGGTATGTGATCAAGCTGCTGGCGATCGGGGAGGCCGGCGGATCGGACCCGGAAGACGGGCTGAGCCTCCGCGTGCATCCGGCGCTGGTGCATCGGGATGACGTGCTGGCGGATGTGGGGGGCTCGTTTAACGCGGTGAGCGTGTGGGGCGATGCGCTGGGGCATGCACTTTTTTACGGACGCGGCGCCGGCAGCACGCCGACGGCCAGCGCGGTGGCGGCGGACATCGTCAACATGGCGATGGGGGTGACGGATGGGGCGTTCCACCAGCTTCGTATTTTCCCGGACCTCTCGCCGCCGGCGCGGGTGCTACCCTTCGCTGAGCTGCGCAGCCGCTATTACTTGCGTTTAATGGCTAAGGACCGGCCGGGCGTGCTGGCGCAGGTGACGCGCATCCTGGGCGAGCAGGGGATATCGCTCAGCGCGATCCTGCAGCATGAGATGGATGACGGTCACAGCGTACCGGTGGTCATCACCACGCACCTGGCGCGGGAGGGGGCGATGCGGTCGGCGGTGGATCAGATCAACCAGCTGGATGCGATCACCGCCCCGGGCGTGTGCCTGCGGATCATCGATGCGCCGAAGGAATTTGGGGAGAGTGCCTAGCGGGGGCTTGTCCCGCCGCCGGCCATTGGTGGGGCAAGCCCCACCCTACAGGAGGCCACCATGCGCATCTGCCTGTCCACCTCCAATACGCTGCGGTATCCCCAGGGGGGCGTGCTGTGGGTTTTCCTCAACTGGGCGCTGGGACTCAAGGGGCTGGGGCACGAGGTGGTCTGGTTTGACGCGGCCGACGCGGGGAAGCCGCAGGAGACGGCGGAGCAGGCGCGCATTCTGAGCGAGCGGTTGCGGCCGTATGGGATGGATCGGGCGATCTGCATCGCGACGCGGAACGGGGAGGCGTTGCCGGAGGCGGGGGGGCTCAGTCCGGAAGGGGTGGTCGATTGCGACCTGCTGCTGGATTTCCGGTATGACCTGTCGGCCGATTTCGTGGGACGGTTTCGGCGGTCGGCGTATGTGGACATTGACCCGGGGATTCTGCAACTGAACATCGCCAAGGGGCATCTGCCCGTGCCGAGCCACGATGTCTGCTTCACTATCGGGGAGACGGTGGGGCGGGCGGGGGCGTTATTTCCGGATGTGGGGCGGGAATGGATCTACACGCCGCCGTGCGTGGCGCTGGCGTGGTGGCCCGTGATTCCGGCGCCGGAGGGCGCGCCTTTCACGACGGTGTCGCACTGGTACATGGACGAGTGGATCGTGGAAGCGGACGGATCGTATTACAAGAACGACAAGCGGAGCGGGTTTCTGCCGTTTCTGGATTTGCCCCAGCGGGTGAAGACGCCGCTGGAACTGGCGATCTGCCTGGCGGGGGATCAGGTGGAGTATGATCTGCTGACGGCCCGGGGATGGCGCGTGCGCGAGGCGCATGATGCGGCGGGGACGGCCGAGGCGTTTCACGCCTATGTGCAACATTCGGCCGGGGAATTCGGGTGCGCCAAGCCGGCGTATGTGAAATACCAGACGGCGTGGCTGAGCGACCGGACGATCTGTTACCTGGCCAGCGGGCGGCCGTGCATCGTGCAGAACACGGGGCCCAGCCGATTTCTGCCGGAGGCGGAGGGGCTGTTTCGCTTTGAGACGATGGAGCAGGCGGTGGGGGCGTTTGAGGCGGTGGCGGCCGATCCGCAGCGGCACGCCGCGGCGGCCCGTCGGCTGGCCGAGACGTTTTTTGATGCGCGCCAGGTGGCGGGGCGGGTATTGGAAGCGGCTCTGTGACAGGTTGAGAATTGACAGCCGTTTGGGGCGCCTCTACAGTCGCGCCCATGCACCGGTGGGTTTGCATGTTGCTGGGGGTGTTGCTGCTGGCGGGCTGCCAGTCGGGCGGGCCGCAAGCACGCAGTGAGACGGCGTGCCGGATGTTTGCCCCGGCCGCCATGCGCATCCATCCGATCTTCAGCCGGGTGCGCGACTGGAGCGGGGACGGGAAGCCGGATGGGATCGAGGCGCTGCTGGAATTTCAGGACCAGTTCGCCGATCCGACCAAGGCGATGGGGACGGTGATCTTCGAGCTTTATGAGTATCGGGCCGGGTATCCCGATCCGCGCGGAGATCGACTGGTCAATCCCTGGATCGGTTCGTTGATGACGCTGGGGGAGCAGCGGGCGCACTGGAATCGCACGAGCCGGACGTATAGCTTTCAACTGGCGTATCCGGCGATCAACCCCAGACGGAATTATGTTTTGACGGCGATTTTCGAGCGGGCCGGCGGCGGCAGGTTCTTTGATCGCATGATTATCGAAGGCACCCGAGCGGAGCATCAGCATGGCCAATCCGAGCTCCCCATCCCAACCACCGGACCCACCACCCGCCCGTAGCGGTGATTCTGCCGAGGGCGGCGCGGGGTCGGCGACCGCGCTCGCCGGGGCGGCGGGAGCGGTGGATGTCCTCTTGCGGCGGCTGCGGGCGGAATTGGGGGCGGAGTTTGATTTTGGGCGGCCGATCCGCCTGAGCCGGGGGCCGGGGCGGCTGGATGTGATGGGGGGGATCGCCGACTACACGGGTTCGATGGTTTGCGAGGCGACGCTGGACCGGGCCGCTGCGGTGGCGCTGCAGGGGCGGACGGACCGGCAGGTGCAGGTTTTTTCCTTCAATCTGTTTGATGAGCATCAGCCCTTTACCTTCCGGATGCCGCTGGAGGCGATGGCGGAGCAGTCGGCCGAGGCGCTGCGGGAGGGATTCAATCAGCCGGGGCGCAAGTGGGCGGGGTATATGGCGGGGTGCCTGTACGTGCTGCACGAAGAGGGACTGATTGATCTTAAGGATCAGGACGTGGGGGGTGTGAATCTGGCGGTTTACAGCACGGTGCCGCTGGGGGCGGGGGTCAGTTCGTCGGCCGCGGTGGAGGTGGCGACGATGATGAACCTGCTGGACCATTTTGGCGTGCGGGGGCGGGTCGATGCGCTGAAGGTGGCGGCGCTGTGCCAGGCGGTGGAGAACCGGCTGGTGGGCGCGCCGTGCGGGATCATGGACCAGGTGACCAGCTGCGCCGGCGAGGCGGGGATGCTGCTGCGAATGATCTGCCAGCCGCATGAGCTCCTGCCGCCGCTGGCGCTGCCGCTGAATGTGCGCGTGCTGGGGATCAACTCCCACGTGAAGCACAGCGTGGGGGGCGGCATGTACGGGCGGACGCGCTGCGCGGCATTCATGGCGCACCGGATCATTCTGGAACAGATGAGGCAGATGGGGCGGGCGGCGGGGCGGACGCTGGAGGGGGATCCGATGAGGGGGTATCTGGCCAACCTGGATCCGGACGACTACAAGCGATTTTTCCGCCCTGTCCTGCCGGAAGTTCTCTCGGGGGAACAATTCCTGCGGGAGTATGGGCCGACGATCGACAGCGCGACGAGCGTGGATCCCAAGGCGAGTTATACGGTGCAGCACGCGGCGGATCATCATGTGATGGAGGCCCGGCGCGTGCGCGATTTCGTGCAGTTTCTGGAGGAGGCGGGCCGGCGCCCGGCGGGGACGCGGGAGCAGGGGATCTGGCTGGATAAGGCCGGGCACCTGATGTATGCCTCGCATCGATCCTATACGCACCACGCGATGCTGGGGGCGCCCGAATGCGATCTGATCGTGGACCTGGTGCGCAAGCGCGAGGCGGCGGGATTATATGGGGCGAAGATCACCGGGGGGGGCAGCGGCGGTACCGTTGCGGTTCTGGCCGACAAGACCGATCGGGCGGATCGGGCCATCGCCGAGATCCTGTGCGAGTACGAGCGGCAGACGGGGCGTCGGCCAGAAGCGCTGACGGGTTCGAGCGACGGGGCCTGGGCGACGGGAACCTGGCTGGTTTCCTGAGGGCGGGCGGGGCGCCCCTTTTCCGGTCCAGCGCAAAAAGAAAGCGAGGGTTGAGATGACTCAACCCTCGCGGAAATCAACTGGAAGCAACCGCTTTAAGCCGTCTGACGGCGAAAGCGCTTGTAGGAGCCCAGCAGCGCCAGTCCCAGCAGGCCACTCAGGCCACTCCAAGCCGCGGCCGGGAGAGGAATGGGGGGCGGAGGCGGCCCGACCTGGGGCTGCTCCTTGAGGGTGAAGCTGTCGTTGCCGGCGGAAAAGATCACCAGTCCACCGATGTCGGTTCCGGGGAACCAGACATTTTCACCGACCGGCTGGGCGGGAACAATGCCGCCGCCGACAGTCAGGATGGTATTGTCCTGGCTGTACTCGTGGGTGGTGAAGGGATCGATGGTGAACCCGGTGGGGGTGCCGATGCCGGTCTTGACGGGATCGAACTGGGTGCTCTGGCCGGCGTTCTGCCCGCTGAGGAGGGTGAACTTGAAGCCGTTCCAGTCGGCGCCGGTGCGGTTCACGAGGATTTCATCATTGAGAATGATGTAGGGAGCGGCGTTGGAGCCGGAATGCTGGAAATTGATCACGACGGGATCAATGAAATCGCCGGATTCATTGAAATCGGACGGATGAAACGTCACGAATTTTTCAATGTAGACGGCGTCAGCGGATTCAAAATCGACTGCCAGACTCAGATGGGCATCCTGGGATGCATCCCAGGAGGCGGTCCAGCCGGAATTGCCCAGCTGGAGCGACCCGGCCTGCACGGCGGTCGCACCGGCGGCCGTGACGGCCAAGCCGGCCACCACGGCAAGGGACGCTTTAGATAACCATGACGAACTCATTGAGGACCTCCTTTTTACATCGCAGCCCCTGTCCTTCGGGGCACTACTTCTTTCGAGCCGTCGGATCAAAACAACGACCCGGATACGAACTCTCATCCACGAATTCGGGTGAACGCCGAAAATCACATGTTCACTTGGCCCCCGGACGGTCGCGGCACGCGCCTCAGCCGTCCGACTCAAACCTTACCCACAGCAAAGTTCACACGTGCGTTGCGTCATCCCCTTTCCACCGCGACCCTCGCACAGATTCCAAGACGGCGAAAACCTGTTTTGGAAGCCGTTCACCTCTGGTGCGGTATACCAGGGCGGCCACCTTTAATCATCGAGTATTTTAGAGATTTTCCCTCAGCAAGCAAGGTATATTTTCTCCAGTTTGACTTATCGGAACCAACCAAAAAGTCTGGCCAGACCAGCCAATCCCTATACCGAGCTCATCTAGCAATTTTTGTGCCAGTCCGCCGGTCGAATGTCAGGACGGGTTAATCGGGCTCAGGCGTGGCACCTTGACCAGCGCGGCGGGACAAATTGGCGGATGAAAAGAGGATGCCCAATGGGGGGACCCATTGGGCATTGGTGAGTGAAACTGTCGGGATGCTGAACCGTCGAATCGATCTCAGACCCCGCCGAACTGGCGCACCTTCTGGCGAAGGTCGTCGAGTTGCTTGGTCTGATTGGCCGAGAGGGTGGCATTGAGCTTGTCGATCTGATCGACGATGCCGGCCGCCTGCTGCGGCTTGCCATCCTGATAGAGCGTCAAGCCCAGGGTCAGGAGGGTATCCAGGTTATCGGAATTAAGTTTGACCGCTTCCTGGAGGTGTTCAATGGCCTTGGCGCGATTTCCCTGTTTGAGATAGATGCGGCCCAAGGTGTCCTGAAAGGCGCTTTGGCGCGGGGCAAGCTGGACGGCCTTTTCGGACAGGGCGCGGGCCTCGTTGATGTCTCCGTTGCCCGAGAGGAGCATCCAGGCCAGTTCATTGCCGGCCAGGGCCTTCTCCTGCGCGGAGGCGGAATCCAGTTTCAAAAGCTGGCGGAAGGCGCCCGTCGCCATGTCGGTTTTGCCGGCGCGTTCGGCGGCCGAACCAAGAACGACCAGCGTCATCGCGTTGACTTTGGGCTGCCGGGCCAGAGGCGTCAGCAGATCCATCGCCTTCTGATAGCCGCTGGTGACGCCCTTGAGCTGGGCGACATCGTACCAGGTCTTGGCCAGGAAGGTCACTTCAGTGGAATCCTTGTGGTTGATGTAGGGCACGACCGTCTGAATCCAGGCTTCGGTCTGCGGGACCGAACGGGCGCCGAGGGAGGCGAGCGTCAGCCAATGGGCGCGCCAGAAGGGCTGCTTGAGCAGGGGGGTCAGCAACTGGGTCGCCCTGTCATCCTGCTTGTTCAGAACCAGCGCCCGGGTGTAATCGACCAGGACGTTGGCATATTTACCCGGGTTCTTCACCGCCGCATCCAGATATGGATTCAATTGGCTCAGGGCGGCGGCGGGATTGCCCAGAAAGCACTGGGCCTCGGCGATGGCCAGGTCGGGCCGCAGTGGATCGCGCAAGGAGCGCTGCCGCCACTTGCGCGCGGTCACGAGCATGCGTTGCCAGTCATGAGCCGCGGTGTAGACGCGCACCGCCTGCTCGGCCACCTCCGGTGAGGTGGGGAACAGGTCCATGAGTCGGGAGACGGCATCCGAGGCCGCCTGGGCGTCGCCCTGGGCGGCGTATCGGCTGACGACGACGCTCTGGAGCGGCAGGTAACGGGGGTGTTTATTGGCCAGATCGCGGAGCTGGCTCAGCACCTCAGAGGAGGACTGCTTTTTGCCGGCGGCTTCGTGGACGATGCGCCAGGCGCTTTGGGCGATCTCGTTCTGGGGATCCTGGGACAGCGCGGTCACCAGTGGCTGATAGGCGGCCAGGTCGGGCAGGGTCTTGGCCTGGGTGGCCACGGATCGCAGCGCGGTGAGGCCCTCGTCATTCTTGACGGATTGGAGTCCCTTGTCGGCGGCGGCGACGGCGGCATCGAACTGGCCCTGACGCAACTGGTAACCGGCCAGTGCCCGCCAAGCGGCGGGATTGGTGGGCGCGGTCTGGGTGGCGCGGGTGTATTCACCCAGCGCCTGCTCGCGTGTGCCGTAGTGTTCGTCGAAACGGGCCAGGATTAAATCCTGCTCGGCGGGGGAAAGCGTGGTTTCTTTCAGGCGGGCCAGATAGCGGCGGGCCAAATCCACATTTCCGCCCCGGGCCTGGAAGTCGGCGGCGGCCTGAATGGCCGATGGAGAGGGCTGTTTGGCGTTGAGGAGGTCAAAGGACTGGTAGATTTTGGCGGCCTCATCGGTCTTGCCCTGGCGGAGATACAGGTCCGCCAGCATCAAGTCGCGGGTGGCGCCGGCGGGGAGCTTCTGGAGCACCTCGACGGCCGGGGCGGTGTCGCCGGCGGAGGCCAGCATGGAGGCGATGCGAAAGCGCTGGCGCGGCGTGGTGCGGGGATTCTGGAGAGCGCGCTGGAGATAATCGCGGGCCTGATCCGACTTGCCCTGGGCCTGAAGCAGCCGGGCCAGCTCAACCTGGATGTCTTCGGAGGTGGGGTTGGCGCGGGCGGCGTATTGCAGTTGCTCAACCGCGCCGCTGTTCTGCCCGACCTGCTCCAGCGCGGTGGCAAGCAGGAGCCGGGCGCGGATCATGTGGGGCGCCGCCTGGACGATGTCGTTGAGGCGGACGATCGCCTCGGCGGAATCTTTCTGTTTGTTGTCGCTGCCCAGGAGCCAGCGGGCATAGCCCAACTGCCAGGCGATTGCATCCTCGCTGGTGAGCTCATGAACACGGTCAATGGTGCGCTTGAGGAACTGGCGCACGTCGGAATTGCCGGCGTCGGTCGAGGCGGCGTCACCGGGCTCGGTCCAGAGGGAGGGGGCCTCCATGGCCGCCAGCTGAATCTCCAGCTTATTGGCGTTGGCAGGATCGTCGGCCAGCTTCATCCACTTCTGCCGGGCCTCGGGATCGGCAATGGATTCCATGTAGCGGGCGAGGGCCAGCTGCCATTCGGTAGAATCTTTGTGCGCTTCGGCCTCCTGTTTGAGCTGGTCCAATCCCTCGCGCGCCTTGCCCTGGTCGCTGGACAGGGCGGCGCGGGCCAGGGCCAGCTGCGGGCTGAGGCCATGCACCTTCTGGCACAGGTCCAGCAGTGAGGCTTCCAGCCCGAGATGGTCGGTGCGGCTGATCTGGGCCAGCTCAATCAGCGTGGCTGCGCTGGGCGGGGGCTGAAGGCCCATCGCCTTACGAATGACCCCAGTGGCCTCGGTGTTTTTCCCGGCCCGTCCGAGCAATCCGGCATAGATCGGCAGAACCGCGGGATAGTCGGGGGCGGCCTTGAGGAATTTCTCCACATCGCTCATGAGCGTGGCGTTGGCCTTGGCATCGCCGGGGTCCACCGCACGGTACTGGCAGAGCAGAAGGTTGGTGATGGTGGCGGTGTTGTTGGGAAGGCACTGGTAGGCCATGCGCGCCGAGTTGAGGGCTTCGCTGACCCGGCCCTCGCCCAGGAGGACGCGGGAGGCGGCGAAATAGGGGCGGTACCAACCCTGGGCGGCATCGGCAGCGCGGGCCCACTGCTGAAGGGCCAGTGCGTTCTCGCCCACGCGGGCGTAGGTTTCGCCCAGGAGATAACGCGTCACGGCATTGCGCGGGCTGCGGATCAGGGCGGCCCGGTAGGTTTCGATGGCGGCGTGGGGATCCACCGTCTGCTGCTGGGCGTAGGTGCGGATCGTGGCGGCCCAGGCGACGGCGCTTTCGTCGGTGGTTCGCCTGGCCAGGGCTTGTGTAATTTTCCTGGCCTCGGGCTGGCGGTTGAGGTTCAACAGCGCAAGGGCCTTGAAGGCGAGCAGGTCGCTGTTGGCGTTGTCCGCCTCGGGGTCCAGGTCCTTGAGATTCTCCAGCACCTGGTCGAAATGATTGTTCTGGAAGAGGCGCTCGACCAGCAGCTGTTTGATCTTGGGGTCATTGGTTTTGCGGGCGGCGGTCTCCAGCAGCTTCTGGGCGTCGCCGTACATGCGCAGCGCGTCCATCTGGGCCGAGAGCTGGCGGACGAATTCGACATCATCCACGGGATGGGCGGCCGCCTTAAGCAGCCACTGGCGTGCATCAGCGCGGGATTTGGCCCACTGATCCGAGCCGGAGGGGAGGGTGCTGGCCTGGTAGACGTGCACAAAGCCTTCGAGCATCTCAAACCGGGGATCATTGGGGTGCTTGGCGCGGAGCTCGGCGGTGCGCTTGAGCATCTTGCCCACGGGGGTGTCCAGCGCGGCCATGGTGCGCAGGGTGATGAGCTGCCCCTGCAGGTCGGTGGGGTTGATCTGATTGAGTTTTTCGGCCGCCTTGAGGGCCTCGGGGTATTGCCGCAGGTTCAGCAGAGCGCTGGCCTTGCCGCGCAGGGCCTCGGCGTCGTCGGGATGCTTGGCCAGGATGTCGTCGGCCAGATCGCTGGCTTCGTTGGAGTTGCCGGCCTTGACGTAGAGGTCCATCAGGAGGTGGCGCGCTTCCAGGTCGTCGGGCTTGAGGTCGAGATAGCGTTTGAAGGCGAAGATCGCCTCACTGATCTCCTTGTGGTTGGGCTCTTCAATGCGGCTGCGGGACTTGGCGTAGGCGAAGAGAGCTTCGGCGTCGGCCTGGTTGCGCGCCGGGCTGAGATATTTGCCCAGGTCCTTCATGGCCGAGGCATAGTCCCCCTGCTTATAGGCGGTCAGTCCCTGGTCGCGCAGGGCGCGCAGGGCCGCGTCGCGCTGATGGAGTCGGAAGAAGACGAATCCCACGCCCAGAGCAATGAGCAGGCAGGCGGTTGAGAGCAGGATCACGAGGCGTCGAACAGTCTTGGGTCGCATATTCATCATGGGTTGGCGCCGGCCGGCCGCCGGTTCTCGCGGGAAAAGCCGGCAGGGGCAATGATTAACGGCTTATTTTTCGAATGATTATCAGGACGGTCTTGAGGATGATCCAGAGATCAAGCCAGAGCGTCCGCGTTTCCACATATTCGATGTCGTACTTGATCCATTCCTGAAAATCGGCGCCGGTGCGCCGGGTGCGCTTGACCTGCCACAGGCCGGTCACGCCGGGGCGCACGCTCAGGCGCGCTTCGCGCCAGGGGGGGCAGTACTGATTTTCCTTGAAGGGGCTGGGGCGCGGGCCCACGACCGACATCTGCCCCAGCAGCACATTGAAAAACTGCGGCAACTCGTCGATGTGGGTCTGTCGGATGAACCGCCCGACGCGCGTCAGCCGCGGGTCTTTTTCCATGAAGAACTGGGGGCCGTCGGCCTGGTTGAATTCCACCAGCTGCGCCTTGATGCGCTCGGCATCCTTGCGCATGGAGCGGAACTTGATGCACGGGAATTCGCGCCCGCCCAGCGTCTCGCGGCGATGGACGAAAAAGAAGGGGCGTCCATCCTCCAGCCAGATCGCCAGCATCACCAGGGGGTAAAGCGGCAGGGAGATCAGAATGGCCGCCACGCTGAAGAGAATATCGAATGCGCGCTTGGCCAGGCGTCCGCCCAGGGAGCGGGTGGGGATCGGGATGGGCTCATCGGGAGGCTCGGTGGGTTCGATCTGGAGCCATTGAATGGCCTCAATCGCCGGACGGGCTTCGGGATCATCCCAGATGATGGCCGGGCCGATGACGGTGGAGCCGCCGTCGAGGTGGCGGCCGGCGCCCACCCAGACTGGCCCGATGAATTTGGCGTTGGCGTCGATGCGGGCGGCCGGATCGCTCCAGACGCCGCCGCTTCCCTTTTTGGCGCGGGCGATGGTGGCGTCGGGGCGCTTCCACTGGTGCATCAATCCATGCAGGAAGAGGGCCACATCGCGGTCGGAGCCACGATCGTAGACGTTTCCCTCCACCGAGAGGGTGACACGGTCAATGCGGGGGATGAACTTTCGGAGTCGCCGCCAGCCGGCCTGGGGATCGGCGGCGGACTGCCAGAGCTGGGCGATTTCGCGGTCGGGCGTCAGCGCCACGCGGGCCAGGCGCGAGTCGGCGACATCGTAGAGCCGCCGAAAGCCGACGAAGCGATCATGTTCGTCGGTGAGGACCATTTCCCGGTAGCGGCGTTCGCGCGTGTCGTGGAGACGGACGAACAGGACCTGGGGATCGATCCAGTTCAGCACATCGATGACCTGCCAGAGCTTGAAAATGGCCAGGGAACGCGGATCGCTCAGGAGGAACAATTCTGCATTATGGACGATCTGGGAGGCTTCTCCCTGCATGACCACCTGGACGCCGTGGGCGGCCCAATAGCGGGTGTAGAGCTGCAGCGGCGTCAGGCCCCAGATGGTGCGCATCTCCAGCGGCGCCGCCGACGTTGCCGCCGGCGCATCGGTCGCAACCGTCGCACTGGCGGGCTCAATCCTGGTCATGATCTTGAATCGGATTGCCTTCGTTGGGTCCTTTGTAGCTGGTGGCCACGGCCTTGGCGACCGGTCCGAACCGTCCGGAACTCCGCCCGTTGGCCGGGGCGGTGGAGTGCCCGTTGCCGCGGGCGATGGAACGCGAGAGCGAGAGCCGGTTGACCGAGCGGTCGAAATCGCGCGACTGGGCGCGGTTGAAGACGACGCCGGCCAGGCTCGCCCCGATGGCGCGGAGGTGGGCCATGGCACGGTCCACCTGCGGGCGCTGTTGGCCGCGGGCCACGACCAGCACCACGCCGTCGGCCGCCGCGCAGACCGAGGAGGCCTCGATGCTGCCCTGGATCGGGCCGGTGTCCACGAGGATGGTGTCGAAGTGCTTGCGCGCTTCGTCGACCAGACGCCGCAGGGCGGCCGGCGAGAGGGAACTGGCGTGATGCGTATGGGCATCGCCCAGGGGGAGGATGGAGAGGTCCGCGATGTCGGTCGGGCGGACATACTCCATCAGGGAACGGGTGTTGATCGCCTCCAGCACGCCGGTGGGGGCGGACATATTCAAGCGGGCGGTTAATCCGCCGCCGACCAGGTCACAGTCGATCAGGAGCGTACGCGACCCGCTGGCGGCGAAGCTGAGGCCCAGCGCCAGGCTGAGGCTGGTCTTGCCATCGCCCGGCGTGGCACTGGTGACGGCAAAGACCTGCCGTCGCTGCGCGCCGTTGATCTGCAACATGGTGCGGATCTGGTGGACGCAGTGGGCGGCGATGGCGGCCTGGTCCGGGTCGGTCAGCAGGTCCGGCAGGTTGGGGAGGATGCCCAGCAGATTGATGCCGCCCAGGCCCGTCTCGGTGGCGTCATCGCTGTAGCGATAGCGCTGGTCGATCAGCCCGATCAGCAGCAGCAGGGCGATGGGCAGGGCCGCGCCGCCGAGAAAGCCCATGGCGGCGTACTGCTTGCGCTTGTCGAAGACCGGCACATAGGGGGTGTCGCCGTAGCTGGCGATGCGGATTTTGTTGCTGAAGCTGCGCTGGGTATTGAGCCGTTCGATGGTGGTCTCAACCTCCTTCAGCTCCGACTGGAGGCTCTCGATGTCATTGCGCGCCGCGGTGATCTGGAGACGGATGCGCCCCAAGTCCTGCGTGGTCTGCTTCATCTCCTCCACCTTCTGCCGCAGCACATCGGCGCGGATTTTGAGGCTCTGAACGTACTGGGAGGTGATCAGTTGCCCGGTATCGGTCATGAGCGGCGGGCCGCCATTCGTGCGGAACAGTTTGGCCCGTTCCTTGATACGCTCGTCCAGGTCCTCCAGTCGCAATTTGGCGTCCAGCACCTGAGGATGGTTGGGCAGATAGCGGCGGCGGAGCAGTTCCAGGGACGTCTCCTGCTGGTCACGCTGGTTCATCAACGAAGCCAGCCCGGGGTCTACGGCGGCCATCTGTTCGACGGACATCTGCGTGGGCTGCGTGGCGGCCGATTTTTTCATCTTCTCCAGCGTCTCGAGCTGCTGGAGGGCGATGGTGTACTGGATTTCCGACTGGTTAAACTGGGCCTGGAGGTGGGCATAATCCTGGAGCCGCTGGTCCACGTACTGCTCGGGCGTGTCGGTGCCCAGCGTCTGGCCGTAGGTGAGAATCAGGTCCTGCTTCTCCTTCAACTGCCGCTCCAGATCGCGGCGCTTGGAGTCGTTGAGATTGAGCTTCTGAGTCAGTTCATTGGTGTCCTGATCCGCGAATTTGCGCTGGTAGGCGAGAATGACGGATCGGGTGGCCAGCTGGGGTACCGACTTGTTCGGATCGGTGAAGGAGACGCGGATCAGGGAGGTGCCGGGCAACCAGGCGACGTCGAGCTTCTTGGTGAAATCGCTGATTTCGGTGGGGGTCATGCCCCGCTTGGTGCTGCGCCACTCATCGCTGCCCATGGCGGTGATGATGACGTCCTGGCTCTGGATCATCGCCTCCTGGGATCGGATGAACTGCTCCCACATCGGGCGCACCACGTCGATGGAACTGCCGGGATTGGGGATCACCGGATCGATCTGGACCAGTCCGACGCTGCGCCATTCCGGCTTGGCGCAGAGGAAACCAATCAGCCCGCCGCCCATGCCGAACAGGACGGCCAGCCCGATTGCCAGGAGATAGCGTCCGCGGAACAAGCGATGCAGCCGCTTGAGTGACTGCTGTGACGGGTCCGTCCCCGGCGCGCTCATCTGAGCCCACGGCTCATCACTGGCGGCCGGAAGATACGAACCCTGCGAACGTTGAATCTCATTTGCCATGAATCCCTCCGGACATCAGCGCCTTGATGATGTCGGGGCGCTCCCCGACCACCTTTTCCATAATCGAATCCCGGTCCTCTTGCGAAAGGGTTCCGGAGAAAACCAGCTGAAATTGCGCCGCGCCGTAATAGCGTTCCTGATAATCCTCGGCGGCGGCCATCACGGCATCCATGTTGCGCGCGATTCCGCGGCCGGGGATGATCAGAAAATTGTAAACCACGCGTTTGAGCAGGCCCTGCTCGGCACTGCGATAGGAGAAGTGATACTCCGTTCCCTTGATGGTCAGGTCGCCAATGTGCCAGTCGCGCGGCGTTTCCGAGACGAGGGTCTGGCCGTGGGCGGGATAGCAGACCGGCGGGTAGTGACCCAGCATGTCGCGGGAGTCGCGGCACTGGACGATCAGTATCTGGAAACTGCCATAGGGGGCGGGACCGTGCCCGGAGGTGTTGGTGTATCGGCGGCTGAGGATGTAGTTGGGCCGCAGTAATTGCACGGCCGCCTGCGTCACCTCTTCATCCTGCCCGACCCAGGTGCCCACGTAATAGGGATAGCTGGCGATTTCATCGTGCGCCCGCTTGTGGAACGGCTCGACATCCTCCGGCTTCACATGGCCGCTGGTCTGCCCAATCATGCCCACCAGCAGTCCCATGGACAGCAGGGGGGCGATCGAAATGGCTCCCAAATGTCGTATCTTCATGACCTTATGCCTCCAAGAGGCCTCATTTTCGGCGAACGGGCGACCGAGACAACTCAGCCCCTACAACGGCTATAGATTCTCTATTGTGACGCCAAAGTATATTTTGTCACGGGCACCATCGCCCATTTTAACAGTTTGATCAATCCATAAAGCGTTGCAAATGTTATCGGCAACATCATCCACCCAGCATAGTCGTGAAACGCATCGGCGACCGAACGGGACTCGTAGCCGTAGAGGAGGGCGGTGGGGAGGATGCGGATAATGTTGAAGAACATCGCCACCAGCGGGCTGGCCAAAAGCAGCAGGACGCGCACGCCGTTGCGCAGTGGCAAGCCGAACGCAAAGGCATATACCACAAGAATCAGCGCAAAGACCATGCGCAGGCCATTGCAGGCTTCGGCGATCGCCACCGGGGTGTGATTGACGATGAGCTGGTTGCCGGTCCGTGCCACTTCCACGCCCAGGACCTCCAGGAGAACCTGGGAAATCTGGGCCAGCCATGCCTGCAGCGGCAGGGCGATGCTCTGGCGGATCATGCCGGGAACCGGAATGACGAAGACCAGCACCAGGACGGCGGGAAAGAATCGAAACAGGACATTCTTGCCCAGCACGGACAGGACGCACCCCAGGACGACCAGGACCGCCCCAATGTGCCACATGGTCTGGCCCATGTGCTGCAGGTGGACCAGGCGCAGGCACCCGTACATGGCCGTGAACAGGACATGCATGGGACCGGTCATGGCGTCGATTTTGGCGGCGTTGAGGCGATAAAAGCCGTAATAGGAAGCCATCCACCCCAGCCCCACGACGATGGGGCCCAGGAGGGTGAAGGCGGGTTTGCAGTGGCGGACGCGCATCCGGCGGACCCAGATCAGCCAGAGCATGACAATGGGGACCAGGAAGATATGGCTGTATTCCTCGTCGGTGGAGGCGATGTGGAAAATATCGGCCCACGCCTCGCGGGTGGCATAGACGCCCACGGCCGCCAGCACCACCGCCAGGAGGATGTGCCATCGGTTCCAGTGATCACTAATGAGGGATTGCTCGCTCATGGTTCGTTCGCTGTCCGTAGACCAAGGTCCGTGGTCCGATTTCAGGCTGTGGACCAGGGACGCGAGACTACGGAAAACGCCTTAGTTCCGCCATCTCGACGCGTTCTTGTCCAAGGTTATAAACTGATCCACCGCCTGATGGTCCTTCCGCAGGGTGCCTCCGGGACAGACGACCGATCGTACGAGCACCGCGCCGGCCTCAACCCGTCCGCCGGCCAGCACCACCGAGTCATGAATCCGGGCCAGGGGATCGACCACGGCGCCGGGCTCAATGACCGAAAAGATGGGGCGCCATCCTTCGGCCAGGGGATCGGTGCTGGGCCGCTTGCCCTCGCGGCGTCCGTGGTGCTGTCGCAGGGCGTTGATGTAGTCGTCAAGGGTGCGAATCGGCAGTCCCGTGGGGCGGCGGCGATGGACCACGCCCACCTCGATGTGCGAGGCGATCAGCGGCAGCGCCTGCTCCTTCATGTCCACAAAGCCCCCCTGGGGAATCAGCCGCAATGCCGCTCCGTTCAGGAGCATCAAGCCACCCGGCGTGCCATCCTCGTGGGCGACGAGGCTGACCTCGCCCTGACACCGATCCAGGGCGGTGGCAATGGCGGTAAGCGGATCGAGCATGATCTGGGCCGCGTTGGCAATCAGCACCAGGTCGTCTTTCCCGTATTCGTTGGCCAGGTCGCCCAAGACGCCTCCGGTGCCGCGGTATTCAGAGCGGTCCTGCTCCACCCGGATCGGACAGGGACCGGACGCGGCAAGGCTCACCGGCTGAGGGGAGACCTGATCGACCAGCACGCGGATGGGGAGGGAATCCAAGGCGGCGGCCTTGGCCAGATCGGCGGCCTGCAAGCACCAATGCTGGAGGATCGAGCCCCGCTCATCGACGGGCAGGTCGAGGATGGAGCGTCCGATGCTGGTGCTGAGGGAGGTGGGACGGAGCGAGCCGCCCAGGAGGATCAGGCCCCGCAGGCGGCGCAGCGCATCCTGCTCGGATCGGCGGGAAGGGGCGATCGGCGCGTGGGCCTTGCCGTTGGTGTGCACGGCGTGGCGGCCATTGCCGTTGGCATGCGGGGACGCGGCGGCCGGGGCAACGGGGACTGGGGCGTCCACCGGCTGCGGCGCGGGGGTGGGGGGCAACATGGCCGGTTCCGCGCGTTTACTGAATCGCCGGGCGGCCCGCTGGCTGATGGCGACCGCCAGCATGGAGACGGCGAAGGGGAGCCCGACGACGACATATCGCTTAAAGAGCCGCCGCGGTTCCTGGATGAGCCGATGGGCCCATTCGAGCCCGCTTTTTTGCATCCAGAGGGGCGCGCGGGGAACGTGGCCGCACAGGAAGCTGAAGCTGTTGCCCACGCCCAGCCACCAGGCCTGGGGGAGCAGGCGGCGGAGCTGCTCGATGAGCAGTTCCTGCTTGGGGGAGCCGAGGGCGACGTAAACAATATCGGGCTTGGCGGCCTGCAGCTGGGCGATCATCGCCTCGATGGCCTTGTCATCCTCCTCGAATCCCATGGGGGGAAAGTGGGTGCCGGCGATCTTGAGATTGGGATGGCGCTGCTGGAGCACCCTGGCGGCGCCTTCGGCCGTGTTGGGGGCGCCGCCGAGCAGGAAGATAGACCGTCCCTTTTCAGCGGCGGCAGCGCTGAGGCTGGAGATCAGGTCGGACCCGGCGACCCGCTCGGGCAGGGGAGTGCCCTGGAGGCGGCTGGCCCAGATCAGGGGCATGCCGTCGGCGACGACCAGATCGGCCTCGGCCACGAGCGCGCCGAAGCGGATGTCCTTGAGGCATCGGCGCAGGTGGTCGAGATTGGGGGTGACGACAACACCGCCGTGGCCCTGGTCCAAGGCGTTGAGAACGTGCTGGATGCAGCCGGCTTCGGTGATGGCGTGGAGATTGACACCGCGGAGGCGGACGGTGGGGAGGGGGGTGTGTTTGTGGGGGGAGCGGGTGTTTGGTCGGAAGACGGTCCGTACCTCTTCCGTCGGCGCGTTGAGCGTGTCGGCTGAGTCCCAGGATAGATCGCCGTAGCGGAAAGACATAACAACACGCTCCCCTGTCTCCATCATTCGGACATTTGGCCGGGGAACTTTGTCGCCGACCGATCCGCATGGTTCTGGGACGGGGCGTCGGGTGCGATAGACTCAGCCCGGCCGCAGACCGTCCACAACCAACCATCAGGGGACAGACCTTCTAAGGGTCTTTTTCATGCTCTGGCGAAGTTTTGATTCCATCGGCCGCGAGGAGATGGGGTCCTCGCCCTCAGCCGGAACAAAACAGCAGTTTCCGACCGCACCCAGCGCCGACGGCACCTGGCCGACTCGCTGACCAAAGTTAGAATATGATGTATTTGCCCCGAAAAGCAACTGTGAATTTCGGGAAGTTGGGGGATTTTATTATCGGGCGGCGAGGGAGATGGCCTGGGCGAGGTCCAGCGTGCCTTCGTAGAGGCTTCGTCCGACAATCGCGCCCCAGACGGGCAATTGGGTCAGTTGCTGGATATGGGTGAGGTTGCCGACGCCGCCGGAGGCGATGACGGGGACGCGGCCGGCTTCGGCCAGGCGGCGGGTCTGGTCGAGATTGGGGCCGGCGAGCATGCCATCCTTGGCGACATCGGTATAGAGGAGGGCGGCCAGGGGCCAGTCGGTGACTTCGGCGGCGACGTCGGCGGCTTTTCGGCCGCTGGAGGCGGTCCAGCCGCGGGTGGCGATGATGCCCTCTTTGGCGTCGATGGCCAGGACCAGGTGCTGGGCGAATTCGGGCTGGTGAACGAGGGATTTGAACCAGTCCCAGTTTTCAAAGGCGGCGGTGCCGACGACGATGCGTTGAGCGCCGGCGGCGCGGAGGCGGCGGATGTCGTCGGCGGTGCGGATGCCGCCGCCGACCTGCACGTTCAGGCCGGAAGCGGCGATGAGGCGGGCGATCTGGTCGGTTTGTTGGGGGGTTCCCTCCTTGGCGCCGTCGAGATCGACGAGGTGCATCCAACGGGCGCCTGCCTCTTTGAAGCGGGCGGCGGTGGCGAGGGGGTCGGCGTCGTAGTCGATCTGGCGGGCGTAGTCGCCCTGCTGGAGGCGAACGATCCGGCCGGAGCGCAGGTCCATGCTGGGGAGGATTTCAAGGGGCATGAGGGAGAGGATAGCGGGGGGAAGGGGGGATGTCATGGGGTCAGGGGTAAATGG
>JBIQLO010000064.1:0-18871 GCA_044464175.1 Planctomycetaceae bacterium | reverse complement strand
GCCCCCACCACCGCCGCGACCACCGCCCCCGCGGCCGAACCGCCCGCCCCGGCGCCCAAGGTCGCCACGCCGCGCGTTCAGGTTCAGCTGCTCAGTTCCCACCGATATACCCTGGTCGCTCCCAACTACTTCAATGATGGCAAGCCGGCCGATCTGCCGCCGCTGGCCTCGGGCCAGCCCGCCCAGCTTTACGTTAGCCCCGACCACACGATGTCGATGGCCCAGCACATTCCCCCCGACGGAAAGCTGCGTGTCTTTGTCATGGTGGAGGGCGTGGGCGAGGGCGTGACCTACAAGGTCGGGCCTCGGCCGGTGCAGTTGTACATCCCCGGCATCAACGGCGCGCCGGGGCGGATCCTCAATCCCGCCCCCTCGGCCGACAACCCGGCCGAGCCGGCGGCTCCCATCTTCCGCGGGCGCAGCGGCACCTACGGCGAGCAGCTGCGCGGCGGAGAAAGCCAGACCGCCACGGCCGTCTACCGCTTCCGCGACAGCAACACTTCCGATATCACCCAGGGGCAGGTCCCCTTTGAGATGCGCGCCAATATCGAGCGTGACCAGGATGCCAGCGAAACCCGCTCCGACATCACCGATGTGTCGCTGGTGTTCCACAACCTCGGCAGCGGCAAGCGCTTCCCCGCCGTCATCGCCCGCCCCGAGAGCATGCGGACCACCTATATCAGCGTCCCGGCCGAGGCCGTCGCCGGCGGGAATTTCGACGTGGAGATTCAGTCGCGGACCAGCGGGCACTGGCTGGGACTGCGGGCGGATTCCCTTCGCATGGTCACCGCCAACCAGCCCTTTGTCTGGAACCTCTTCAAGAGCCTGCTGATCATGTGGCTCATGGCGATCCTGGTCATCGTCGTGGCGATCTTCTGCAGCACCTTTGTCTCCTGGCCCATCGCCGTCGTGCTGACGCTGGTGATCCTTCTGGGTCACTGGGGCGTCCAGCAACTGGGCGACTCACTGGGACCGGGGGCGGGCAATTACATTGTGACTGATTTCGGCTTCCAGGACCCCAGCACCGCCAAAGTGGTCAGCAAGTCGGTGGATGCCATGGCCAAAGCGCTCAACGGCATGGCGGTGGTCCTGCCGGATATCTCCAAGTTCGCCTCCACCGAGCAGATCGCCCAGGGCGTGAGCGTCTCGGCGTCGGTCCTGCTCGAATCGCTCCAGGTGCTGCTGATGTTCGGCCTGCCGCTGGGGGTGGCCGCCTATGTCATCCTCAAAAACAAGGAGGTTGCGCCGTGAAGCGAGGGCGTATTCTCATTGCCGTGGTCCTCATCGTCGCCCTGGCCGCATCGGCGGCCACCCGCCAGTGGGTCCAGTACGATCGCAACCAGGCGATCTACGGCGATCGCGGCCCCTCCTACGCCTCCGGCTCCTCCGTCAGCCGCATGAACAGCTTCGCCCTGGCGCTGCTGCTGGGCGGCCTGCGCGGGCCGCTGGTCATGTTCCTCTGGATGAACAGCGAATCCCAGAAGAACGAGCACAACCTCGAAGGGGTCGAGACCCAGATCGAGTGGATTCGCCTGCTGCAGCCGGAGTTCGACACCGTCCACCTGTTTCAAATCTGGAACAAGGCCTACAACCTCTCGGTCCAGATGGCCAGCCTCTCCAATAAGTATCTGACCATCCTGGGGGCCCTGGACTACGCCCACAGCGTCGATCGCCAGCGTCCCAACGACATCAACATCGTCGCCGCCATCGCCCAGGTCTACTTTGACAAGCTGGGCAACAGCGCGGAAAAGGACTACTACCGCCGCCGCGTTCGCGAGGAGACGAAGCCGCATGTCGATCCGCAGAAGCTCCGCAAGGGCGATCCGGGCTGGCGCCGGCTCGAACTGGACCCGATGCTGGACGCCAAGGGAAACATTCTGCCCCAGTACCTGGAAGTCACCCGCCCCCGTCCCAGCGATTTGAAGCCGGGCGAGGAGTGGAACACCGGCGCCGAGCTCCAGTATCTCCAGCCGTACGAGCCGTTCCCCTACGGCCTCTCCCCCCTGGCCCTGGCGTACAACTACTACAAACGCGCCCAGGTCATGCAGTCCCACGGCCAGCGCCACATCCAGCTATCCGACCTGGTCATCGACAGCCGCCCCGCCCTGGCGCTCAAGGGGTGGGCCGAGGCCGACTGGGGCCGCGAGCGGCGCTTCGAGCTGCAGGCGTTCGGCAAGCCGATCCCCTCCGAGCGGCTGGAGATGGAGACGGCCGACGCCACCCTCGCGCCCGATGCCACGGTGAATGACACCGCCGCGTACGACGGCGCTGTGTGGAGCGCCCAGCGCACGCTCCACCTGATCAAGGATGCCCAGAAGGAATACTGGCGGCATCTGGACAAGTACAAGATCAATCTCTTCACCTATCTGGCCCACATTGAGCATCTGAAGATGATGGACCACCTCCTCTCGGGCGACCTGGCCTACCTCAAGGCCATCAGCGCCAAGGGGCAGGAGAAGGCCGCCTTGCTCAAGGAGGCGGCCGGGGCCTATCAGCAGGCGATCTACAAGAACCAGCAGATCATCCTTCAGCACTATGTCGATGAGGACATCCTCCTCAAGGCCTTGCCCCAGGGGCACGACAAGTCCGACCTGAACGACGATCAGCCCAACCGCATCCCCTTCAGCGACTACGCCCAGATCCTCAGCCGCGTCGATCAGATGGAGAAGCAGCGGAACCAGTACGACATGCACCAGGATGACCGCCACGAGTACGAAATGTACCTGAAGCGCGCCCAGGCCCGGCTGGGAATGTGCCAGAAAAACTCATAAATTGGGTCTGGCCCCACACTTACGGGCAGAAAAATCCGGGTGCCACAGGTTGTGGTCCTCCAGGACCTGTGCGGCTGCCATGCCCAAAGCGCAGATTGGCGGGCCCGCCGATCTGGGGCGTCCCAGGCGTTTTGCTCCAGCCCGTCAATTCCCTCCCTCCATCCTGTCACACTCCTTCGGGCCGCTTGACCGGAACCCTCCCTCCGCGGGCGACGTATTATTAAAAATTCCTTGTGGCTGCCGATGCAACGGGGTAGACTACCTGTCACATCGGGAACCATGGCGATTGGAACCGGCCCGGTCCGCGCCCCTGGAAGGAAATGCCGCAGAAGCAGGGTGGGAAGGAGGCAGGGAACCAGCCGGGCCGGAAAAACGCACGATAATTCAGCAACCGGGATTGACACTCATGGCAAGAACCCAAAAGAAGCTGGGGGAGATTCTGGTGGAATGGGGGATTCTCACCGCCGCGGACGTCCAGAAGGCGCTGGAACACGCCAAAACCAAGAACCTGCGTCTGGGCGAGGCCCTGATCGATCTGCACCTGTGTACTGAAACCCATGTCTATAAGGCGCTGGCGACCCAGTACAACATGGAATACTTCGATCTGGAGAAGGATTCCGTCCCTCCCAACGCCGCCGAACTGATTCCCGACGATCTGATGCGCAAGCATCTGATCCTGCCCCTGGGCTCGGAAAACGGGCGCATGAAGGTCGCCATCCACGACCCCCTGGACCTGGAGATGCTCGACATTCTCCGCTTCCGCCTCAACAAGGAACTCAAGCCGGTCCTGGCCAGCAAGGGGCGCATCAAGAGCATCCAGGATGAGATGTTCAACACCACCGCGCGCGGCACCATCGACAAGACGATGGACGCCACGCTCGACCGCCTGGCCTCCTCCATGGACAAATCCATGGACCGCTCCATGGACAAGTCGGTGGACCGCTCCATCGACAAGTCCATCGACATCACGGGCATGGGCGAGGACGCCGGCGACGCCACGCAGGCCCCCATCATCAAGCTCGTGCAGGCGATGATCACCGAGGCCGTCCGCAACCGCGCCTCGGACATCCACATCGAGCCGATGAAGGACCGCATCCAGGTGCGCTACCGCATCGACGGCGAGTGCGTCGTGCGCGACCGCATCCCCCTGAAGATGAAGGGCCCCCTCATCAGCCGCCTCAAGATCATGGCCGGCATCGACATCGCCGAAAAGCGCCTTCCCCAGGACGGGCGCATCAAGCTCAACATCGACAAGGCCAACATCGACTTCCGCGTCAGTTCCCTGCCCGCCTACCACGGCGAGTCGGTCGTGCTGCGTATTCTGCGCCCCGACTCGGTGCGCATCGGCATCCAGAACCTGGGCTTCGAGGAGGATGACTACAAGCAGTTTCAAAAGATTATCAAGCGCCCCAACGGCATCTTTCTGGTCACCGGCCCCACCGGCTCGGGCAAGACCACCACGCTGTACGGCGCGCTCAATGAGCTCAACCGCCCGGACAAGAAGATCATCACCGCCGAGGACCCGGTCGAATACAACTTCGCCGGCATCAATCAGTGCCAGGTGCGCGAGAACATCGGGCTGACGTTCGGCAAGATTCTTCGCGCCATGCTCCGCCAGGCGCCCAACATCATCCTCGTCGGCGAAATCCGCGACATGGAGGTGGCCGAGGTGGCCATCCAGGCCGCCCTCACCGGCCACCTGGTCTTCTCCACGCTGCACACCAACGACGCCCCCAGCGCCATCACCCGACTGATCGACATGGGCATCAAGCCGTTCCTGGTCGCCAGTTCCATTCAGGCCGTCATGGCCCAGCGCCTGGTGCGCGTCCTGTGCCCCAAGTGCAAGGTCGTGGATGAGGACCCCGACCCCATGTGGCTCAAGCTCGCCGGCATCAACCCCGACGACCTCAAGGACAAAAAGCTCTACAAGCCGCGCGGCTGCGACTACTGCTCCGCCACCGGCTTCCGGGGGCGCCTGGGCATCTTTGAACTGATGCAGATGAACAACGAATTGCGGGAAATGGCCTTCAGCCGTGTCCCCACCAACAAGCTCCGCAAGGCCGCCCTGGCCAGCGGCATGAAGAGCCTCCTGGCCGACGGGCGGCTGAAGGTCCTGGCCGGCACCACCACGGCCGAGGAGGTCGTGAAGGTCGCCCAGGTGGAAGGAATTGTGACGGGTTGACGTTATATGGTCGAGGTATGCGAAAAATGCCGCAGGCCCGCCGATGTCCATTTGACGGAGATCAAAGACGGACAGATGCAGCAGCGGCATTTATGCCACGAGTGTATAGCGAAAGAAGAAGGTGAATTGGAGAGAGAATTTTCGGCTTGGGTAGGCGATAACTTTCGACCGGCGTTTATTCGCCTGGAGGATCGAAAGACGAGGTAAGGATTTAATATATGGCCACAATTCAGATTGACCGGCTTCTGGAAACCACCGTCAAACGCGGCGCCAGCGACTTGCACCTGGCCGTCGGCAAGCCGCCCGTGCTGCGCCTCCACGGACACATGCGCGAGCTGCAGACCAAGGTGCTCGAGCCCGAGGACACGATGGCGCTGATGAAGTCGATCACCCCCGAGCGCATCCAGCAGGAATTCGAGGAGACTGGCTCGGGCGACTTCGGCTTCGCCTATGGAAAAGAGGCCCGCTTCCGCGTCGCCATCTTCAAGCAGAAGGGCTTCGCCAGCCTCGTGCTGCGGAAAATCCCCAACAACATTCTCACCTTCGAGCAGATCGGCCTGCCGGAAATGGCCAAGCAGATCTGCCGCCGCCCGCGCGGCATCTTCCTGGTCACCGGCCCCACCGGCTCGGGCAAGACCACCACGCTGGCCTGCATGATCAACTACATCAACGAAAACTTCGATCGCCACATCATCACGATGGAGGACCCGATCGAATACTACCACCAGCACAAAAAGAGCGTCGTCGTCCAGCGCGAAATCGGCGTCGACGTGCCCGACTTCGCCGAGGCCCTTCGCCGCGCCCTGCGCCAGGACCCCGACGTCATGCTCGTGGGCGAAATGCGCGACCTGGCGACGATCTCCGCCGCCATCACCGCCGCCGAAACCGGCCACCTGGTCTTCGGCACCCTCCACACCTCCGGCGCCGCCTCCACCATCAACCGCGTCATCGACGCCTTCCCCACCGACCAGCAGGAGCAGATCCGCGTCCAGCTGGCCAACAACATGATCGCCGTGCTTTCCCAGGCCCTGTGTCCCCGCATCGACACCGACGGCATGGTCGCCGCCTACGAGTTCATGTACGTCACCCCCGGCATTCAGAACCTGATCCGCGAAAACAAGAGCTTCCGCATCGACTCGGAAATCCAGACCGGCAAACGCTACGGCATGCAGTTGCTCGATGACAACCTCTGGATGCTCTTCCAGGCCGGCAAGATCAGCGCTGAGGAGGCGATCGACAAGAGCAAGCAGCCCGGCCAGATGATCGACAAGATGCAGCGCAACGGCATCGCCACGGGCAAGGAGGAGGACACCGCCCTGATGGCCGCCAGCGCCGACCAGTCCGCCGGTTCCTCCGGCGGGGCCGGCCCCAACGGCAGCGGCGGCGGCAGCGGCGGCGCCAATGACGCCGAACGCCAGGCCCAGATCGCCGCCAACCGGGCTCGCATGGCGGCGCTCCAGGGCAAGAAGTAACGCAGGGCGGGATCAACCCCGCCCCACGATAAAGAAAGGTTTGTTGTTATGTCCCGCACCACCACACCCCCCGTTGGACCCGCCACCCCCGACCCCCGCAAGTCGGGCCAGGGCCAGCCGCATAAGCCCCAGGCCCCGCGCGTCGGCGTGCCGGTCACGCGCCTCCCCCCTCCGGCCGCCAAACCCGCCGCGCCCGCCAACGGATCGGCCTCCGCCAAGCCCGCCGCCCCGGCCGCGCCCTCTAAGCCCGCCACCCCGGCCGCCCCTCCCGGCCCGGGGGACATGCCCCCCGTGGATCAGCTCCAGGGCCGCCCCATCGGCCGCGTCCTGACCAAGATGGGCAAGACCACCCGCGAGCAGATCGTCGAGGCCCTCACCTTCCAGAAGAGCAAGGGCGGCGCCCTGGGCCGCATCCTCATCGACCTGGGTTACATCAAGGAGGCCGATCTCTCCATCGCCCTGGCCGCCCAACGCGGTTATGAACTGATCAATCTCGACGGCGTCGAAATCAGCCCCGAAACCATCAAGGCCGTCCCCGCCCAGATCGCCACCACCAACAAGGTCCTGCCCCTCACCTTCGACCCCGCCACCAAAAAACTCACCGTGGCGATGGCCAGCCACGAAAACTTCCGCGCCCTGGACGACCTGCGCTCCCTCATGGGCTACAACGTCACCGCCAAGATCGCCGATGGCGAGCAGATCGAGCGCCTCATCAACAAGCACTACCAGGCCGCCGCCGAGGGCATCGGCGAAATCCTGGGCGAGCTGCAGAAGGACGACAACCTCAAGGACCTCAAGGACCGCGGCGAATCCATCGACCTCGACTCCCTTAAGGAGGCCGCCGACTCCAACCCCGTCCGCAAGCTCATCAACCTCGTGCTCCTCCAGGCCATCAAGGACAAGGCCTCCGACATCCATTTCGAGCCCTTCGAGGATGAGTTCAAGATGCGCTACCGCATCGACGGCGTGCTGTATGAGATGATGCCCCCGCCGGCCCACATCGCCGCCGCCATCAGCTCGCGCATCAAGGTCATGGCCAACCTCGACATCGCCGAGCGCCGAATGCCCCAGGACGGGCGCATCGAATTGAGCGTCAACAACCAGCCCATCGACCTCCGCGTCAGCGTCCTGCCCACCATGTTCGGCGAAAGCGTCGTCATGCGTGTGCTCGACCGCTCCAACGTCAGCCTTGACCTGGACAAGCTGGGCCTCCGCGACGATGACGCCAAGCTGCTCCGCGCCCTGATCCACAAGCCCAACGGCATCGTCGTCTGTACCGGCCCCACCGGTTCCGGTAAGACCACCACCCTCTACGCCGCCCTCCGCGAGCTCAATGACCCCTCGGCCAAGCTCATCACCGCCGAGGATCCGGTCGAATACGACATCGACGGCATCATCCAGTGCCAGATCCGCCCGGAAATCGAGCTCACCTTCGCCCGCATCCTCCGCAGCATGCTCCGTCAGGACCCTGACGTCATCCTCGTCGGCGAAATCCGCGACCGCGAAACCGCCGAAATCGCCATCCAGGCCTCCCTCACCGGCCACCTGGTCTTCTCCACCCTCCACACCAACGACGCCCCCAGCGCCATCGCCCGACTGCTCGATCTGGGCATGGAGCCCTTCCTCGTCACCGCCACCCTCGAGGGCATCGTCGCCCAGCGCCTCGTGCGCCGGCTCTGCCCCAACTGCAAAACCGCCTACACCCCCTCCGAGGAACAGCTCATGGAACTGGAGCTGCGCCCCGACGACGTTGAAGGCCGCACCTTCTACTACGGCAAAGGGTGCGACCAGTGCAACAACACCGGCTATCGCGGCCGCCAGGGCATCTACGAAATCATGCTTCTGGACGATGACCTGCGCGACATGATCATCCAGCGCGCCTCCACCCAGGTCCTCCGCATCGAGGCCAAGAAACGCGGACTGCGCACCCTCCGCGAATCGGGCCTGATGGCCATCTACGACGGCATCACCACCATCGAGGAAGTCGTCAAGGAAACCATCATGGAAGAGGGATGATCCGGGGTCGTGGGTCGCTTGCGTCCTGGTCCCCGGGACAAAGGCCCGCAAGGAACCCATGCCCGCCGGCCCGTGACGAAATCCCAGGGTGGGTTTAAGCGTCCCAATCACGCGGGAAACTGGTATGCTGAGGCGCGCCCGGTGTGGGTTTGCCCCTTCAAAGGAGTCTGTCCATGTCCGTCGAGATGGAGCTGAACAAGATCATCATCAGCGAGATGCAGGAGGAGCAGATCATCATCCTCCGCGAAGTGGATGGGGAGCGCACCTTTCCCATCGTCATCGGCTCCAGCGAGGCCTTCGCCATCGACCGACGCCTCAAGGGGATCGTCCATCCCCGCCCCCTCACCCATGACCTCCTGGCCAGCATCATCGAACAGATGGGCGGCGAACTCGATCACATCGAGATCAACGACCTCCAGAAGCACACCTTCTTTGCCCGCCTCTACATCCGCCAGAACGGCCGCACCCTCGAAATCGACTCCCGCCCCTCCGACGCCATCGCCCTGGGCATCGCCACCTCCGTCCCCATCTACGTCGCCGACCATGTCCTGGCCGAAGTCACCTGATGCCGCCGTGGAATGCGGTGGAATACGCTTGCCTGCCCACACGCGTAACATGGGCGACCCAGCCCGTACCCTGCCGAGGCGCAGGCAACGACCCGCACGGCCCGCGCGCTCCGTGAGCCTACCGCCCAAAGGCAATGACGTCCGCGTGAGGCGCTGACGTCTTTATTTTTACCGGGACCGGGCTCCCCCAATCTCCCGTCTGCCTATCCATTGCGCATCCACCTTTCCACCTCTTTTCGCTGCCTCTTTTTTAACCATCCCTTCTTCTTTCCCAAATTTTGGTCTACCTTATCTGATGACGTAAATCCATTTCCACAAATGTCTTGTAAAATTTAATGTCATTTTGGCACGCCTCTTGTTATACCGCCCGGCGGCACAATAGGAGGCCTATGTTTAAAGCAACCCGCACAACCCGACTGGCGATTCTCGTCCTTGTTCTTTCAACCTTCCTCGGCAGCGCATCGGCCGCCCTGGCGTCCGCCCCCGTCGAAATCTACGACGGCCGAACCGTCGCCGGAAAGGTGTTGGAAACCAAAAAAATCGACTCCGGCGACACCGCCTGGATGCTCACCAGCGCCGCCCTGGTCCTGATGATGACTGCCCCGGGCCTGGCCCTCTTCTACGGCGGGCTGGTACGGCACAAAAACGTGCTGGCCACCATGATGCAGTGCTTCATTCTGATCGCCGTCGTCTCGGTCGTCTGGGCGACCATCGGATACTCCCTCGCTTTTGACGCCGGCACCCCCTTCATCGGCGGCCTCCATTTCGCCTTCCTCCGCGACGTCGGCGCCGCCCCCTGTGAATACGCGCCCACGATCCCCCATACCACCTGGATGATCTACCAGCTCATGTTCGCCATCATCACCCCCGCCCTGATCTGCGGCGCCTACGCCGAACGCATGAAATTTTCCGGCATGCTCACCTTCTCCGTCCTCTGGCTGCTGGGCGTCTATTGCCCCATGGCCCACATGGTCTGGGGCAAGGGGGGCCTCTTTAACGCCTTCTCTCCCACGCCCGGCATGAGCATCCCCACCCTCGACTTCGCCGGCGGCACGGTCGTGCACATCACCTCCGGCATCGCCGCCCTGGTCTGCGCCCTGATGCTGGGCAAGCGCCATGGCCTCGGGCAGGTCCACATGCCGCCCCACAGCCTGGTCCTCTCCGTCATCGGCGCCGCTCTCCTGTGGGTCGGCTGGTTCGGCTTCAATGCCGGCAGCGCCTTGTCGGCCGGCGCCTTGGCCAGCAGCGCCTTTGTCGCC
Organism: Planctomycetaceae bacterium; assembly: GCA_044464175.1. Taxonomy (GTDB): domain Bacteria; phylum Planctomycetota; class Phycisphaerae; order Tepidisphaerales; family Tepidisphaeraceae; genus JBIQLO01. Next base: position 8,605 of record JBIQLO010000064.1, on the reverse strand, counting down.
ACCCACTTCGCCGCGGCCGCCGGCGCCCTGGGCTGGATCGCCGTCGAACGCCTCCGCACCGGCAAGCCCACCGTGTTGGGCGCGATCTCCGGCGCGGTGGCCGGGCTGGTCGCCATCACCCCTGCCAGCGGGTTCACCACCCCCATGTTCGCTCTGATCATCGGCCTGGCCGGGGGCGTCGCCTGCTTCTTCACCGCCACCAGTGTCAAGAACTTCTTCGGCTATGATGACGCCCTGGACGCTTTCGGCGTCCATGGCATCGGTGGCACGCTGGGCGCGCTGCTCACCGGCGTCTTTGCCGTCGGCGCGATCAACGGCGGCAAGTCCGGCCTGGTCGAGGGCAACCTCCATCAGCTGGGCAACCAGGTCCTGGCCACCGGCATCACCTGGATATTCGCCGCCATCGGCACCTTCCTGCTCCTCAAATTCGCCGATGTCCTGTGCGACCTGCGTGTCTCGCCCACCGAAGAACACCACGGTCTGGACCTCACCCAGCATGGCGAAAAAGCCTACCACCTCCCCGTCCTCCCCGAGGTGGCCCCCTAGGACAGGCTTCGCGCTCCCTCCAAACTGTGGGTGATCTCGACGGCCGATGCAGTACCGCCAGTGTCCTCACTGGCGGTACTGAAATTTTTTTACCTCCCCCCGCTTGACTTTCACCTAACATAAGCCTATATTCCCCCATGCTTCCATACCGCTTCCATCCACTCCCCTCCATCGCTTCTTCACTCCCTCGCTCCGTCGCTTTCCCAAGACCAACGAACCCAAACGAACCAAACCCAAATCCCCTCTGGCGCTTCAGAATCCACGATTTCCCCCGCCGAACCCAAAGCGCGTATTTCCCAACGAACCCAACTCGCCACACCTCATGGCAAACCAATGCCCTTGGCCCTAATCCCCAGACCGGCCCCATTCCGTTGCCTTTCTCCCCCGCGCCGTTACACTAAGCCCCTTTCACCAACCCCATAAGGAGCCGCATGAGCGATAAGACATTGAGTGTGGGCCTGATTGGCCTGGATACTTCGCATGTGATTGCTTTCACGAAGTTGTTGAACGACCCTTCCGATCCCAACCATCTCCCCGGCGCCAAAGTCACCGTCGCCTTTCCCGGCGGCAGCCCCGATTTCGACCTGAGTATCAACCGCGTTGAGGGATACACCAACGACCTCCGCGACAAGCAGGGCGTCAAAATGCTCGAATCTCCCCAGGCCGTCGCCGAGGCCGCGGACCTGGTCTTCATCGAGTCGGTGGATGGGCGGGCCCACCTGGATTTGTTCAAGAAAACCGTCGCCTCCGGCAAGCCCACCTTCATCGACAAGCCCTTCGCCACCACCGTCGCCGATGCCCGCGCGATGCTTGACCTGGCCGCCAAACACAACATCCCGCTGATGAGCTGCTCCGCCCTGCGCTATGCCCAGTCCACCATCGCGGCCATGGAGGAGACCGGCGAGATCGTCGGCTGCGACACCTACGGCCCGATGGCCGAAATCCCCTCCCAGCCCGGCCTGCTCTGGTACGGCATCCACCAGATCGAAATGATCCAACGCGTCATGGGCCCCGGCTGCGTCAGCGCCCGCGCCTACCGCAACGACGGCTGCGATCTTTGCACCTTCGAATGGAACGACGGGCGCCTGGCCACCTTCCGCGGCCTGCGCGGCACCAAGACCGGATTCGGCCTCAGCGTCCACCGCAAGGAGGGGTCCAGGATGTACGACATCACCAAGGACACCAAGCCCTATTACGCCGGGCTGCTGGCGGCCATCCTCCGCTCCCTGCCCAACGGCAAAACCGAAACCTCCCCCACGGACATCATGCAGGTGATGCAGATGATCGCCGCCGCCAACCAGAGCCGCCAGTCCGGCCAGACCGTCAAGGTGGAACAATAATGAAATTTGTTATTTGAACGAGCCAGTCACAAACAACAAAGAAGCAAGAACAACAATGAGCACCAACCAACCAATTCGTGCCGGCGTCGCCGGCCTGGGACGCAGCGGATGGAACCTTCACTCGCTGCCGATGAGCCAACTGCCCGAGAAGTTCAAGGTCGCCGCCGTCGCCGACGCCGACCCGGCCCGCCGCCAGGAGGCGGTCGATAAATTCGGCTGCCGCGCCTATGACTCCTTCGAGGCGCTGCTGGCCGACAAGGACCTGGACCTCCTGGTCGTCGCCACCCCCAGCCAGCTTCACGTGCCCCACAGCATCGCCGCCCTCAAGACCGGCCGGCATGTGGTCAGTGAAAAGCCGGTCGCCCGCTCGGCCGCCGAGCTGCAGCAGGTGATCGACACGGCCAGGCAGGTGGGCAAGGTCTACGCCCCCTTCCAGAACCGCCGCTATGAGGGCGTCTTCCAGAAAATTCGGGAAGTCGTGGAATCGGGCGTGCTGGGGCGCATCGTTGAAATCCGCATCTCCATCCAGGGCTTTGCCCGCCGCTGGGACTGGCAGACCCTCCGCGAATACAACGGCGGGCAGCTCAACAACACCGGCCCCCACTTCCTGGACCAGGCTTTGGTGCTGTTCGGCGACCACGAGCCCCAGGTCTTCTGCCGCATGGACAAGGCCCTGGCCTCCGGCGACGCCGAGGACCACGTGAAGGTGATCCTCTCGGCCAAGGGCGCGCCCCTGATCGACCTGGAGATCACGGCCGCCAGCGCTTACAAGCAGGATGTCTGGCAGATCATGGGCACCAAGGGCGGCCTGCGGAGCGATCTCAAGACCGTCTGGTGGAAGACGGTGGACTTCTCCAAGCTCCCCGAGCGCCCCGTCGACCGCACCCCCACCGCCGGCCGCACCTACAACAAGGAGGACTACGAGTGGACCGAGGAGAGCTGGACGCCCCCGGCCGACGCCCCTTCCATCAACGTCCAGTTCTACGCCAGCCTCTACGAAACCCTCCGCAACGGCCAGCCCCTGACCATCTCCCCGGAGATCGTCCAGCGGCAGATCCGCGTCATCGAGGAGTGCCACAAGCAGGGCGGCTATTGATCGAAATCGACCCCGTCGATTTCCCCATAAAAAAATGCCACGGGTCGCGGCATGTCGCGACCCGTGGCATTTTTTTGATAGGGGAGCCCTACGGATTGTCGGCCATCTGCTTGAGACTGCGCCCATCCCGCGTCCAGTGGTTGGGGGAGTCGTAGATGTTGGTGATCCCTTCCTGGTCCAGATAGCCGGCGCTGTAGCTCCCGGTCTCGCCGTAAGGATTGATGCGGTCCTTGCAGACCACCGAAGTGGCATGTCCATCGCCCCACAGCACGTTGACCGACGGGCCGGGGTGCCGGGCGTCGGCGGTATATCCGGGGGGGGCGTGGTAATACCCGTCCACGACATAATAGCCCCGCGGCGCTTCCGTGCCCCCGGCAATGTAGTCAATGGAATCGCACAGAATGATCGTGTTCCCGGGATTTTTTAACTCCCAGGCGCGGGCCGGGGCGTATTTCTTCCATGCGGGATCGGTGCTCTTGGCATTACGAAGGCTGGAGCCGATGTGGAAATCGCTGTAGCCGTACTGGGAGTTGTTGAATATGCCGTCCGTAGCGAGGCCGAAGGTGGTGCGGTAATAATTGATTTGATCTGATGTGAGGTCGAAGGAGGTTTTAAAGGGGACGCCGCGCCCGGGGAAGGCGGGACACTCGTAAATTTTGGGGTTCTTCACATATCCTTCCAGCCACAACTGCCGCGGCCATTCCATCTGATAGTTGGCATACCCCCCGACAGCCCCGGCGTAGATAGTGGTGGAGTATATGGGATAAGACCCTTTGTTGTTGTTCTGATACATCTGCATCGCCTGTCCAAGCTGGCGCAGGTTGGAGAGGCAGGAGACGCTCTGGGCCGAGGCCCGGGCCTTGTTCAGGGCCGGCAGGAGCATCGAGATCAGGATGCTTATGATGCCGATGACGACCAGCAGCTCGACCAGCGTGAAGGCTGTGGGCGGCCCCACCGAGAGCGCGGCGGGGTCGACGACCCCGCCCGCAGGCGCGCGATCCAGGTCAGTGCGAAGAGGTAAGCGGTTCATGTGGCACCTCGACAGGTAAGGGAGATTGGGCCGCGCCGGCGTCGGCCGGCGCGGCGGCGTTGTCAACAGACGTTTCGGAGCCGCGGGCCCATCGGTCCTGCAGTTCGATCGGGGCATTGAAGGAGTGGCCGGGGATGAAGTGGCAGGGGATGTACCGCCCGGCGACCTTGGGAATGCCCTCACGGATCATGTGAACCAGTCCGGAGCCGACCTGCTCCCCCATCTGCCGCACCGGCTGGGCGACGGCGGCCAGCGATGGGGAGAAGACCAGCCGGTTGGCGGGAATGCCGGTGGAGCCGATGACGCTGATCTCCTCGGGCACGCGCAAGCCGACCTCCTGGCAGGCGCGGATGGCCCCCACGGCCAGCAGGTCGCCGATGGCAAAGAGCCCCTGGGGCGGCTGGTGGGTTTTGAGGTAGTTGCGCATCGCCTCGTAGCCGGCGCGCTCCTCCTGGTTGCGGCATCGGATCAGTTCCATGGACGGAGGAGGCAGTTCCCGCTCCAGATATCCCTGGCAAAGGCCGGCGGCCTTGTTCTGGGGCGAGAGTTCGTTCAGCCCGATGTGGAGCATCGCCAGGCGCTGGAGGCCGAGCCGGGCGAAACAGCGGCCGGCCATCCGCCCGCCCCCCAGGTTGTCGGCGGTGACGAAGTTGTGGGTGATGGAGGCACTCAGGGGCGTGACGGTCATCCAGGGGAGCCCCTTTTGCTCCACATAGTCGAGGATGCGGGTCAGGCCGTAGGCGGCGGGGCAGAAGAGCCCGGCGATGTGGTCGATGATCGGCTCCAGGAGGCGCATGACCTGGGCGACGGGATCGGGCAGCTTGATGTTGAAGGTGATGACGGTGACGCGAAAGCCCGCCTCGGCCAGGATGCCGCGGGCGCTGTGCATGATCCCCTCGCCCCAGTAGTTGTCGCCCGCCTCGGGATCGAATCCCTCCACCCAGGCGACCTGGTGGTGGGCGGCCGGGCGGCGGGGGGGGGTGAACTTGACGATGCCGCTCTGGCCCGGCTGCTGCTCGATCAGGTCCATCGCGGTCAGTTCCCGCACCGCCTTCTGGACGGTGTTGAGGCTCACGCCATACCGGTCGGCCAGCGAGCGGAGGCTGGGCATGCTGTCGCCGGCCTTCCAGATGCCTTTTTCGATCTGCGCCTGCATCTTCCGCACCAACTGCTGGGAGACGGTCAATTTGGCGAAGGTTTCGTGCATGGCCGAAGGGTGTATCCCTGGATGATACAGTGTATCACTGGTGTGTCAATGAAAAATTTATTTCTTGAATTCTTCAAGAAGACTTGTACCTTTTCTTGAGCGCATCTGTATTTCAATGGATCCATGGGTTCTCGGGCCCGTGTCACGGGAGGCCGGCATGTTCACCAAAGCGTCGAGGGTGTTGGGGATGGTTCTGGGGCTGGGGCTGAGCGCTTCGGCCTGGGGGCAGACGTACGTGGGGATCCCCCAGGTGGCCGACCCGCCGCCGGCGGTGAACGGATCGCTGGAGCGGATGGAGGCGCTGCCGGGGTGGCGGTCCTTCAAGGGGGCGGACCAGGTCGTCTTCGGGAAGGAGGCCTGGAAGGGGGATGCCGATCTGTCCGGCTCGGCCGTGCTGGGGTGGCGGGAAAACTTTCTCTACGTGGCGGCGAAGATCAAGGATGATGTGGTGGTCCAGCCCTACACGGGGTCGAACCTGTGGAAGGGGGACCATGTGATGCTCCTGCTGGACCTGCCGCGGCAGACGGGCCTGCGCGACAAGCAGAAGGTGATTCAGATCGGGCTGAGCCCGGGGGACTTCAAGGCCGGGGGCGTGGCGCCGGAGGTGTTCCAGTGGACGCCCAAGGCCCGCTCGGTGCCGGGGGCGCGGGTGGCGGCGCGGAAGACGGCCGAGGGGTATGACATCGAGGCGGCGATTCCGTGGGAGGCGCTGGGGATCAAGCCCCAGCAGGTGCAGCGCGGGTTGCAGATCGGGTATGACCTGGAGCCCAGCGACGCGGACAACGAGGTCGATCCGCAGCAGCAGACGCTCATGAGCCTGATCGGCACGGGCGCGGGGGGGAAATGGACGCTGCGCGACCCCAACCGGCTGGTGGAGGGGGTGCTGGCCGGGCCGGATGCGAAGGTGGACCCGAGCTGGATCAAATCGGCCTTTGAGCTGGTGAAGTCGGATGTGAAGGTGGGGCCGCAATCGACGGTGAAGGTGGCGGTGCCGCCGAAGCTGGACACGCAGGGGGTGAAGGAGCTGATCGTCCGGGCGCGGATCGAGCACAAGACGGTGGCGGGGGGGAACATCATCATGGAGGTGAAGGTCAACGGGCAGCCGATGACCTTCGAGCGCGTGCGCAACCGGCTGGCGCGGATCGACATGGGCCCGCGGCAGATCGCCAGCCACGGGGGCAACCGCTGGTTCGTCTTTTACGGGCCGGATTACAAGCCCGCCTCCCCCTATTCCGGCTACGCCACGCAGGGAATTGACCAGTTCGAGCTGCGGTTTGACGTGTCGGATCTGTGGAAGAAGCAGGGGGGCAACGTCATCGAGATCACCGACACCATGGCGCTGAAAAGTCCGCTGGTCGTGGAGGTGGGGGTGAGCGAGGCGCTGAGCGCCAAGCTGGAGCCGCCGAAATTGAAGCCGGCCCCGACCGGGCCGATCCCGACCATTGTGCCGGTCACCTCGGCCAGGCCGGATTACGCCTGGAAACAGCTGCCCGGCGGGGCGCTGCAGGTGAAGCTGGGGCAGCGCACCTGGGTGATCGACTCGGAATTCTCCACCACGGCGCCGGGATGGGCGAAGCTGGGGGAAAAGGCCGCCGGGGAGGCCTCGCAGTGGAAGTCGCTGGAGGTGAGCGACCAGGGGGTGGCGGCCCAGGCGAAGGATTTCAAGCTCCAGCGCACGATCACGCGGCATGAGGATCATCTGCAGGTCGTCGACCGCCTCACCAACACCTCCGATGCCGATCTGCCGGTGATGTTCACGCATCAGACGACGGTGGACCGCAAGAGCGGCTCGCTTTACATCGCCGGGCTGCCGGTGACGCTGCAGAAGCTCAACTCCAATGACGGCGCGCGGCCGACGATCTGGGTGGGATGGGACAAGGAGGCGCTGGGGTGGGTGGGGGAGGATGACATCACCCGCGCGCAGGCCAGTGAGTTCGTGGATGGGGACCAGGTCGGCATCCGCGACAACCGCCTGGTGGTGGGCAAGGGCAAGACGGTGGAACTGGAATTTTCCATCTATCCGCTGGAGACCCCCGACCGCTACGCCTTCATCAACCGCGTGCGGCGGGCGTGGAAGGTGAACTTCAAGATCGACGGGAGCTTTGTCTTTGTCGCCTCCTACGGGCCGGTGTTCAATTTGAACATGACCGATGCGCACCTGCTGGCGTATCTGAAGAACAAGGCGGTCAAGTATGTCTCGACGACGCTGTTTGACTATGTCTGGGGGGAGGAGGCCCCGCCGCCGCCGCCGGAGGCGCTCAACTCCAACCAGAGCCGCCAGAAGATGCTCGACCGGATCAAGGCGCTGCGCCCGGACCTGCCGCGGCTGATCTACTACCACTGCTTTGTGGGGTATCAGGAGCCCGATCCCCGGGCGATGAAATTTTTGAAGGAGGTGCTGATCCCGCGCTTCAAGGCGGATCGCATCCTGCGCCCCGATGGGGTGCAGGCGGACTATTCCAACCCGCTCTGGCCCCTCTTCCTGCCGACTGATGAGAACGGCTGGGGGAAGGTGCAGGAGCAGCAGCTCGACCACATCCTCAAGAAGACGGGCGTGGAGGGGGTCTACTGGGATGAGGTCCCCTACAGCGCGTACAAGTATGACTACAACCCGGGGCACTGGGACGGCGTCTCGGCCGACATCGACCCCAAGACGCACCAGATTATCCGCAAGATCACCAACGTGACGCTGGCCGGCCAGCCGTGGCGGGTGCGGATGGCCAAAAAGATGATGGCCTACGGCCCGCTGATCGGCAACTCGGCCGCCCAGACGCGCACGTTCATGCAGCTGGGCTTCCCGCGCTTCGTGGAGACGGGCAACTTCAGCCACATCATCTCCAGCCAGCTCTACACGCCCATCGCCCTGGGGGATCACCTGACCGAGCGCAACGAGGTGGACTGCTACCGGGACATGGTGCGCGGGCTGGACTACGGGGCGGTCTACTACTGGTACCGCCGGGAGATCGACGCCACCCACCCGACCCTCACCAGCCACATGTTCCCCGTCACCCCGATCAACCTGGGGCACGGGTACCTGATCGCCAAGGAGCGCATCCTGACCAACACCAGCGGCCTGTTCGGCTGGGGGGACGACAGCCCCTTCAAGGCGTATGTCTACGATGAGCGCGGGAACCTGACGGAGAAGGTGCAGGTGAAGCGCGTGGAGAAAGAAGGAAAAACCTTCGCCGAGGTGCGGATTCCCGAGGGGTATGCGGTGGCGATCGTGCGGGGCGGGAAGTAGGCAGAAGCTGCCAGTTGCCAGAGACGACGGAGCGGGAAGCTCGCAGGGTGGGCACCGCCCACCATCGCGGGGCGGTGCTCACCCTGCGAGCTTGGCGCGGGAGTTTCGCCCCTTGGCGCAGGAAGCGCAGCAGGGGGACGGGCGT
>JBIQLO010000063.1:0-18982 GCA_044464175.1 Planctomycetaceae bacterium | reverse complement strand
GTACACCGACCGCACGCCCCCCACCAGCCACTGCAGCACATCCACCGTATGCACCCCCTGATTCACCAGCGCCCCGCCCCCGTCCAGAGCCCAGGTCCCCCGCCACTCCCCCGAATCATAATACGTCTGCTCCCGCCACCACTTCACCTCCGCCGTCGCCAGGATGATCTTCCCCAGCTTCCCCGAATCAATCGCATCCTTCACCAGCATCGACGCCGGGTCGAACCGGTGCTGGGAGATGATCGTCAGCTTCCGGTCCGTCTCATCGGCCGTCCGGATCATCCGGTCCGCCGCTGCCAGGCTCACCTCGATCGGCTTTTCCACGATGGCGTGCTTCCCATGCCGCATCGCCTCCACCGCATGGTCCGCGTGCATCCCCGAGGGGGTGCAGACGCACACCACGTCAATGTTCGGATCCGCGCACAACTCCTTGTGCGTCTTGTAAATGCGCGGCACCTGATACCGATCCCCAAACTTCCGCGCCCGCTCCTCGATCGGATCGGCCAGCGCGACCAGTTCAATCTCCGGCATATGCGCACAAACAGCGGCATGCGTGGTCCCGATCGACCCGCACCCCACGATCCCAAAACGAAGCGGCGTGGTGGACATAATGGTACGTTTCTCCGTTAAATTGGCCGATCATCATATCGCCTCTCCCCCCTCTGTCCACAGGCGCCGCCTCATTTTCAAACCGTAATCCTTCCCGCTCCTAATGCCGATATTGTCTGTAATCGACACTCAGCCCACTCCATGCGATTACGCCATCGACCATTATCGATCCATTCACCCACCCGCGCATGAGTCCTCTCCAGACATCTGCCTCAACGCGCTGGCCCTCGTCCGATGCCCTGCCGGAATCCGACGGGCTTGCCGCGACCCCGTCGCGCAAATGTCGAATCCTCGTGATCGTGCGCCCCCGCCGCCCCCACCTCGTGGCGGATTTCACGCGCATTGGAGAATACGTCCGGCAACTGGACCCGAACGTGCAGTTGCGTGTCGTTCCCGATTTGCCCCAGACCTTCCTCCGCCCCGCCGTCTGGTCCCGCCCCACCCTTTCCATCGCCCTGCGGCGGCTGCTGATGTTTCGCCCCTTGCGCGGGCCGCTCTATCAGTGTTGGCCCCATACGAAGATTGACGAATATCGCCGGCTCGACGCCGCCGGCATTCCGGTGCCGCAGTGGGATGTTTTGCGTGCGGGTCAATTGCCGGACCTCTCGACATTTGGACCCGTGGTGGTAGTCAAACCGGCGGCTGGGGGGGGCAAGGTGGGGGTGCGGCTGATACGGCCTGGGGAGGTGCGGTACGAGCGACCCACTAATCGCGGCACATGGCGATGCCGTGACTTGGTTGTCCAGCGGTTTATTTATACCGGGCCAAGACCTGCGCACTATCGGGTGAGCACATTCCTGGGCCAGGCTCTGTTCAGCGTTAAAATCGAAGCGGATGCGTCGCAATCGCCGCTGCCTCACCCGGATGAGTTGGGCGACCGCGGGATCGGTCTTGATCCGACGGCGCTTTTTCCCCATCCGGACACCCGGCACGTTTGTTTGAGCAACGACGCCGACATCATCGCGTTTGCCGAGCGTGCCCACCGGGCCGCGTTCAGCGATGTTCCTCTGCTGGGCGCGGATATCATCCGGGAACATGGGACAGGACGGTTGTTTCTCACGGAAGTGAACGCCGGGGGAAGCACCTGGCATTTTTCCACGCGATCGGGACGACAGACACAGGAAAAATTCGGGTTCCGCTTCGAATCACAGTTTGACGCGTTCCATAAAGCGGCGCGGATTCTTGTGGAGCAGGCGCGCCTTCATGCGCGGTGAGGCAATGAAACACGGCGTCCCATTCCAGGGGTTTATGCCGATACTTCCTTAGGACGATATTGATGGTGATGGAGATTCCTCGGCATCTCGCTTACCGCAGTCCAAACCATGTTTGATTAGAACAGGATGCCGCATATGAGTCCTTCCGGCACATTTTCCAGGCTCGGCGCGCCGGATGAAGCCGCATGCTCTAAAAAATGCCGGATACTCATTATTCTGACGAGAAAGGCCCGCCACGCGGCTGATTTTGAGCGTATCGGTGAATACGTCCGGCAATTGGATGAGGGCGTACAACTGCGGATCGTCCGCGATTTGCCGCACACATGGCTTCGGCCATGCGTCTGGTCACGTCCCACCATCTCCGTGGCCCTGGAACGCGTTTCGATGTTCCATCCCATGCGCGGACCGCTGTGCCAATGCCGGCCTCTTGGCAAAATCGGGGAGTATCGCCGAATGGACGCCGCCGGCCTGCCGGTTGCCCCATGGGCGATTCTAAGTCCAGATCACACACCGGACCTCTCATCCTTTGGGCCGGTGGTGGTCGTCAAACCGGCGCGCGGCGCGCGCGGCGGAGGTGTTCGACTGATGTGTACCGATGCGGTTCGTTACGAGCCTCCCGTCGGCCGCAGCGCCCGGCTATCCCCTGATCTCATTGTGCAGCGATTGGTCTATACCGGACCTTGGGCCGCGTACTATCGCGTGGCTACCTTCTTTGGCCAAGCTCTTTCCGCCGACATCCGAGAAACCGATCCTTCCCGTGAGCCTCTGCCTCATCCTGATGAGATGCGGGATCGGAACATCGCCTTTGAGCCTACCGGGCTATATCCATACCGCGACACGCGACGTATTCGACTGGTTGAAGACGCCGATGTCATCGCTCTGGCCGAGCGGGTCCACAAGGCGGCGTTCAATGATATCCCGTTGCTGGGCGTGGATGTCATGCGCGAACAGGACACCGGGAAGCTCTTTATCTCGGAAGTGAACTCCGCCGGAGGCACCTGGCATTTCTCCACGAAGGCGGGGAGGATGAATCAGCAGAAATTCGGCATCAGCTATGAATCGCAGTTTGACGGCTTCCGCAAAGCGGCGCGGATTCTCGTGGAGCAGGCGCGCCGCAATGCACGATGAGGCACTGGATGAACCGCAACGTCCCAGGCGTCGTCATCTTCTCCGGCTACACCAACGCCCTCAATGCCGTGCGCTCCCTGGGCATCCTTGGCGTTCCCGTGGCCGTCGTCACCACCACGCAATGGGACATTGCCCAGCACTCGAAATATTGCCTCGATCAAGCCCCGCTTTTCGAGTTGCGCGGCAACCCCGACGCTCTGCCGGAGTTCCTCGACCGTCGCGCCAAACAATGGCGCGGTTGGGCGCTGCTTCCGGCCGATGACCACTCCCTGGAGGGGCTGGCCCGCCATCACGAGCGGCTCTCGGCCGATTATCGCGTCCTGGCCGCCCCGGACCCCGTGACCCGGCTCATGCTCGACAAGGACCGCTTCCGGCTTCTGGCCGAACAGGTCGGCGTGGAAATGCCCCGATATTACGGCCCGGCCGACACATCGCTGGGCCGGCGCCAGGACCTGCGATTCCCGCTCATCATCAAGCCGACAATGACACATCGGTTCCTGAAGACGTTTAAGAGGAAACTGCTGGTCATCGAGGATCATGCGTCATTAATTGCCGTTCTGCCGCGCATTGAGGAGGCGAACATCGCCTGCCAGGTGTTCGATCTGGTGCCGGGAGACGATTCGAACCTGTTCAGCTACGGGATTTACATCGACCGCCACGGCGAGCCGACCGGCGGGCTCACGATGCGCAAGCTGCGCCAGGCCCCCCCGTTATACGGCGTGTCGCGGGTGATCGAGACGGCCCATCGCCCTGAGCTGCACGAGCCCACGGTCGAGCTCCTGCGCCGCGCCGGCTATCGCGGCATGGCCTGCGCCGAATTCAAGCTTGACCCGCGCGACGGCCGTCTCAAGCTGCTGGAGATCAACGTCCGCATGGACCTGACCTTCGGCCTGGCCCGTGCGGCGGGCGTCAACTATGCCCATCTCGCCTGGCTGGATCAGGCTCTGGCCCGCCCCGTTCACGCCGCCCCCAACGGATGGCAGGGCGTGTGGATTCACCTCTTCTCCGATCTCAAACACAGTTGGCGCAACTTCAAGCGGGAAAATCTCACCCTGCGGGATTACGTGCATCCCTATCTGCGCCCCAAAGTCTTCGGCGTCCTCTCAACCGACGATCCCAAACCATTCCTGGTGCAGATCCGCGAGGGGCTGGCCATGGCCCGGGGGCTCCTGAGACGCGGCCGGTCCGAACCGGCCGAAAATCCCGCGCTTCCCGCGGCCACGCCGACCGGCGAGGCCCACGCCCCCCTCGCGTCGCCGGCTCAACAGGTCACTGTGGAACCATGACCCTCACGCGCGGTTCCGCGTTCTCCGGATGCCCCACCGCCGATCCCCCCGACCCCGCCCCATCGTCGCCTCGAACTGCCAGGGCGGCCACAAAACTCCCCGTCCGGTAGCGCAGCGGCGTCCGCCCAAACCACTGCATCCCGATCAGCCACGTCCGCACCAGCCAGCCAAAAGGCCTCAAGCGCAGCTTCCGCGCCGCCGTCACCGCCCCAAGCGCCAGCAGACGGGGGTTGTGCAGGATCGCGGTGGTGTCCCGGACCTCAAACCCCGCCTCCTCAAGCTCCCGGCGCAGCTCCCCCGCCGTGTACGACCGGCCCAGAAAATAAGGAATCAACCCCAGCCGCTTCACCACCCGCAACAACCAGTCCGTGATGTTTTGCCGGTTGTCCAGCGTGATGATCAACCGCCCCCCCGGACGCAGCGCCCGGCGCAGTTCCCGCAAGGACCGCCCCAGATCGGCCGGATCATCAAAATGATCCAGCGTCGAAGGGGAAATGATCAAGTCCAGGCTTGCATCGGCAAAAGGCAGCGCCAGGCTGTTGGCGGTGATGCATCGCCCGTCCGGCACCCGCCGCCGGGCCCGTGCTGCCAGGTCCACCGACAGATCCATGCCGATCGCCAGACCCGCGCGTTCCGCCAGTGCATCCAGAAACAGGTCCGGCCCCGTCGCCTCCTCAAACAAATCCGTCTTGAGCAACCGTTCCCCCGCCGGAACGCCCCCCCATCGCCGCACCAGGTCCAGGTACGCCCTGCGCTTCAACCTGCCCATGAACTCATCAAGATAATGGCGGCTGAATTTTCGTGAGACATCGCTCCAGTATTGCTCCCCCCGCGCCGGGCCCGTCGGGGATGCCGCAACAGCCTCCTTTTCCAGCACCGCGGCGGAACGGTAACTCATTGTGCCTCCTCCTCGCCGCCCCGATGAAACAATCCCCCCGCAAACTGCGCAGCCCCCCGCCGCCACTGCATATAGAACGGCCGGGGATCGCGTCGATCCCACACCGCAAACACCTTCGGACGCTGGTAGGGCCCAAGGTACTCCCCCAGCGACCAATCCTCCCGATGACGGTGACGCAGCAGGCACTCCACCTCGCCCTTCAGGTGAATCCACACCCCTTCCCATCCGTTCCGCTGTGCTGTTGGCCGCTCTCCCAGCGCCACGTCCCGCCATGCCAGGTGCGCCAGGTCAATTCCCCCCCGCCTCGCCAGGCCTCCGCAGAGCGGATGCCGGGCGTTGATCTCCATGAATTTCAGCCGCCCCGTCCGTCGGTCCAGCTTGTACTCCGCCGAGGCCATCCCGCGATAGCCGATCCGCCGCAGCATCTCCACTGTCGGCTCCCGAAGCGATTCAAAGCCCCCGGTCTCGACCACGCGCGCCACCCCGCTGAACGGCGGCGACTTGCGCAGTTTGTGCAGCGCGATCCCCGCCGTCGGCTCGCCATGCGCGTCCATATACACCATGTAGTTGTAGAGCGTGTCATCCGCCCCGGGCACCAGTTCCATCACGCGCGCTGCCAGCCCGGATTCAACCACCTGCGCCAGCCGCTGGCGCAGCGTCGCCGCATCCTCCACCGTAAACAGCTTGCACCCAAAGGCAAGGCGGAACAGATGCGTCTTGACCGGCTTGATGACCACCGGAAACCGAATGTCGCCCCGATCCGCCAGCTCGAACGTGGCCGGACCATAATCCACCGGCTGATCCACGCCTGCGTCGGCCGCCAGCTTCGCCAGGGCGTCCTTCTCCAGCAGTTGGCCCGATATTTCCCACGGCATCGTCGTCAGCCGATAATGCCCCGCCAGCCGATCATGGTGCCGGGCGATCGCCTCGATGGCGTGGTCGTTGGTGGGAAACAACGCCCAGCCGCCCCAATGCCGTTTTTTCGCCTCAAGCAGCTCGACCAGGGATTCGCCGCTCTTGAACAGGGCATGGCACGCGTGTTGTTCGATGCAATACCGCGAGTACTGGGCGATGTTCCCGGCCGAAGAGGTGACCACCGCCACCGGAATCCCCTGCTCCCCCAACGCGCGCACGACGGCCAGGCCATTGGGATGGCCTGCAACCACAACGGCGCCCCGGATCGATGAATGTCCAGCCATTTCCACGTCCGCGGGTCCCGGCACGATCCTTCCCCACCCCCTAGATCGGCCGGATGAGCACCCAATCTTTGCACGCCCCAGGCTCTCCCTCCCCCCATCCCACTCCCGACCGCCCAGCGTTTTTCACCCTTCTCCGTCGATTTTCGCCTTTCGTCCGTGTAAGCTCCCCACGGGATGCGGCCCGGGGTCACGCGACGCAGCCGCCTCACAAGGACGGTCTTTTATTTTTTGATCGCGGCCTTGGGGACAATGAATATGGATATTCGCCTGAATCTGACGTTCGGTCAGGATCGCGGCCAGCCATGGGGCAGCCTGTTTGAAGCGCGGAATGCCGACGACCAAATCGTCGCCGGTGCGGGCTTCGCCAACGTCTACAATACCTGCTTCGCCAACGACCGCTTCACCCTCCAGTTTTACCTCCGCGACCTACAGGGCAACCGCCCCACCTTCACCCCCCTCCCGCGCCCCACCACCGACGCCGGCGCCTACCTCTTCGACCTGCACGGCCAACTCCATGCCAAAGCGCTGGTCGGCACCGGCCAACCCAGCGGCTGGTTCGTCATGAATGTCGAACTGGCCCGCCAGGGAGACGAAAAACAGTTGCAGGTCTGGGACCCGGCCAAGAAGCGGTGGCATCCCTCCCCGCGCCTCGACGGCCGGCGGATGCGCATTGGCGATGGCATGATGTGCATCGGCCCCGGCCTCCTCACCTGGGTCGACAGCCGCGTCGAATTCGACGGCCAACTCATCCTCCCACCCCCGTCCAAGGGCTTCTATCATCATTTCCATTACGCCCACGGCCACCTCTTCTTCGTCCACTGCCGCCCCGGACGGATCGACCTCCACGCCTGCCCCTATGAGCCCCAGTCAGCCCGCCCCCTCGACCTGGAGCAATCCATCCCCCTCTCCCTTTCCCACGACCGGGAATTCCCCCTCGCCATTGGCCAATGGCAAGACCACCTGCTGATCTGCACCAACATCGGCGGCACCTACCGCTTTGCCGGCGGCCAATGGCAGGTGTTGCGCCGGTCCAATGGGAAAAGTTATCAAATTTATTCCGCCCTGAATTTCAAAGACCGGCTGCTGCTGGCCCACTATCCCTCCGGCCACCTCCTGGAATATACCGGCGACCAGATCGTGGAAATGCCCGATGCACCCCCCCGCCTCCAGGATGTCTCCGCCGCCGTGCGCGAGGCCCAGACCACGATCCTCTACGGCGGCTATCTCTACGTCGGCGTCTGGCCCTGGGCGGAGCTGTGGCGCATGGATGAACAGACCGGCCAGTGGGAATGGATTGACCGCCTTTTCTCCCATCCCACGCCGGAGGCCGACTTCGATCATCCCTATGAACGGGCCATTCGCGCCCTCAACGCGGGCACCGGCGCCGAGTGGGTCCACAACGGCTGGGGCCAGCGAATCACCTCCATGGTCCCCCTGGCCGACAGCCTCATGATCGGCACCAGCGCCAAATGGAATTGGTCCGCCGACACGCCAAGCCCCTTCCTGACGCCCCGCCAACGCGCTGAATATGGCCGCATCCTGAAAATGCGGCACCCCTATGTGCTCTCCGCCCCCGTGCAATGGAAGCCCCATCCCACCGAAATCCGACTCGTCGCTGACGGGAAGCAGATGCGCATCCTGCAGGATGAGCGCCTTCTCGCCCAGCGCGATGTCGCCCCCTTCCCGCCCGACCTGGCCGCCCATCTCTCCCAGGCTCGCCCCATCCTGCAAGCAGGCGGCTTCGGCCCCTTTGGCGGAACCGACCTCCGAATGACGGGCCCGGCAGAGGGAGCCTGATGCCGCCGCGGGTTTGTCGCGGCACCCGCCTGCAAAGTCCGCCCTGCGGATCTTCCCCCTCAATCCATCTCAGGCCCCTGCTCCAAGCTCAACCCCCAACGATTCGGGCTGACCGGGTCGGTATCCGTTCCATAGAACTGCCGCCGGTTTGATTCCACCGCCAGCCGCAGCGCGGGATGCCCCGCCACCTCCGCCAGCGCCAGCCGCCACTGCCCCTCCACCGGCTCCAGCGCACAATCCCGCCGTCCCATGCGGGCAATGAATTCGTCCCAATCCCCCTCCCCTGAAATCGGCTCGATCGCCACCCACGTCCCCAGAATCGTCTGGTCAATCCCCGCCTCCACCGCCTGCCTGCCCGGCGGTAGCGTCACATTCAGCCGCAGCTCTCCCGTGGCATCCGTCTCCAGCGTCAGCGCCGGCCGGACCCCTTCGGGACCCACAAACCGCCAGAAGAGCCGAATATGGTCATACTGCAGCGCCACCGCAGTCCCCGCGATCGCCCCCGGCGTCACCGGCCGCCCCTGCTCATCCCCCACCCGCACCAACGCCGCCGGGCCCAGCTCCAGAAACCCGCCGGGCCGGAAATTGCGGCTCAGTTGCACCGACGTCGGCCGCCCGGTCTTCAATCCCGAAAACTCCCCGATCTGCAGCGCCTCCTCCTCCCGGGCGTCGTGCGGATGGCTCAACCAGGTGAAGGCCCCCAGCACATCCGCTCGCTCTTGAGCGGCGAAATACCCGTCCGGCCGCGATGTGGGGGTGAAGCTGATCAGGCAATGGTTCGACCGTCCTTCATATCCCACGGCGATCGGCGTCGTCACGCCGACCAGGTCATTGACGCATTGCGTGCTGCCGAGGGTGAAATGCGGCTCCAGATGGTTCACCCGCTCATACCCCGGCGCAATCGCCCGCGTCGTGCGCGGCAAACCCGGCTCCCGCCCCGCCGGCAGAATATCCTCCGGCCCCACATGCGCCCCCATCCACAAATGCAGGGAGATCGAGGGATCGATCTGCTCCTGCCCCCAAAGCAGATACCACACCGTGTCCATCGGGCTGCCGCGCCGGTCCCGCCGATCGTGCAGGTACGCCCGCGACTGCGTCCCCGTCACGCGACCGATCCCCGGATGATAATCCTGCGCGCACGCCGTCAACAGATGCCGCAGCGCCATCCGCACCTCCCCGCAAAACGCCGGGTCGGCCTCCGGGCAAGTCAGCATCAGCGCCAATGCCTCCAGCTGCACCCACGTATAACAGTTGCTGAAGGTTTCGTTGATCACCCCCATCCGCGCCGTGTGATTGCGCCACTCCTCCCAGTCCCAATACGCCAGCCGTCGCTGCCGGTCATCATTCAGCACCGACCCGATCAGCAGCTTCCCCGCCATGTTGAGCAGCGCGATGTTCGTGTACCCCCACGTCGCCCGGTGCGCCAGCAGCGCCTCCCCCGCCAGCGCCAGCGACTCCTTCAGCCGCCCGCGCAGTTCGCCCGGCATATCCTCCCGCCGCAGCAGCAGCGCCAGCGGCGGCACGATGAACGACGCCGCGTTCGGGTCGCGCACATACCCCGGATCCGCCTTCCAGATCGTCCGCCAGAAGTAATTGCCGTACGTCAGGCTCGACCGCTTCCGGTCCTGCCACCCCAGCACGCGCTCCACCAGCTCCCGTGCCCTCTGGGGCTGCCCCGTCTCCGCCAGCGCCAGCGCCAGGTGCGCGCTGGCCCGCAGCTCATACCCCGTCGAATAATACTCATCCGCGCTGGGCAGCAGCCCCGCCTCCGCATCGACCTGGGAAAGGTGTCGCTGGACAAACCAGAGACAAAGTTGCTGCTGACGCTCGAGAAAGGTGTTCTGAATCATGGGCGGTTCATCCACTGGCCAAGGGTTTTCATCTCCCGCTCGTTCCCGATGAACAAAAGCGTGCCCGATCCGGGCCCGACCGCCACTGTATACCGTCCGCCGGCCGATTCCAGCTTCTTGCCGTCCGCCAGGTTATACACCGCCGCATCCTTCGGCGCCTCGCTCAGCGTGAACTGCACCTCCCTCGGCCCCCGCGCCGCCTCATACCCTACCAGATTCCCGTCGTTGTCGATCCGCACATCATCCGTGTCCTTGAAAAACCGCGCGCTGTTGCCCGGCCAGGTCCCCACCTCCGCGTTGTGCAGCACGACGATCCGACCCGCGATCTGCGGCACCCCGAAGGCGTTGTGGAACACCTCCTTCTGCTCCGTCTTCACCAGCGTCTGCCCCGTGCGGTTCATGCGCGTGATGATCCCCTCAAACCGCCGGATCTCCTTCGCCGCTTCGGCATATTCCTCAAACTGTGGGTTCGCCTCCCCCGGCCGACCCGCCAGCGTCGTCCACGTCCCCCACCGCGGAAGCTTCTCCTGCAGCACGGCGTTCTCATACGTCAGCTTCAGCTTCTCCGGCCCCGGCGGCGAATACGACCAGATATAAAACGACCTGCCCCCCTCCAGCACGCTCGTCCACGCCAGCGCCCGCATGCAGTTGGCCGGCAGCCGGTAATACTTCCACACGTTGTATTTCTTCCCCTGCGGCGTATCGAACGCCTTCCACCCCATCCGTCCCTCGGCCGCCAGCTTCCGCACCCGCTGGCGCATCTTCTCCTGCTCCGGTTTGCTCAGCGGCTCATCTCCCGCATACTTGCTCGCCGCCGCCGGCACGAACGCGCCCCCCTGCGTCACCACCAGCGAAAAATCCGCCCCGCGCCTGGCCGACTGCCAGTAATACTGATCCGCCTGGCCGCGCACCCAGTTGAGCGAAAACCCCGGCGACGCCAGATATCCCCCGCCCGAAAACTCCCACCAGAACGCATACCGGTCCGTCCCCATGATCACCGGGTCCGGCACCGGCAGTTCCGTCGCCGTCCCCAGGTTGCTGTTGATCAGTTGAAACCGCGCCTTGGGCGCATCGGCCAATATCGCGGCGTAATACCGCGCCAGCCCGTTGGTCGCCTCGTGCGGCAACTCCTCCCGCACGCTGAACGCCAGCACGTTCGGCTCATCGGCATACTGGTTGATGAACTCCGCCGCCTTCTTCGCGTTGGAGGCCATCGTCTTATCCTCCCATTTCGGCTGGTAATAGGCAAAATCCAGTTGCGGGATCACCGAAATCCCATACTTGGCAAACAGCTTCACCTCCCGCGCAAACCGGTCCCGGCTCACCCCGCCCAGATACACCGCGTTCACCCCGTGCGCCTGGAGAATCTTCAGATGATGCTCCAGGAACGCGAAATACTCCTGATTCACCTCCTGCGCCGTCCGCGCCAGCTGGTAGTCATACATATACACCCCCATGTAAAACGGCTTAACCTGATTCTCAGGCGGATACGCCCGCGCCGGTGACGCCAGCAGCCCGCCCACCAGCAGAACCATGCACGCAATGAACCCGTGATGTCTCTTCATGTTGTCGCCCTTTTGTAAATGACTCATCCCATCCCGTCGGAGCGGCTCACCGCGCTCCACCGATTCGCCCCTAACGCCAGGTCGGACTGCGGAAATAATGAATGCCGCCGTCCGGCTTGTTCTCCGTCATCCCGTATGTCAGCGCCTGCGCATGCCCGTCGGCCAGCACCGCATTGACCGTCTTGCCCGGATGCCGCCCCCAGGGCATCCCCGAGGCGTGCAGGCTCTCAAACGTTACCGAGTTGGTCCCGTTCCTGTAGTCCACCCACAGCACCAGCATGTGGGAATCCTTCTGCCAACTCAGCTTGGCCGGCTTGTACGTCGCCGAGAAGTACGTCCCCCCGCAAAGCCGGTTGTACGCGTACGAATACGCCCCCTGCACATCCTTCACCCCGATGGAGGAGGCTTTGAGATTGTCCAGGATCACATCGGTGTCCGAGGGACAGCGGTAATGTCCTGCCGACGCCTTCACCCCGTACTTCAGCAGCTCCGGCGGAATCGTCTGCCCCCACGTCGGACTGACCGCGGCAAGAAACGCCGGCGGCAGCCAGTCCTGGTTCTCGTTGGCGTACATCCGGCACGCCAGCCCCAGCTGCCGCAGGTTGCTCATGCACTGCACGCTCTGGGCCTGTGCCCGGGCCCGGTTCAACGCCGGCAGCAACATTGCGATCAGCACCGAAATGATCCCGATCACCACCAGCAGCTCCACCAGCGTAAACGCCTTTGCAGATTCACGTTTCATCGCAGGCTCCTTCACGAAATGAATGCAATGCCCCCTGGGATGCCACGCCCGACTCCAACACCGCCACCGACCGCGTCCAGCGCACCGGCCCGCTCAAACGCACCTCCGCCCGCTCCGGCCGATCCCCGTCCAGCAGCCGCCGCAGATGCTCCGCCGCCCGCCGCGCCGTCTCGCGCGACCAGTGCTCCGAATCCGGCGATGTCAGCGGCACCGGATGCGCCCGCGGCGTCAGGTCCTGACACGTCACCAGCGACATCTCATCCGGAATCCGCACCCCCCGCCGGTAACATCGCCGGAAAATCTCCGCCGCCACGCACTCATCCGGCGCGATCACCGCCGTCGGCCGCCGCTCAAACAGAGACTCCAGCGGCTCATAATCCAGTTCCAGCGCGTTGGGCAGCCACAGCGACAGCTCATAGCCATTCCCCAGCCCCAGCCGCTGAGCCGCCGACTCGATCACCGTATGGAGCATCGGATTGGCCGGCCGGCTGAAACGCACCACCACGATCCGCCGGTGCCCCCGCTCCACCAGCCCCTCCAGCAATTCCGTCAGAATCGGCCCCCGATCCAGCACGTACGTGGAAAATCCCAGTCCGCTCAAATGGAGATGATTCGTCAGCGAAACGATCTGAACCCCCGCATCCATCAGCCGCCTGATCGCCTCGGGCGGCGTCTGCGAGCTCGCCCATAGAAAAATCCCCCGAATCCCCCGCGCCAGAATCGTCTGCCCCGCCTCCTCCCAGAACCGGTCCGGCCGGTACGACAGCACGCTCAGCGCATACGCCTGGCTGTCCAGCGACTCAACAATTCCCTCCAGTTCCACCCCCGCCGCCGAGCGCCGCACCCCTTTGTCCAGAAACCACCGCGGAAACACCGCCGCCACCGACGTCGTGGACCCCGCATCCCGCACAAACGTCCCCATCCGCGGCCGCTTGACGATCAATCCCTCCTCCACCAGCCCCGCCAGCGCCCGACGCACCGTCTGATGGTTCATCGCCAGCCGCCGCGCCAGTGCCCGCTCCGACTCCAGCCGCTCCCCCGGCCGCAGCGCCCCCGTCCGGAGCCACTCCAGGATGCGATCCCGCGCTTGTTCGGCCTTGGACGCCATGCAAAACCTCAAGAAAAGAGGTCACGATCTGCTGATACTGTAGCAGTGTATCATCCCGCCCCATTCCGTCAAGATTTTTTCCGATTGCTCCTGCCCCCTCCCTTTGTTCCCCCCTCCCGCGAACTCGAACTGACTCCCGTCGAGCCGTACGCCCTTCACCCCGCCCACAACCCCGTCCGTCCCGGAATCAGCGATGGATGTCCCCGCCCCGCCACCAACCGCCCCTGGGCCACAAACCCTTCCGCCCGCTCCCCCAGCCGCTCGACCAGCCTTTGCCGCCACTTCTCCACCCGCCCCGCCTCCTCCGGCCGCCCGGCCAAATCCCGCAACTCCTGCGGATCGGCCCGCAGATCAAACAACTGCTCCCGCCCATCCCGGCTGAACCAAATGTACTTCTCCCGCCCATCCGTCAGCGCATGAAACGAATAGGCCCCGTCTGCCCCGTATTCCAGATGCAGCATCTTCCGCCACGAACCCGGTTCCTCCCCCCGCAGCACCGGCATCAGGCTCCGCCCGTCCAGGTGCTCCGGAATCCCCGCCCCCGCCGCCTCCAGCAGCGTCGGCATCAAATCCTCCAGGCACACCGGCAACTCGCTCACCGCCCCGCGCGCCGCCGTCCCCCACGCCCCCGGCGGCCGCAAAATGAACGGAATCCGCGCTGACCCCTCATACGGCATGTTCTTGCGGAAGAAATAATGATCCCCCAGCATCTCCCCATGGTCGCTGGTGAAGACCACCAGCGTGTTGCTCAAATCCACCACTTGCGCTTCGGGCGCCAGCAGCCGCCGAATCTGGTCGTCCACGTGGTTGATCAGCCCGAAATACCCCGCCTGGCACGACCGCAGCGCCTCCCCTTTCAAATCCACCCGGTTGGAATTCACCCGCGGCGCGCCTCCGGGAAACACCGGCCGCTCCGCCCAGTCCCCCACCGCCGGCGTCGGCAACTCCGCCCGCAAATACCGCTCAAAATAAAACGCCGGCGGAATCAGCGGCGGATGGGGCGCCTGAAACGTCACCGCCAGAAACCAGGGCCGCGCCGGATCGCGCCGCCTCAGAAACCGCAGCGCCTCATTCACCGTCCAGTGCGTGTGGTGCAGATGCTCCGGCAGATGCCACGCCCTGGCCGTCCAGTCGTTGTTCATCACCCCCCCGCTGTACGCCCCCCCGGCCTCCGGCATCTGTTGCTCCACATACGCCGTGTAATCGCTCGGCTGGCTCCCCTTGGCATAGGTCATCTCCTCAAACCCATACCGCTTGCGGGCCGGATGCAGGTGCATCGTCCGCCCCACCAGCCCCGTCTGATACCCATGATCGCGCAACAACTGCGGCAGCGTCGCCGGCGGGTCCCATTCCTGCCCATCCAGAAACGCCACCATCCCATGCGTCTGCGGATGCAGCCCGCTCATCAGCGACCGCCGCGCCGGTATGCACACCGGACAAGTCGAATACGCCCGCCCAAACCGAACCCCCTCGGCCGCCAAAGAATCCATGCTCGGCGTCATCAAACACGGATGCCCCCCCACCCCCAAACAATCCCCCCGCTGCTGATCGGTCATTAAAAGCAGGATATTCGGTCGTCCGTTGGCCATGCTTCCATCCATACCCGCCAGAGCTTCTAACAACAAGCCGCCACGAATCTCCATTCCAAATGCGATGGCCTTTCTCCCTGGCCCGCGGCCTGCTTATTCCCGCCCCCGGTACGCCGGGGGAGGGTTAGGGAGGGGGGCCGCTCGGTCAACTCCCGATAGATCGTCTCCTGGACCGCTTCCGGAAATCTCAGAATGTCATAGTCGGAAAAACGAATGATTTTGATTCCCTTGCGCAGCAGCGCTTCACTGCGCTGTTGGTCATACCGCTTGGCGCCTTCATCATTGTGCTGCCCGCCATCGGCCTCGACCCCCAGCCCGGCCGACAGGCAGCAGAAATCGACGATGTAGCCCGCCACGGGAACTTGCCTGCGGAAATGATGGCCGTCCAATTTGCCGCGTCGCAGCAACGACCAGAGCTTCTTTTCCGCGTCGGTCGGGTCCCTGCGCATGCCTCGCGCAAAGGCGATCAATCGCCGGCTATGGTCGCGTTTACCAGGCACCAACGGAATATTGCGCAAAAGACCGGTTCTCCGTCAAATAACGCCCCCTATTTTACCCTCCCCCGGTATCCCGGGGGAGGGCAGGGAGGGGGCTTTTCACCGACAAGTCCCCATCCCCCTCCACTTTTCCCCTCAGAGTGCCACGACGTCAGCGTACCCGCTGACTCGTGCCCAGAAGCGCGGCGACGCACGGGATAAAAAAATATGACGGACACCCATTCGTTCTCAATGATATCCAGCAACACCCGCGCCTCTAAGTAAATCGACAGTGACAATAACCTTTTTCCATTCTGTTATGTGAAATGATTTTCACCAATTTCGAGTGCTTCAAGTTCCGAGGTTTCACTCTCGGAAAATTTGAGGGAAAGCATCTTAAGTCTATCCGTCGCGGTCCGCTGAAGTTGTAATGACCGGATTTCATCTATATAGCTAAAATCATCTCGCTCTCGCGCATTTGGCTCAATACCGGCACAAAATAACAATAATTCGCGATCCGATGGCTTAATAAATTGAAGAAGGTTTTGAGGTAGCTTGGCTACGCCGTATAGAAGTAGTACAGAAGCGCTATGCACTGCGGCTTCACTGAAACGATCCGGCAACTGTATTGGCGACCGAGGCTCCGCACTGTTCGCCAGAAGGCTTGCTGCAGCCGCAACCGCAGTCCCTGGCATTTCTAGAAGTTGTGTCGGATCGTCGTCAAGCAATAGTCGCAAAAGGGCAGCCGTTTCAGCGAACTCTGGAAAGGGCAGTATTGCTTGCCGGACGGAGACAAGATTAGAAATTGATTCTAGGTAAAGTAGTCGATTCGTTACATATCGCAACCGTTGCAGATGCCAACGCCGTCGCGTTCCATTTTCTGGCACATTCGAAGCGGCAAGACCATTCAGTCGCTCCCTATATATACCGCGCACAACGCGCGCATATTCCACAAGCGTTTTGGGCGTCTGAAATACTGCCTCGGCTGCGACGCGCCATCCCCGCCGCCATAAATAAGTCAAACGATTTCGAAAGCTTGCATTTTGCGTAGAAGCACGAATTCGATTCAGCGGAAGGTTAAATCCTTCTCCGAGCAATGCGGATGCCAGTTCTCCATAACGATGAGGATGGACGGCCAGGAACACCTTAAGTCGAAAAACAAGCGCTTCGAAGGAATATTCTGTGACACTCGGCGGCATCCTTGGTCCGAAGGACAACCACTCATCGCTCGATATGATGTCATCCTTGTCCATATTCGCCGTCAGTCCTTCATTACTGAGCAAGTCCGCCAACATTCTCTTCGCGAAATCGATTTCGTTGGGCTTTACCAAAATCACGAAATCATCAACATACCGAAAATATCTCCCCCTAAATTTTTTTTCGAGCGCCCTATCGACTTCCGCGAGCGATACATCGCCCAACACATGGCTAAATTCCGGGCCTGTTGGTATTCCTTGGCCCCGAGGAAAGTATGAAAGTAGATGGTCCAAAAGGTGGACTGTCGTTCTACTGGCAGAGTTATCAATTGAGGACGCATTCAGCCGAGCATGGAATCGGCGACGAAGCGCATCATGCCGAATTCTTGGGTAAAACCTCTCGATATCGGCTATTAAGGCAACATAGCCGGGATTTGCCGTAAGGAACGAAGCGATACCTTCATTACGCTTTTTGTATCCATTAGAATAGTGCTCAAAGTTGTATGGACATCCAGCATGCTGCGGCCAAATATAGCTATAAATGCTGGCAGACTTTTGAAATGCCGCAGTCGCACTTAGGATGGAGAGCACAACCGATTCTGCGAAGCATGTCCAAGGACTTGGTATTAAAAATTCGCGGTATTCGTGTCTGCCTCCATTGTCTGTCTTCTTGTACCGAAGATATCTCCCAAATCGACTTGCGCCCTGTAGAGGGTATTTTCGCATGATCGATTGAACTCCGAACATGCTTCTTGAATCTGAAATAATGGAGTCCGCGAGATAACGACAAGCCACATAGGTCGGTGGATGTACAATGCGCGTCTCATTGAGACACCTAACCACCAGAACTTCTGCTTCCGGAAGCGTCATGTACGTTTGAAGCCTTGGACCAGTACGTTACTCTGAAAGGCCGCGCCAGTTAGTGGATTTAGAATTGTGTAATTTGCGCTACTGTTCGCTTTTGGCGCAGCATTGGTGGCATTTGAAAACCAGGAGATTCTTCTCGCAACTAACTCAGCAACCCTTTTAAATACACTTTTTCGCGCGGTATTTGTTGTAGGTTCCAGCCAAACTACTGTTGCAAGCTTGTCGTGTAAGCGTGCAAGAATCTGCTCAAAGCAGGGTGCAAATGCGTTGAACTGCCCGCTATTCCCAAGAGCACCGCTAAAATTACAAATTGCAACAAGATGCTCGGTAGCGTCCTTGGCTACGTCAAACCAACGATCCACCAATGCGGCTGTCTGATCACCTCGCGTTGCATTCCATTCTTGCGTAACCCACTTAATAGTGATCCCCTCTGAAGCGGCTGCAACGACAATCGGATCGAGCATTTTAGAATATATCTCGATGGCGTGATTTGAAAAGTCGCCCGCGCATATAGTTATGGTAAGTGGCAGACGAGGCATAACCTTACTATGCCGCAATTGGGCGAGGGTGCAAATCAGTGATGCGGACATTGCCCCAGTTCCGCAGGGAATATCCAAGAGGGCAATTCGACCTTCTGAGAATGTCGTTAAAAAGGCATCACTGAGGTGCGAAAACTCGTCAGTAGGAGCGAGTACCGTATATTCAACCCGTCCAGCAGAGGCAACAAATCGCCATGCGAAATGATCGTGTGTTTCGGCGGTTGTCGACCCGCCATGTACAGGTTGATGGACGTTTTCTATGCTACGTTTTCGTAGGCCAAGGCGATTTAATTCGGCCTCATATGAAGTCACCAAAAGATTGGGCAGCCTGAGGATACTCGATTGCCACAGTTCTTTTGGTATTCGCTGGATCGGAAGTACACGCTCTTTATTCATTAACAAACCGCTGCAATGGCAGGGCAGCCCTTTCCATTAAGGGTAGTATGATCGAACTTTACCAATCAGGCTCATCCGATGCAAAAATGCTTTCTTCACACACCGAGGGAAATAGGGTGCAAGACTGGGAAGCCCGCGGGAGGAAATCCCCGATAGCCACCAATTTTCCAACTAGCGTAGCGCGGATGCCACTCCGCCAGCACCCACCCCGCGCTGCGCACCCTATCGACAAAACGCGCAGCGCAAAAACCTCTGGAATAATTCGGGAATAATTCGGAATAATTCGGGACAGGCACCTATTTAATCGGGTCGATGTTTCTGGGTAGCCCATGCGCTTCCTGGCCCTGAGCGGATAGCCGTCGATCCAGCGGCTCATCCTTTCTGAGAATCCCGTCCCCACCTGCCGCCCCCCGCAAAATGTTCCGCGCGGAACATTCATCCATCCATCCGCGCTGCGCGATTTGGCGACAAAACGCGCAGCGCAAAAAGAAGCAAAAAACTTCGTGAAAAAAAGAATTATCGC
>JBIQLO010000062.1:0-19317 GCA_044464175.1 Planctomycetaceae bacterium | reverse complement strand
CAACGAACCCAAACGAACCAAACCCAATTCCCCCTTGGCGCCCCAAAAACCGCGATTTCCCCCCCGAACCCAAGAGCGCGTATGTCCCAACGAACCCATCCACCCACCGCCCTCGCCCAGCAATGAATCCGCCCCCATCCCCGCAAAGAATTGCCACCCGGCCCCTTTTCCGGTATTCGTGACGCCTCATGCAAGGAGTCCTCATGCGATTGCTCGCCTGTCTCGCCCTGGTCGCCCTTCTGAGCGGCTGCGCCACCACCCGCACCGTCACCATCCAGACCCGCCCCGACGCCGACATCGCCGTCGACGGCCAGCCCGCCGGCCACGGCTCCGTCACCCGCCAGTTCACCTGGAAAAACGACAAGGAGACCCACCGCGTCACCGCCACCCGCGAAGGCTACAAGGACACCTCCGCCGAGCTGGCGCGCGACTTCGCCCGCGACACCCTCCTCCTGGAGCTGCCCACCCAGAGCCGCCAGGTCACCCTCGCAGTCGAGCCCGCCCCCGCCCTCTTCAGCATCGACGGCCATTCAGTCTCCGACCGCCCCACACAGCGGCTCACGCGCGAACTGCCCTTCACCGTGGATGCCGATGGCAAGTGGACCACCCATACCGTCACCGCCACCCGCCCCGGGTTCCAGCCGGCCAAGCTCACCATCCAATGGTCCGACCCCAGCCCCCTCTACACCCTCAAGCTGGAGCCGATGAAAAAGGACCTGTCGATCCAGACCAAACCGGCCGGTGCCAAGGTCTACATCGACGGCACCCTGGCCGGCCAAAGTCCCGTCCATTTGAAATCCGTCCCCTTTTCCATGGATCTCAAGACCAACCAGTGGATTGCCCAAAAAGTCGATGTCGTCAAACCCGGCTACCCCCCAGTCACCCAGACCATCAGCTGGGACAACGGCAAGACCGACTACACCATTGACCTGACCGCCAAATCCAAGGCCATCCGCATCGTCACCGATCCTCCCAATGCCACCGTCACCCTGGCCGACGGGCGCACCCTCGAACACGATGCCTCCGGCGCTGCCGTCGGCACCCTCTCCTTTCCTCCGGTGGATGACAAAGGCACCCTCCGCACCTACGAGGCGACTGTCGTCAAGAAAACCCAGGCCTCGGAATGGTATCCGGTCCAGCTCACCATCGCCTGGGATGAAGGCAAGTCCGACTACACCGTGCGCCTGAAGGAAATCCTCACCCGCCCCGTCGCCATGGTGATCCCCACCCCCCAACGCGAGGATGGCGGCTGGCGCATGGTGCCCCAGTCCCGGACGACCCTGGCCATGAAGGATGTCACCGAAGGCCCCAGCCGCGTCTCCCCCTCGCGCCTGGTCAGCGCGGGCAACGGCGAAACGATCGATTCCCTGGCGGTCAGCCCCGACGGCGCCACCCTTCTCTACAGCGTCATCCTCAGCGGTGATAAGGAGGATTTTCGCTCTCAACTCCGCTCCAGCAGCACCTCCGGCAGCGGCGGCGAAAGCCTGCTCACCGACGGCAAGTCCCTGGAACTGATGCCCGCCTACTCCCCCGACGGCGCCAGGATCATCTTCTCCTCCAACCGTGCCGGGCGCATGAGCATCTGGTCCATGTCCGCCACCGGTGCCCCGGGCATGACCCAGCTTACCCTCGGCGACACCACCGACCTGTGGCCCAGCATCGACGCCGGTCCCAA
Source organism: Planctomycetaceae bacterium (assembly GCA_044464175.1). Lineage (GTDB taxonomy): Bacteria > Planctomycetota > Phycisphaerae > Tepidisphaerales > Tepidisphaeraceae > JBIQLO01. The sequence goes on along the minus strand of JBIQLO010000062.1, from coordinate 17,642 downwards.
GGCCCGCCTCTACTACGAGCGCCTGGCCGACACCCGCCCCGATCCGCGCCTCTACATGACCCGCATTGGCACCACCATCCGCACCGATCTGACCAGCCTCGGTGGCATGCAACCCCGCGTCAGCCCCAAGGGGAATGAAATCCTCTTCACCCATGAAAATCCCCGCACCGGCAAGCGCGACATCTACCGCATGAGCGACAGCGGCGGCACGGCCGAGAATCTGACCAACACGCCCGATGCCGATGAAGGCGATCCCGTCTGGAACCGCGATGGCACCAGAATCGCCTTCACTTCCGACCGCGGCATGACCGCCGACAAGCAGCACAATTTCGATATCTGGGTGCTCGACCTCACCAAACCGGAGCAACCCATGCAGATCACCACCAATGGAAGCTGGGATGACTCCCCCGCCTGGGATCCCGCCGGAAAGGCCCTCTACTTCCGCTCCAACCGCGGCGGCCAATGGGGCATCTGGCGCATTGAGATCAGGAATTGAAAAATGGAATGATCCGGGCCGCTCAGGTCCGGTCGCACAGCTCCGCCAGCGCCGCTTCGGTCGCCGCCAGAGCCGCCCCCCGCGCCACCGCCTCCCCCTCCAGCGTCGAGGGCAGGATCCGCACGGTCCGGTGCGGGCCGGGAATCAGCAGGCTGTTCACCTGTGCGCTCAGCAGGTCGAGGAACGCCTGATTGACAATTTGCGCCGTCCCCCCCAGCACGATGCGCGGGATGTCCAGCAGATTCGCCAGTGACGCCAGCGGCCGCTCCAGCATTCCGGCGAATTGCTCCAGCGCCGGCGTCAACGGCCCGTCGGGCCGGCTCCACGCCTCCACATCCTCCTTCTCCAGCACAAAGTCCGCCGTCGGCGCCAGTGCGCTGTCCAGTTCCCCGGCCGCAAAGTGCGCTCCCCGATGCACCCGCTCGTCCAGGTACAACGCCGACCCGAACGAATGGAAATGTGCTTGCTCCCCCTTCCACTGCTGATTCACGATGAAGTAGAGAAAATTCCGCGAAAACTTGGCCGCCCCCTCGCTCGCCTCGGCCACCGCCCCCAGCCGCGCATCATGATCCACGACGATTGTGGACTCCTCAAACCGCCGGCTGAGTATCAACTTCAGCGGTATCTGACGCGCATTGAATCCGGACGAGTTCAGCACCACCCCCCGCTCGCTGTCCACCAGCCCCGGTACCCCCACACCCAGCCCCAGCATTCGCCCCGGTGGCCGTTTTATCTCGTCGCACCACCCCGCCAGTTCCTCACCAATCATTTGCGGCACGGCTTCAATGTCGCTGACACGATCCATATCCCGCACCCCCAGCCGGTGTCCCGCCGCATCATACAGCACCATCCGCGTCCGATCCGGGCGCAACGCCACCCCCAACGTCCACCCGAGGTCGGGATTGACCGTCAGCAGCACCTGCTTCTGCCCCACCCCCCGCGTCTTGGCCTTGCCGGCCACGCACAGGACCTTCTGGTCCAGAAACTCCCGCACGATATACGTCAGCGTCGAGCCGCGCAGCCCCACCATTTCGGCAATCCGCCGTCGCGACAACTGCCCGTGCCGAGCCAGCAGGCGCAGCACCAGCTGGCGGTTCCAGGTCGCCGCCGCCTTGTGATTCGATCCGCTGTGAATGCTTGGTGCCATGGTCAAGTCCGCCCATCTGCCCGAAGAAGCACATCCCAGGCTCAGGGCGCTGGATCGGTATGATCATAACGCACCCAGCGCTCGGGGATATCCTGTGGCCGCACTGTCTGCACATGCCCGTCTACAAACAGGATGTTGGCCCGCCCGCCGTGCCGCAACGGGTCCGGCCGCCGCGTGCTCCAGTTGGAGCGGTCAAAGACCCATCCCACCGTCCCGGCCGCCACCAGCGGCTGGAGCGAATCCCAAAAGGCGACCATTTCGGTCGGCACCTTCACCACCGTCAGCGATTTGCCCCGGAAAGAGGGATTGGCGCTGGAGCTTCCGGGGGCGTAGCTGTTCAAGTCCCCGTTGTACCCATAGCTGCCCCCATACTCCCACCGCTGTGCGGTCGAGCTGGTCGGCGGAGCCGTATCGGCCGGACAGAGAAAGACGTTGGTATTGGCGACGTTGCTGTACCCCTTGGGCAGGTACTTCTTGTCAATCAATTCATAGGGCCAGCGATTGACCCCATTGCTGTTCTTGATCCAGTGGAACTTGTTGTCGTTGACGAACATCGTCATCCCCTGCCCGATCTCGCGCAGGTTGCTGGCACATTTGATCAGGACCGCCTGCTGGCGGGCCTTGCTCAGGGCCGGGAGCAACATCGCAATCAGAACCGCGATGATTCCGATGACCACGAGCAATTCCACCAGGGTAAACCCGCCGGCATCGGAAGACGTACTACGACGGAAGAGATGAATGTTCATGATGCTCGACTCTATCGAGCGCCAGAGGGAATGTCAATTAAAAAATTCATTGAATGAATTTTTATTGACGCCGCCCCCTTTGCTTGCTTTAATGGCGGCATGAACATCAAATCCACGCTCTTGGCCGGTCTGGTCATTCTGGGACTCCTGAGCAGTTCCCATTCTCTTCTCGCCGCCGATAACGCGGAATCTAAATCACAAGAAAATAATAAGTTAAGTCCAAGGCCCATCGAAGGGCTGTGGGTGTGGCGCATGGATACCATCGCCACCAATGAGGCCCAGGACCGGCTCTTCGCCTTCTGCCGGGACCATGGCTTCAACCGCCTGCTGGTGCAGATTCATCTGGATGCATCTCGCAACTTGCGGCAGCCGGAGCAGTGGAAGCGGCTGCTGAAGGAGGCCCATCGCCAGGGCATCGTGATTGAAGCCCTGGATGGCGCATCGGACATGGCCCGCAAGGAGAACTGGGACAAGACCCTCTCCACGCTCGATATCATCCTGGCCTTCAATCACCAGCAGCCTGAAGGGGAGCGGTTTGCCGGGATCCACTACGACATCGAGCCTTACACGGCCCCCGCTTGGAAAAAGGGCGACCAGACGCTGCGGCAGCAGATCATGCTGGAGTACCTCCAGTTCCTGGCCAAAGCCAAACAGAAGCTGCACGATGCCGCGCCAAAGATGACCCTGTCGGTGGACATTCCGATGTGGTATGACCGGAACCCGGCGGCCTATGACATCACCTACGACGGGCAGCACAAGAACTTCCACAAACACATTCAGGACCTGACCGACTACATCGGGATCATGTCCTATCGCCGGCAGGCGGATGGGAAAAACGGGGTGATTGCGTCCATTTCCGATGAACTGGCGTATGCCGAGCAAATCGGGAAGGTGGTCTGTGCGGCCCTGGAAACGATCCGCCTCAAGGAGGATGCCCAAATCAGCTTCTACGGGTTGCCGCCGCAGCGGTTCTGGGAAACCAAGCAGGCGGTGGAAAAGGAACTGGCCGACCGCCCCGGTTTCGGCGGGATGCTGATTCATAGCTACGATGGGCTCCGCGCTCTGGTGGAGACGGGCCAGCAATAACGCCCGCCCACGGCGGCTAGATTGCCTTGTGCCGGATGCGCACGCGCGGAAGGAAGCCGGTCAACAGGCCAATCAGGGGCAGATACGCGCACACGGCATAGACGAATATGATGCTCGTGTGGTCGGCCAGAACCCCCAGCAGCGCCGAGCCGATGCCTCCCATGCCGAAGGCGAAGCCGTAGAAAAGTCCCGAAATCATCCCCAGCCGCCCCGGGAGCAGTTCCTGGGCATAGACCAGAATCGCCGGAAAAGCTGAGGAGAGAATCAGCCCGATCAGCACCACCAGCGGACCGGTCCAGAACAGGTTCACGTGCGGCAGCAGCAGCGTAAAGGGAGCCGCTCCCAGGATCGAAAACCAGATCACATACTTCCGGCCGACCCAGTCGCCCAGCGGGCCGCCAAGCATTGTGCCCACGGCCGAGGAGAGCAGGAAGGCAAAGAGATAAAACTGGGAGACCGGGATGGACACCTGGAACCGGGAAATCAGGTAGAAAGTCAGATAGCTGGTCATGCTGGCCAGGTAGAAATACTTGGAGAAGATCAGGACCAGCAGGATGGCAACCGCAAATCCGGTCTGGCGGCGGGTGAAGTGGGGATGCTCCGCCCGCGCCATGCCCTGGGCATCGGGGTGCACCAGGTGAATGTTCCGCTGATACCAGCGCCCCACCTGCACCAACAGTGTAATGGCCAGCAATGCAAGCACCCCGAACCACCACATGCGCGATAGCCCCATCTGCACCACGATCAGAGCCGCCAGCAATGGCCCCAAGGCCGCGCCCGCCCGGCCGCCCACTTGGAAGATCGACTGAGCCAGCCCGCGCTGTTCTGGAGCGGCGGCGATATAGGCGACTCGGGAAGCCTCGGGGTGGAAGATGGAGGAGCCGATTCCGATCATTCCCACCGCCACCAGCACTACCGCGAACGTGGGGGCGAACGACAGAACCACCAATCCCATAAGGGTCACTCCCATGCCCGCGGCCAATGAAAAAGGCTGGGGCCGGTTATCGGTGAACGAGCCGACAAACGGCTGAAGCAGCGAAGCGCACAGTTGGAACGTCAGGGCAATCAGTCCCACTTCCGTGAAGCTCAGGCCGAAGGCGCTTTTGACCAGGGGATAGATGGCGGGGATCAGCGACTGAAGCGCATCGTTAAGCAGATGCGAAAACCCGATCGCCAGCACCACGGCGATGACCATTTTCGGGGCACGGGACTGGGCGGTCAGTGAAGCTTCCTCAAGGGCGGTATTCGTGGTCATGGGTGAACGCGCTTTTCTTTTTTGACGGACAGGCACAACCTCAAACTATAGGCCGCCCGTGCTGACGGCGGCTGGCGCTGTCGTCTGCGGTCGCTCAAAGCCTGTGCGGTTGCACTGTTACGGTTTGGGCAGCGGCGGGGGCACATTGGCGAAGAGGGCGTTGAGCTCGGGCAGCTTGCCCGCCTCGGTCCAGTTGACCATACCGCTTTTCCAGACCAATGTCTGGCGGGTGAGTTGGCCATCCTTCACCTTCTGCTCAAGGGCATCCATGTTGAACGGGCCGGCCTGCTGCCCATCGAGGCCGATGAAGAAGGTTGCCTGGTTGGGCAGCGGCGGCGGCGCGGCATCGGAGGGAGGCCCCCCTGCCATCCCTTTGGTCATCTGGCTGGCCATGGCATAACCGACCCCCATGCCCACGCCCGCGCCGGCCAGTCCGGAGGGGTTGGCGGCGGCGGTCTCCAGCGACTGGGCGGCCTGGTACTGCGTGTAGGCCGAGAGGTTGCCGATGATCCCCATGCTCGAGCGCTTGTCGAGGGCGGCCTCCACCACGGGGGGGAGGGAGATGTTTTCCACCAGCAGGTTGACGAGCTTGACGCCAAAGACCTCAAAATCCTTCTCGATCCGCGTGTTGATGAATTTGCCCAGCTCGTCATAGTTGCCGGCCAGATCGAGGATCGGGATCTTGCTCTCGCCGATCACATCGGCAAATCGGGCGGTGAGCAGGTCGCGCAGCTGATCATTGATCTGGTCGATGTTGTACTGCGCATTGGTGCCGACCAACTGGCGAAGAAAAACGGCGGGATCATCCACCTGGACGGCATAGGTGCCGAACGCGCGCAGGCGCACGGGTCCAAACTCGGCATCCCGCATCATGATCGGGTTCTTGGTGCCCCATTTCCGGTCGGTGAAGACGCGGGTGGAGACGAAATAGACCTCGGCCTTGAACGGGCTTTCGAAACCGTATTTCCATCCCTTGAGAGTGGAGAGGATGGGCAGGTTCTGGGTCTGGAGGGTGTAAGTGCCGGGCTGGAAGACATCGGCCAGTTTCCCTTCATTGACGAAGGCCGCCGCCTGCCCCTCGCGGACGATCAGCTTGGCGCCGTACTTGATCTCGTTCTCGTAGCGGGGAAACCGCCAGACCATCGTGTCCGGGGTATCCTCCACCCATTGCACAATGTCGATCAGTTCGTTGCGGAGCTTGTCCCAGATTCCCATGCTCAACTCTCCTGTTGGTGGACGTCGTCCCATCATATCCCATTCGGAGATGGGGATAAATCAAAATTGAGAAGGTTATGAAAAAAACGGGGGTGTATAACGCGGGAATCGGGTTCCGGGGCTCGGACGGAAATGGGTTCGTTTGGAAATCCGGCCGTTTGGGTTCGAGGGGGTGAATCGGCGATTCTGGAGCGCCAGCGGGGTTTTGGGCGGGTTCGATTGGGTTCGATTGTAGAAGAAAGCCATGGAGGGAAAAGACAGGAGACGCTGGGTGGGTGGGGCTGGGGTTTGGGCGCAGGGGCGAGGGGCGCCCTTGGCACGGGCGAGCACGATCAGGAACAACAGAAGACAGAAGCCAGCCGGGGTCATTTTTTGCTCCTCTACCCTTACAGGGGGCGCTGCGCGTTTTGGCGACAAAGTGCGCAGCGCGATTTTGCAAATCCCAGTTTTTGACCGCGCCAGGGGCGATAATTCTTTTTTTCACGAAGTTTTTTGCCTCGTTTAGCGCTGCGCGTTTTGTCGCCAAAAGCGCAGCGCGGAGGCGGGCTAAACCCCCAGGGCCCAAGCGTCCGATAATGCCGATAAGGACTCATGGCCAAACCGAGGAAGACCAAGACGGAAGCGCCCCGCAAGGCGCGGGACCCCGAGCAGGTGGCGCAGCGGCGCCGGCTGGTGCTGCATGGACTGGGATTGATCCTGTTTGTCGGGGCGCTGGCCGGGGGTTTTTATCTCCTGAGGCAGTATGTGGGACGGGAGGTGGCGTTTGACGCCGATCCGCCGAAGGTGGTGCTGGTCAATCGCCCGGTGTGGATGAGCGATTTCCTGGCCGGGCAGATCACCAAGGCGATCCGCCCCCAGGGGGGCCACAGCGCACTGGATCGCCGGATGCTCCAGGATGTGGTGGCGATGCTGCGGCAGGATGAGCGGATCGCCCCGTGGATTCGACAGGTAAACCAAGTGCGGCTGGTCTACGGCCAGAGGCCGGGGGACACGCTGGAAGTGGACTGCGATTACCGCGTGCCGGTGGCGCTGGTGAATTGGCAGGAGGCGTACTATCTCGTGGACGGGCAGGGAGTGCTGCTGCCGGAACATTACACCCAGCAGCAGCTTCAGCGAATCATCTTCGGGCAGGATGGCATGGTGAACATCCGCGTCGTGCAGGGGGTGCGGTCGCCCCGCCCGGCCCGCGCGGGACTGGTCTGGAGCGGAGCGGACCTGAGCAGCGGGTTGGACCTGATCAAACTGCTGCACGGGCTGTCCTATGCCCAGGGGATCACCCGCGTGGATGTCTCCAATTACAAGGGGCGCCAGGACCCCCACGCCGCCCAGCTGGTGCTTTTGACGCGCGACAACACGCAGGTGCGCTGGGGCCGCCCGATCAACGCCCAGGACTTTTTCGTGGAGGTGTCGCCGGCCGAAAAACTGCGGCACCTGCGCGACATCTACACCCGCTATCAGCGCGTGGACGCCGGGCACCCCTGGATCGACCTGCGGTTTGACAACGTCACCTACCCGGCCAATGCCCAGGCGGACACGCGGTAGCCTGTGGGCGGGGTCGCTGAAGAGCGCACGCCCTCAACGAGGCCGCCTACAGGAATGCGGGGTCGGCGACCCCGCCAACAGGAATTTTGCATCGCTCCGCCCCCTCGATTACCCTCCGGAACATGTCCGCCAAGAGCTTCCTGGTCCAGAAATTCGCCAAAATTCCCATCGGGCAATACACCGTGATTGGCTACTCCGTCGGGGGGGAGGAGACGGTCGTGGCGATTCCGGAGCTGAACATCTGTTTCGACGTCGGGCGCTCCCCCTGGTTTGCCCTGACCGCCGATGTGCTGTGCCTGACGCACGCCCACATGGACCATATTGCGGGGCTCCCCTACTACCTCTCCCAGCGGCATTTCCAGGACATGAAGCCGGGAACCATCCTGTTGCCGGCCGAGCTGGAAAGGCCGGTGGAGCAGCTTCTGCGCTGCTGGCGCGATGTGGAGCGGCAGGGGACGCCCTACCGGCTGGTGCCGATGAAGCCGGGGGACAAGTTCGAGGAGCGGCGCGACCTGTTCATCCGCGCCCACGCCACCCACCACGGCGGGCCAAGCCTGGGATACGCGGTGGTCAGCGTGCGCGAAAAGCTCAAGCCGGAATACCTGTCGCTCGCCGGGCCGCAGATCGCCGCCCTGCGCAAGCAGGGGGAGCAGGTGCAATACCGCGTGGAGGTGCCGCTGGTGGCCTATCTGGGGGACACGACGGCCGGCCCGGTCTTCGAAGAGCCCGACATCACCGGGGCGGAAATTCTCCTGACGGAGCTGACGTTTGTGGAGACCCAGCACCGCCACAAAGCCAAGGCGGGCAAACACCTGCACCTGGAGCAGTTTCTCCAGATACTGCCTCGGCTCAGCAACAAGCAGATCATCCTGACCCACCTGACCCGCCGCACCGGGCTGGCCAAGGCCAAGCGCATCCTGCGCAAGCGCCTCCCGCCGGAGCAACTGGAACGGCTGCAGTTTCTGATGGATTTTGAGGGAGCGGTCGAATCCGGCGACGTCGATCAGGCCGGGCCGCCGCCGGGGGACACGGCGGAATGATGCCGCCGTGCGGGCGCCCGGAATCGCGTTTTCCGCTGGCGTTTCACCGTCCATGTCGGATAGACTACCGTCGTGGGGCATGGACCCGTTCAATTGTCGGACATCGCCGATGCCATCGACGGCGGCGCCGACATGATGCATTTCCATCTCGATCGTGAAACAGGGAAAATCATCATGGTCACCGATGAAGACATCGCGGCGGCCGAAGATGAGGCATCGGCCGGCGATGCGCCCGACTGGCAGCAGGAATCAATCGAAACGGCCCGGCAGATCGCCGCCGACGAGTCGAATCGCTTTCTTCCGTTGCCGGACAAGCGCGAGGCAAATGACTGGCAGATCATGGACGATTTCGCGGCCGATCTGGCGGATGAAAAAGCGGCGGAGCGGTTAAGCCGCGACATTCGCGGGCGCGGCGCGTTCCGGGCGTTCAAGAACAGGATTCGCGATCTTGGGCTGGACGATCAGTGGTACGCCTACCGCAAAGCGCGCTATCAATCGCTGGCAAAAGAGTGGTGCCGGGAGAACGGAATTCAATATGAATAAGCCGAGTTTAGCGGGGTCCGCGATACGCTGCGGACCATTCCAGCAATGGGAGGGTCCGCAGAGTACTGCGGACCCTCCATGCCTTTCATTGGCACGCTCTGACCATCCTGATAGATTATTTGCGTGGACCTGGCAAAACGACTCCCGTCCCGTGTCGGCTCCCGTGTCGGCTGACTGAGATAATTCGGAACCGTCTTGCGAATGTTAAGGGCGCAGAGTAATGGCTACGAACCTAGACCGCTACAAGAAGGATGCTGAACGCCTGATTAAGATGGGCCAGATGCTCCTGTACTCGATGCATGCGCAATACACGCCTGACCAGATCGAGTTCGAAGGCGCAAAGCTCAATTCTGCAAAGTTCTTGCAAAAATACGGTCATTTTTCTGATGGCTACCAATCTTGGTATTCAGAGGCGAAAGCGCTTGTGAAGCAATTATTGCCGGACAGGCTTGCAGATTTCGTTCGGCATTACGAGAAGCCAAAGCCACGTAAAGACATCACCTTCGAGAGCTATCGGATAGAGGATTGTCTGCAAGGATTGACGGTTACGGATAATTGGCGAGGAGTGATAGCCAACTCCGCGTCAGCAATTCCTCATTTTCGGCAGCAGCTTAAAATCGTTCAAGCCGTAAAAGATCGGTTCGAAAGTTCGCTATTCGACATCCGTCAGCTTGTTCAGGCGGACCTATTCGACTCGGAATTAGAGGCAGCACGTGAACTCGCCAAGAAAGGTTTCCTGCGCGCAGCGGGTGCCGTTGCAGGCGTTGTTCTTGAGAAGCACTTGGTGCAAGTGGCAAGTAATCACAGCATTTCTGGCAAGAAGGCGCACCCGACCATCAGCGATCTGAATGACGCTTTGAAGGGTAACGACGTGTATGAGGTGCCGGAATGGAGACGCGTTCAGCGGCTGGGTGATATCCGGAATATATGTGACCACGGGAAAACGCGGGAGCCCACCGCTGATGAAATCCAAGAGCTAATCGATGGTACGGACAAGTTCATGAAGACCGTTTTCTAAGTTATGTAGGGTCCGCGGTACGCTGCGGAGCATGGCCGCAATGGGAGGGGAGGTCCGCAGCGTCCTGCGGACTCTACATCGCTGTAGTCGGGGTCGTTGACCCCGCACGGTCTCAGCGAGGCCGTCTACAGGAATCCTCTACTTTGTGAAATCCGCATCCAGCGCATCAACCAGCGACCGGTCCAGCTCGAACCGCAGGTCTCCCATCTGGCCGAACAGCTTTCCGGCCGGTCCCTCATCCGTCAGCGTCAGTGTGTGGCTGGTCCCATCGTCCGTCTGGATCACCAGTTGATACTGGGCCGCCGGGCGGGTGGTCGGGGCGCTCTCAACGAACTTCTGCGCCCGCAGGGGGTGCAGGTGGTCCAGCAGCGCGGTCACGCTGGCATCGTTTGCATCCCCCTTCTTGCTCCCGGTGACTTCCCACTGGGAGGGGGCCGGCTCGGTGGCGGGTTGGCTGGTCGGCCGCGTGGTGGAACGGGTTGTCGCCGGACGGGTGGCTGGCACGGCCGGACCCATGACCGCGGGTTTTTTCTTGCGCCGGGCAAGTTCCAAGGTCGAATGGCTGGCCGGGCGGGTGGTCGGCTGGGTGGTGGCCACCCGCTCGATCTTCAGCGTCACGCGCTGCACCTTATCCGGCGCGAGGTTGAGCACCTCTTTGTCGCGCAGCTCCAGCGGCTTCTTTTCAAAGCTCGCCAGCGTCGTAGCCGGGAGCTTCACCACCTCGCCCCCTTCCACGCGGGCAAAGACATTTTCCTTCAGAACGCTGTCATATCCGCCGAATTCGATGGTCGTCCCGCTCGGCCGGGAGGTGCTGGTCGTCGGCTGCGTGCTCGGGGGCGTCGTGCTGTACCAGACCGTCAGCCGTGGCGCATCCAGTTGCGTCACCGCATTGGTGGCATGCTTGGCGGGCACATATTCCTTGACCTGCGCGCCGCTGATGGCAAACAGCAGGTCGCTGGCGGCCGATTCATCCACGGGCATCGCCCTGGGCTGGGTCATCTTCCACTGCGTCCCCACCTTCTCCAGCACGATCCTGGGCTTGCCCTCCTGCTGGATGGACAACTGCTTGATCTGTTCGGAGCTGACCTCCACCAGCCCCTTGTCGCGGTAGTCGCTCAGCGGGCGGCTCAGGTCATTCCAGGCTTCCGACGGCACGATCTGCGCCTTTGCCTGATCGTCCACGCGCACATACATTGCATCGCCGATGGCCGTCTTGTCCCCCACCGCCAGGCGGATCGTCTTGCCCGCCTTGGTGCCCAGTTCCACCTGGTAGCGCGGATGCGCCAGGCCGGTGTGAATGCCGGCGTCGATCCTCCCGCGCGTGTGCAGCCCGCTGAGGGCCCGGACCAGGGAATCCACCTGCCACGACTCGGCCGCCGCCTTCACCGGCTGGGTGATGCGCCATTTCCCATCCGTCTGCTCCATCACGACCTGCTTCCCTTCGGCCGGCGTGATGGAGATGTGGTTCACATCCTCCGGTTTGAACGTAAAGAGCGCCTGTCCGTTCCCCTCGGCCTGCGCCGCGGCCGTTCCGCCCGCCTGCGGCTCGGAGGAGGCGGTGAAGCGATCCACCAGCAGCCATGCCACCACGGCCACGAGAATCACAATCAGAATCAGTGTGGTTTTGAAATTCATGACATTCGTTGCTAGTTGCTGGTTGCTGGTTGCTGGTTGCCAGTAGTGCAAACCGTCCGGGGCGTTTTTCCAGTCACTAGCAACCGGCAACTGGCAACCAGCAACTGCTTCTTCAATCTCTCCGCTTCAGATAAACCCCCATCCCCGCAACCACGACGCCCAGGGGCAGCAGGACGATCAGCAGCCCCCACCGCCAGAAGGCCAGCTGTCCCTGCCCCATTGGCTCGATCCGGCTGATCTGCAGCGCTTCGGGGCTGATGGCCAGCATCGAATCCATCTTCGCCAGCCAGAAGATGCTGTTCTCGAACAGCTCCGCGTTGCCGGGAAACTGCGCCACCACGACGCCGCGCTTAAGCATGGACTGGTCGGGAATCTCCAGAATCTGGTTCATGGCAAACTGGAGCGACCCCAGCGCCACCAGCCGCCCGCCGTCCTTCTTGTCCACCGCCGCCCCGGCATACAGCGGCGACTGATCGGTGTTGGACAAATCGCCCCCCTCCGCGCCCGTGCCGGCGTTGAACTGGGCCGGCTTGCCCTGCAGCGCATCGTTTACATTCGTCTCCCCCCAGCTCGTCGGCGTGCGGGGGATCGGAATCAGCGGCGTCAGCGTGTATCCCTTCTCCTGCGACGTCTGCACCGGCACGATGGGGCTCAGCAGCGACGGCAACGACTGCAAGGGCCTGGCCAGCGGGTGGTCCCCGTACTGCCGCGTCACAAAGACGATCGGCATCCGCTGGGCGTTCTCCAGGATGTCGGAGGTGGCCGTCCCCTGCGAAGAAACCGGCTCGTGCATCGCCACCGCATCCGTGCGGGCCGTCACGCCCCAATCCTTCAATGCCTCGCTCAGATCGTCGGCCATCGGGAAAAACAGCACCAGCGCCGAGCCCCCTTCCTTCAGATGCTCGGCCAGCTTCGGCCCGAGCTGGCTGGGCCCCTGCTGGGTCATCTTCGGTCCGAAGCTCAACACCACCCAGATCGCATCCTTGATTTCCTCATCGCTCGGCTCCGGCGCGACCGGCCGGCGCTGCATCTGCGCCTGCATCGCCCATTGCCCGGTGATGTCCTTTTCCAGCACCTCGAAGTTGTACTGCCGCAGCTGCTCGGCGATGTCCGACAGCGGTCCCCCCTCCTGGAACAAATTGCCCGGCTGCGTCAGGGGCGGACCGCCGGGGCGGATGAAGACCACCTTGGTCTGCTTCTTCTGCTCCAGGGCGGCGATGGCCGTGCTCACCTGCTGCTCGCCGGCGAAGCGCAGGCTCCGGCTGACCTGCTCCACATCCATGCCCGCGATGTTCTTGGGGGCGGTCCAGACCCGCTCAAAGGGGATGATCCGCATGTCCTGCTCCCCCAGCACCAGAATCGAGCGGCTCTTGAGGTTGTCGCGCAGTGTATCCAGTTGCTTCAGATCCCCCAGCCCCTTCAATTTGGCGACCATGTCATCGGCCTGTTTCTTGATCGCCTCGAACGCCGGCCCAGCGCCGGCCGCATACTGCCGGATCGCCGCCGGAGCATCCTTCTGGTCCTTGATCTTGGCAAAATCCTCCACCACGCGCCCCAGCATGCGCGAGAGTGTGTCCAGATTCCGCTCCACCTGCGATGCCGCCCCCTGGTAGTCGGGCAGCTTGCGCTTCAGTTCCTGATCCACCTGCTCCTGCGAACGCTGCAGCAATTCGGGAAATCCCTGCACGGTGGCGGCCGCCAGTTGCATCGTCTGGCGCAGGTCCCCATCCTTCAGCTCCTTCAGCGGCAGCGCGGCGATCTTTTTCGACTGCTCGTCGGCGAATGCCTTGATCCGATCCAGCAGCTTGGGAAAATCCCCCAGCGCATCACGGTATGCCTTGGTCCCCTTGCCGTACTGGGCGGCCACCTGCGTGATCAGGGCGTCCACCTTCGACGGCTCGGCCACCGGATCGATCATCTCCGCCGACACATTCGGGCCGCTGTTGGCGTATTCATCCAGCAGGTCCGAGACGAACCGGTAATATTTTTCCGCCTCCGGATTGTTCTGCTGCTGAACCTTGTCCGACGGCTTGGGATAGAGCCCCACCAGCCGCACCTTCTGGTGCAGATCCCTGACAATGTTGCGGCTCTGGGGCTTGAGGGAGTGGACGCCCCCCGCCGTCGTGTCGGCGCGCAGCCCCAGCCGCCGGGTCAGGCGCTGGGCCCCATACGTCACCAGCCCCACCAGGATGATCACGACAACGCACGCCACCGCGACATTCGCCCCGTAGCGCACCCACCGCTGCTTCTGCGTCTGTGGCGGAGGAGGATTGGATTGATTTTCAGCCATAGTTGCCACTTGCTAATGGTCCGTTGCCGGAGCCGCGATTGCCGCGCCGATTCCAGGCCGCCGGCAGCTTCTGCCTCACTTCCACCGCCTCGACTCCATCACCTTCGTCGTGAAAAACAGAAAGGCCGCGGTGGTCAGGACGAAAAAGATAAAGTTGCCGAAATCGAGCAGCCCCTTGCTGAATTCCGTGTAGCGCCGGAAGACCCCCTGATCCACCACGCCGCGCCAGAACGGCCCCAGCGTCGCCCTGGACCCGGCCCACCAGGGCACGATGGTCACCAGGAACAGGATCGCCACCGCCGCCACCGCCGCCACCACCTGGCTGCGCGTCAGCGAGGAGCAGAACAATCCGATGGAGATGAACAACCCCCCCACCAGCAGAATCCCCAAATACCCGCTGACGATCGGCCCCAGATCCACCCCGTTGGTGCTCTTGCCCGCCAGCAGCAGCACATAAATCAGCGTCGGCAGCAGCAGGACGACGAAAAAGGAGAGCGCCCCCAGGAATTTTCCCAGCACCACATCCACATCCCGCACCGGCGCGGTCATCATCGTCTCGATCGTCCCGGTCGACCATTCCTGCGCCAGAAGCCCCATGCACAGCACCGGCAGGATGAACACCAGCAGCCAGACCATCCAGTCAAACAGCGTCCGCATCGTCGCCGCCTCGCCGGGGGTGAAATCCCCGGCGAAGAGAAACCCGCATGCCAGCAGGAACAGCGCCATCGCCACATAAGCGATCGGCGAATAGAAATAACTGCCCAATTCACGTCTTGCGATGACGGTCGCAGGTGCCATGCCCAAGCTCTCCATTGCCCCCTCCCCGTCGGCTCAACTTATGCGCCCCGCCGTCCAAGTCAAACCCCGTGCAAGGGATGCAGTCGGAGGCGGAGGTGAAAAGGTGAAATTCAGCCACTCACCGGGTCATCAGCCCGCCCCTTATCCCATTTCTCCCTTCCCACCCGCCTCCGCCCGCCCATACCATCGGCGCATGATCTCCCCACTCCCCGCCAAACGCCTGATCGTCGTCGGCGCCGGCTTCGCCGGGATCAACCTCGTGAAGCAGCTCCGTGACCTCCCTCTGGACATCCTCCTGATCGACAAGCACAACTACCACTGCTTCCAGCCCCTATTGTATCAGGTCGCCACCGCCGCCCTCTCGCCGGCCGACATCGCCCACCCGATCCGCCACATCTTCCGCGACCAGAAGAACGTCACGGTTGTCCTGGGGGAGATTGATCGCGTCGATCTGGCCGGACAACAGGTCTGCGGCGGCGATGTCTGCGTCCCGTATGACTACCTGGCCCTGGCGGTCGGCTCCACCCATTCCTACTTCGGCAACGAAAAGTGGATGCCGCTGGCTCCCGGCCTCAAAAGTGTCGATGACGCCACCCAGATTCGCCGCCAGGTCCTGCTGGCTTTCGAGGAGGCCGAGCTGGAGGCCGACGATGCCGCCCGACGGGCCAAACTCACCTTCGTGGTCGTCGGCGGCGGACCCACCGGCGTGGAAATGGCCGGGGCCTTGCGCGAGATCGCCGCCACCGACATCCCCCGCGACTTTCGCAATATCGACACCACCACCTCCCGCATCATCCTCCTGCAGGGGGGCGACCGCCTTCTGCCGCAGTTTCATCCAAAGCTCAGCGCCCGCGCCCAGAGTGATCTGGAGGCGATGGGCGTGGAGGTGCGTCTCAACAGTTATGTCACCGGCGTCGAGCCCGACGGCGTCCGGGTGGGCGAGCAGAAAATCCCCGCCGGCAACGTCATCTGGGCCGCCGGCGTCCAGGCGCCCAAGGTCCTCTCCACCCTGGGCGTCCCGCAGGACCGCTCCGGCCGCATCCAGGTCAACCCCGACTTCACCATCCCCGGACACCCCAATGTCTTTGTTCTGGGGGATGCCGCCCACGCCGTCGATGCCCAGACCCACCAGCCCCTGCCCGGCCTGGCGCAGGCCGCCATCCAGTCAGGACGCTATGTCGGACGGCT
The DNA here is from genome assembly GCA_044464175.1 of Planctomycetaceae bacterium. Lineage (GTDB taxonomy): Bacteria > Planctomycetota > Phycisphaerae > Tepidisphaerales > Tepidisphaeraceae > JBIQLO01. The sequence continues at coordinate 1,643 of JBIQLO010000062.1, read as the reverse complement.
CCTGCGCGATGAGCTGGAACACCGAACGGACCCGGATCAGCGTCCCCCCTTCCACTATTACGACAAGGGGATGCTGGCGACCATCGGCACCCGCCGCGCCGTGGCCGATATCCGCGGCTGGCGATTCGGCGGCTTTTTCGCCTGGCTCCTCTGGTCCCTGGTCCACATCACCTTCCTCATTGGCTTCCGCAACAAGCTCTTTGTCATGGCCGGCTGGATTTACGACTACCTCTTCAGCGGGCGCGAAGCCCGCCTGATCACCGGCAAATTCTCCCTGCAGATCCGCCGTCTCCGCGGCCCCCACACCCGCTCCGAGCCCATCGTCCACCTCGTCCAGACCGGCGGCCCGCGGCCGCCCGATCCCGTTGAACGCCCCGCCGGCGGGTGATCAATTCACTTCCGCCGCGGCTTGACAAGACCCAAAACCCCGCGTTACCGTATTTGTGGATAAACATATCCGATTTATCCGCCCCCCCGCCCCGGACGTTCGTCCGGGCCTTTCGGCCGGAAGCGGAGATCGGATGCGGGCCTGATTGCACGATGCCCTTCGGCGGTGTTGGTCCTCACTTCAATCCATTCTCAAGCGCGGAGCCGGTCCCATGAACACGAAACACTGGTGGAAGGTCCTGCTGGTCATCTTCGCCCTCAGCGCGGTGGGCCTGACGTATATTTGCGTGCGGACCTACCAGGATGCCCCGCCCCTGACCTCCTTCGTGGATGAATCGGGCAAGACGATCATTCCCCTGGAGGCGATCCATCGCGGCCAGGACCTGTTCCATCGCAGCTCTCTCATGCAATACGGCACCATGTTCGGAGACGGCGCGCTGCGCGGGCCGGACTTCACCGCAGACGCACTCCACCAGATCGCCATGGCGATGACTGAGTATTACAAGCCGAAGACCACCGCGCCGACGGATGAACTTAGCCAGGCCATGGCCGCGGTGCAGGCGCAGCGGGAGATCAAGACCAACCGCTACGACGCCGCCCGGAACGTGATCGTCCTGGGCCCCGCTCAGGTCCATGCGTTCGGACGGGTCGTCGAGCACTACAAGGCGATGTTCCAGGGCGCCGGCGCCGAATCCTTCAAACCGTCGGGGTATCTCACGGACCCCGATGAGATCAGCGACCTGGCCGCCTTCTTCTTCTGGGGCGGGTGGGTCTGTGGCGTGGAGCGCCCCGGATTCAACTACAGCTACACCAACAATTGGCCGTTTGATCCGCAGGCCGGCAACGTCGCCACGCCCTCGGTCATGCTCTGGAGCCTGCTGGGCTCCCTGGCGCTGATCGTCGTGCTGGGCATCGTCCTGTATGGCTACGGAAAGCTCGACAACCAGATCGTCAAGCAACCGGGGCGCGACAAAGGCCCGGTTTCCACCACGGCCACCCTGGACCGATTCACCCCCACCGCCACCCAGCGCGCCAGCTATAAATTCTTCGCCGTGGCGGCCGCCCTTTTCCTGCTCCAGGTGATCGCCGGCATCCTGACCGTTCATGATTTCGTCGGCTTGACCACCCTTTACGGCGTCGATATCGCCCGGTGGTTCCCCATCACCATCGTCCGCGCCTGGCACACCCAGTTGTCCATCCTCTGGATCTCCGCCTGTCTCATCGCCACCACCATCTTCATCCTCCCGCTGATCAAC
>JBIQLO010000061.1:0-19436 GCA_044464175.1 Planctomycetaceae bacterium | reverse complement strand
AGTGGATGAAAGCGGTATGGAAGCATGGGGGAATATAGGCACATGTTAGGTCAAAGTCAAGAGGGGCGATGGTGACCGTTTCGTGGGCGGAAAAACCCCATCCCCGCCCTCCCCCGCGCGTACGCGGAGGAGAGAATGAGATAGGTTGAAAGCCTGTTTGATGGTATGGGTATGATGAGGATGGGATGCAATCAGTGAAAAAGCCTTTGTGGGAAAACTGGGCGCTGTCGCGGTATCGGGTGCGGCAGCAGGATGGGACACTGTTTGAGCGGGAGCTGCGCGGCTTTGTGCCGCCGGGGGCGTTTGACGCCCACGCGCATCTGTACAGCTACGCCGGGTTGTTTCCCGGCCATACGCCGCCGACGCCGGAGGATGCCCAGGTGGGGCTGGGGGCGTATTTCCGGGAGATGGGGGCATGGATGGGGGATCGATGTCCCAGCGGGGGATTGTTTTTCGCCATGCCGTTTCCCACGGGCGCGGTGGAGCGGGAAAATGGGTTTGTCTTCGAGCAGACGCGGGGCCATGCGGGATCGCGGGCGCTGATGCTGGTGCGGCCGGGGGAGGACCCGGCGGCGGTGGAGCGGGCGGTGCGTGAGGAAGGATGGGCCGGATTCAAGGTGTACCACATCTATGCCGGACGCCCCGACACCTTCAACGCCCAGACGGGGGAATTTCTTAGCGACTGGATGTGGGAGATCGCCGACCGGCATGGGCTGTGCCTTATGCTACACCTGGTGCGCCCCAGGGCCCTGGCGGATGAGGGAAACCAAGCCTACATTCGGCAACACTGCCGGGATTTTCCCGGGGCGCGGCTGATCCTGGCGCACGCAGCGCGGGGGTTTTGCGCGCGGCACACGGTGCTGGGCATCGACGCCCTGCGGGGATTGGACAATGTGTTCTTCGACACCTCGGCGATCTGCGAGGCCGCGCCGTTTGAGGCGATTTTGCGGGTGATGGGGGTGGAGCGGCTGCTGTTCGGGACGGATTTTCAGGTGAGCCAGCTGCGCGGGCGATGCACGAGCCTGGGGGATTCATTTTTCTGGATGTATGAAGACAACGTGGACTGGGGCCAGGACCCTGCGGTCGGGCCAACGCTGGTGGGGATCGAGTCGCTGCTGGCGCTGCAGACTGCCTGCCATCAGCGAGGGGTGGGGGATGCGGCGGTGGAGCGGATATTTTGTTCCAACGCGCGGCAGCTGTTAGGATGCTGAGTCCGGGAGACGGCCCATGCGGCAGACAGGCATTTGGATCGGGGTGGCGTTGTTCGCATGGGCGGGGTGCGCGGGGGCTCTGGGAGAGATCACGGTCCAGCGGGTGAAGGGGGATTTTCCGGGGAACCGGCCGCGGGTCTATTCCGTTCAGGTTGAGCAGGCGGACTTCCAAACCATGGTGGCGGCGTTCAGCAAGCAGACGGGAATTGCCGTAGTGGAGGAACCGTCCAATCGGCCCGAGCCGGGGTTGACGGTTCTCTACGATCTAAAATTTGAGAATCTGCCGTTTATTGAGGCGGTGGACCGGCTGGGGCAGGTGCTGCACCGGCAGGTGCGCGTGGATGCAAATCCCCATAGAGTGCATTTGAGCCAGAGTGCGCCATGGGGCGTGCCGGGGCTGGATCAATTTGAGCGCGTGGCCGGCTCGCCCACCCATATGCGGGCGAGGCTGCAGAGTATTACCCATCGCCATTCACGGTCGATGGTAGAGGGAAATCGAAACGAACTGGTTCTGGAATTTGATGTTCTGCGTCCCAACGGCGAGCCTGTTTTCCAGAAGGTGGTATTCGTACCGGAGAAAGTGCTTGGGGCCGGAGGCGAAGCGCTGAAGGTTGTGGATTGGTATTATCCCTCCTTGCCCGATGACTTCACCACTGCCTCGATCAGTCGGGGCGAGATTCGCATTTCCCTCCCGGAACGGGAGGGCCCACGGAAGATCGCGCGGCTCAAGGGACAACTCGTCTCGCGGGTGCCGCTGACGTTCGACGCGCTGACCGTGGATGGACTTTCCAATGGGGCGGCACAGCAGGCACTCTGGGAGAAAACCAATATCAAGATCGGGCCCCTGAAATCGCAGGGCCCGCATACGTGGACGCTGCCGGTGCGGGTGGACCGGGGCGGGATGGCGCCCGCCCATTGGCAAAAATGGGCGCGGACGCTGTCGCTGGCGTTTTCGCAGGCGCTGCTGAAATCCAAGGGGGGACGGCCGATCTCGCAAAACGGTTATTCCAGCACAAGCGGCAAAGACTTCATCGAGCTGATAATGCGGTTGCAATTATCTTCCAGGCAATCCCGGAAAAAAGAGGTGGGGGATGCGCCGGATTCGATGGAGTGGCGTTGGCCTGTGGATGCCGAGACGGTGCGGGTACCGATCGACATGAAGGATGTTGAAGTTCCGTGATTTGGAGAGGTGGAGCATTGCGATTGCGAGTCCTCTTTTTTCTGATGGCCGGCCTGTTGCCGTGTCTCATGGCCTCTGGAGCGCCGGGCACCCAGCCAACGCGGTATGCGGTGGATATGACGAGCGTGACCGCCGCCCAGGCGGTGCGGCGGCTGGCAAAGAAACAGGGGCTGCCGCTGGCGTGGTCGGGCGCGGCGGGCGGACGGCAGTTTGATCTTCATTTGCGCAACGCGAGCGCTCCGGAACTTCTGCTGGAGCTTTGCCAGCAGGGATGGTGTGTGCCGCGATCGAGTTCGTCCAGTGACGAGGTCACCTTTTCCGCCGCCAAAAGCCCGCCCCTGGCCTGCCTGATGCTGCAGGATGGATCGGCGATGGTGGTCAGCAGCGTTGAGATGAAGCGATTTCGAAATCTGGCACGGCAATCCCACGCACATTCCCTCGAGCTGGAGGCGTTTGTTATTCCCGATCCGGACCATGCGCCGGTTTCGATGGCTTCGCGGATCGAAGTAAAACGCATCCAGACGGTCGACGGATCGGAGATCACGCCGGTATCTGCTTACTGGCAATATAATTTCGACAATATGGGAGGGGCGGGCCTGCGCGCTTGGCCAGTCGGTTTGTCGGCCAACCTGCCCTACGATATCGGCCCGATCGGTCGAGTCGAGGGGGAAATCCGCCAATGGCTTCCGGCGGAATGGGCCAGGTGCAAGATGGACGGACTGAAGCCCGGTCAGAAGGGGGAAGGGGATGGAATTCAGGTTTCGATCCAAAGCATGGGTAAGGCGTATGCGCCGTTGACGCTTCACATCAGCGGTCCGGCAATCGCGGCGGCGGACCAATACTTGAGGTCCCTGTTCAATAACGGGGCGATGACCGTTCTGGACGCCCGGCAACAGCCGATCCCGATGCGCTTCAACGCGTCAAAGGAAGGAGACGGATGGACCGTTCACACATCCTACCGCTCAGTCAACCCGCGCTTTCCGCGATCAGCAGTTCCTAAACCTGTGGCGCTGGACATCAAATTGCCCGTGGCGGTGCATGAGGTGACGGTGCCGGTGGCGCTGGATGTGGGTCGGATGCTTTCGGGGACGGCGAACGGAAAATAGAGACAAATTTCAGCGTCGTCGGGCCCGCCACGCGGACCCTGCGGGAGACCATGCTACGAGGCGTATTGCCCGCCGCGGGCGTCGTCGGCGTCGTAAGGCTGGTCGGCGTCGGCGCCGGTGAGTTCGAGGCGTTCGATGTGGGTGGTTTTGCCGGTGTCGGGGTCGATCTCGGCCAGGACGCCGCAGAGGCGGACGTCGGCAGTGGCGACGTCGAAGGGGTGGGGCATGGCGGTGGTCATGTGTTTGAGGACGCGGTCCTTGCGGCGGCCCAGGACCGAGTCGTAGGGGCCGCACATGCCCAGGTCGGTGATGTAGCCGCTGCCGCCGGGGAGGATTTTGGCATCGGCGGTGGGGATATGGGTGTGGGTGCCGACGATGAGGGAGCAGCGTCCGTCGAGCCAGTGGCCCATGGCGACTTTTTCGCTGGTGGCCTCGGCGTGGATTTCGCAGAGGCTGACGCGGACGTGGCGGGGAAGCTGGGTGAGGATGCGGTCGGCGGCGAAGAAGGGGTCGTCGGCCGGCATGTTCATGTAGATGCGTCCCAGGAGGCAGAAGACGGCGACGGAGACGCCGCTGTTGGTGGTGACGACGGTGAAACGGCTGCCGGCGGCACCGGCGGCGAGGTTGGCCGGGCGGATGATGCGGTCGGAGGTGTTGAGGGTGGGGAGGATGTCGGCCTTGCGGAAGGCGTGATCGCCAAGGGTGACGACATCGACGCCATAGGAGCGGATCTTGTGAAAGAGGTTGGTGGTGATGCCGCTGCCGCCGGCGATGTTTTCGGCGTTGGCGACGACCAGGTCGAGGTTCTGATCTTTGACCAGCGCGTGGACCTTCTGGTGGAGGATCTGGCGGCCGGGCCGGCCGACGACATCGCCCAGATAAAGGATGCGCAGGGGCATGGGGGTAGGTTAATCGGGCGGGGAGGGATTGCAACCTGAAAAGGGCATTTGCCAGGATCGTGATCCCTCCGGGGCAAGGGGCGGGCGATCCATACGGCGATTGGAAGGGCATTGGCTCATTGCCCGCCGGTTGGATTGCCGATAGAATGAAGCAGTACGGTTGTTCTGCGGTGTTCGAGATTAGAGAGCGCTATTTTGGTTAAACCTATAATCAACCCTCGGGGATAGCCGCCCGGCCTGAGCAGGCCCGCGGGCGCCGCCCTAACGGGCAGGCGGAGACGGGAAGCGACAGGCCGGGGCAGACAGGAGAACCCTCCTGATCGGCCCATCACCCACGTGACACGTAGGGTTTGATCAAACCGGCTCTTACACGACACAGGCGGATTGACCGTATTTTTTTTTCACAGGGGGCGGGGGTTTTTTTCCAGTTTTCTTGCCCAGTGGAACCAGCAGAGGGGGCGGTGCGCGCCGTGGCGGGTTGCTTGCCGTGCTGGGGCGGGAGGGGGCTATAATGGGGCGGGAAATGGGAATTTTTGCCCTTTGGTCCAGATGAAAGGACTGGTATAGTGCTCGTTGGTTTAGCAAAATGTGTGCCTTGGCGAATGGAGTTCGTAAGTAATTTATGTCGATGCAGTTAACCCAATCTCCCGTCCTCCGGCAGGAACTGCGGACGCTCTTGACGCCGCGGATGATCCAGAGCATGGAGATTCTGCAACTGCCGCTGGTGGCGCTGGAGGAGCGGATCGAGCAGGAGATGCAGGTCAATCCGGTGCTGGAGCTGAACCCGACGGGTCCGGAGGAGGCGGTCGAGCCGGTGGTTGAGGCGGAGCCGGAAGGGAAAAGCGACGGAGAACAGGTGCTGGTGGTGGATGAGACCTCGGACCAGTCGGCCGATTTCGAGCGGCTGGCGAAGCTGGGGGAATACCTGGAGAACGAGGAATTCTACACCAATGCGAGCCAGTTCCGGCAGGCGAGCTACGATGGGGAGCGGGACCGCAAGCTGGATGCGATGAACAACACGGCGGCGCGGGCGATGACGCTGGCCGAGCATCTGCTGGGGCAGTGGGCCTTTGTGGAGTGCTCGCCGGCGGTGCATCGGGCGGGGGAGGCGATCATCGGGTATCTGGAGGATGACGGGTATCTGCGGACGCCGCTGGAGACGATTCAGGAGAAGTCGAAGCATCCGCTGGAGCGGGCAGACCTGGAACGGGCGCTGAAGCTGATTCAGAAGCTGGAGCCGGCCGGGGTGGGGGCGCGGTCGGTGCAGGAGTGTTTGCTGCTGCAACTGGAGATGCTGCAGAAGGAGGGGGAGCCGGACGAGGTCGCCGCGCACGATTTTGAGCTGGAGCGGAAGCTGATCACGGATCACCTCAAGGACTTGGAGATGAACCGGTATCCGCAGGTGAGCAAGCGGCTGGGGCGGGAGATCGAGGAGATCAAGGCGGCGGTGAAGCGGCTGGGACGGCTGCACCCGCACCCGGGGCGGCAGGTGGGTGGGGAGGACGCCCCGCCGATCATGCCAGATGCGACGATCTACTTTGACGAGGAGACGGGGCGGTATGAGGTGCGGATGGCGCGGGACCCGGCGGAGAACCTGTCGATCAGCCGGTTTTACCGGAAGATGCTCAAGAACCGCCAGTGCGACCGGGAGACGAAACACTTTCTGACCAACAACGTGCGCAACGCGCGGTGGCTGATTGAAAGCATCGAGCAGCGCAAGGGGACGATCGAACGGGTGATCCGGGCGGTGGTGGATGCCCAGCGGGAGTTTTTCGACAAGGGGCCGGAGCATCTCAAGCCGCTGCCGATGATTTCGGTGGCCGACCAGTTGGGGATTCACGTGGCGACGGTGAGCCGGGCGGTGAGCGAGAAGTGGATTCAGACGCCTCGGGGGGTGTTTCCGCTACGGCGATTCTTCTCCGGAGGCACGACCAGCGCCGAGGGGGAGGACATGAGCTGGGACGCGGTAAAGGAGAAGCTGAAGGTGATCGTGGACCAGGAGGACAAGCGGCACCCGCTTGGGGATGACAAGATCGTGGAGAAGCTCAAGGAGCAGGGGATCGAGCTGGCGCGGCGGACGGTGGCAAAATATCGGAAAATTCTGAATATCCCGACCGCACGGCAGCGGCGGGAGTTTTGAGGGTGGGGTGGCAAGCGACCCATGGCCGACAACCATCGTATCTCGTGGCGAAAAAGAATTCTTTCCAATGGGCTTCGTGGAGCGATGAGCGGCTGCTGGGGCTGCGCTTTTGCGATCTGGGGGTGAAGATCGAGGGGACGGAGCTGGAGGGGCGAATCGAGCGGCTGGGGAGGGAGCTGGAGCGCAAGGGGCTGGTGTTCCGGCCGTATTTCTGGCTTTCCACCGAATGGTTCACGCCCGATGGGATGGACGGGATCGCCGCGCCGTTTTACCTGGGGCATCCGCGGCTGGCGCTGCTGGAAAAGCGGCAGATGCTGGAGGTGGAGGGAGGGACGGAGCATGCGTGCATGCGCATCCTGCGGCATGAGGCGGGGCACGCGATCGACAACGCCTATCGCCTGCATCGGCGCAAGCGCTACCGGGAGCTTTTTGGCAACTGGTCCGCCCCTTATCCGCGCTTTTACCGCCCCAAGCCGTACAGCCGGGGATACGTGCTGCACCTGGATTCCTGGTACGCGCAGGCGCACCCGGCCGAGGATTTCGCCGAGACGTTCGCGGTGTGGCTGCGGCCGGGATCGCGCTGGCACAAGCAATACGCCGGATGGGGCGCGCTGCGGAAGCTGGAGTATATCGATGAACTGATGGGCGAGATCGCCGGGCGCAAGCCGCCGGTGACGTCGCGGGGGTTTGTAAAGCCGGTGAGCCGGCTGCGGCTGACGCTGGGGGAGCATTACCGGCTCAAGCAGGCGCGCTATGGATCGCGGCGGCCCGACTTTTACGACCGGGACCTGCGGCGGCTGTTCAGCGACGACCCGGCGTACCGGGGCAACCCGACGGCGGCGTCGTTTCTGCGCGCCCACAAGGCGGAGCTGCGGCGCGTTGTCTCGCACTGGACGGGGGAGTATCAGTATATCATCGAGCAGGTGCTCAACGGCATCATCCAGCGATGCGTGCGGCTGAAACTTCGGCTGGCGCATTCGGAACGGGCGACCCGGACACAGACGCTGGTGATGGTGACGGTGCAGACAATGAACTACCTTCACGCGGGGAATCACCGCGTGGCGCTGTAGGGTCCGGCTGACGGACCGCTTCTATCCAAGGATGGTCCGCGAAGCGGACCCGACTCTATGAACCCTCTTCGCATTCTGGTTCTGATGGACGAGACGTTTATGTGCCCCGACGAGGTGGACCCGTCGGTGGACATAGAGTGGGAGAAATGGAAGACGGAGTGGGATGTCTACAGCACGCTGCGGGCGATGGGGCACGAGGTGCGCAAGGTGGGGCTGCGGGATGACCTGGGGAAACTGCGGGAGGCGGTGCATGAGTTCCACCCGGACATCGCTTTCAATCTGCTGGAGGATTTTCACGACAACCGCATCTTCGACCAGCACGTGGTGAGTTACCTGGAGCTGCTCAAGCAGCCGTACACCGGGTGCAACCCGCGCGGGCTGACGCTGGGGCGGGACAAGGCGCTGACCAAGAAGATCATGGCCTACCACCGGATCGCGGTGCCGCGGTTCGCAGTCTTCCCGCGGGGGCGGCGGATCGCCCGGCCCAAATGGCTGGGGTTTCCGCTGCTGGTCAAGAGCATCAACGTGGAAGGGTCGGTGGGGATCGCCCAGTCGTCGCTGGTGCATGATGAGCAGAAGCTGCAGGAGCGGGTGCGGTTCATCCACGAGAGCCTGGGGACCTACGCCATCGCCGAGGAATACATCGACGGACGGGAGCTGTATGTGAGCATCCTGGGCAACCTGCGGCTGCGGACGTTTCCGGTGTGGGAATTGCGCTTCGACAAAGTGCCGGAGGGGGAGCCGCGGATCGCCACCGACCGGGCCAAGACCAACGCGGCTTATCAGGAGCGCTGGGGCATCGTCAGCGACCAGGCCGGGCCGTTGCCGCCGGAGGTGGCACAGAAAATTCCCCAGCTGTGCAAGCGCATCTACCGCCTCCTGGGACTCAGCGGCTATGCGCGGCTGGATTTCCGGCTGGGCCGGGACAATCAGCTCTACCTGCTGGAGGCCAATCCCAACCCGCAGATCGGGCTGGGGGAGGATTTCGCCGCCTCGGCCGAGGTGGACGGGCTCAGTTACGAAGACCTGCTGGACAAGATTTTAAAACTGGGGCTGGCGTACGAGCCGGGGATGGTATTCTGAACCGTGAAAACACAAAGACGTGAAACATGAGAAGGCATCCTCATGTTTCACGTCTTTGTGTTTTCACGAAATCACATCGGCTCGTTTTCGGCGGTCTGGTCGTAGATGCGCAGGAGCTTTTCCTTGTCGAAGATCATTTCCTGGCGGGTAAGGCCGACGATGTCGTAGAGGCTGGTCAGCTCGATGGCATCGACCGGGCAGGCCTCCTCGCACATGCCGCAGTAGATGCAGCGCAGCTCGTCGATGTCGAACTTGGCGGGGTATTTCTCACGGTCATCCCAGGGGGATTCATCGGCCTCGATGTGGATACAGCGGGCCGGGCAGGCGGTGGAGCACATGAAGCAGGCGACGCACTTGACGCGCCCGTCCTCATCCTTGTTGAGGCGGTGGACGCCGCGGTAGGTGCGCTGGTACATGCCCCCCTTCTCCACCGGCAGGTCCTCGCGCCGCTCCTCGGGATACTGGAGCACGCGGTCCTTGCCGGCCAGCGTCATGAGCATGTGCTTCATGGTCGTCCCCAGCCCGACCAGCACCTGCGGCATGTAAAACTGGTCGGCCAGCGACAGCTTGGGCTCGTGGAGAACGATGACGTCGGAATCTTTCATAGGTTTCAGGGTTCAGGGTTCAGGGATGAGGGATCCGGCATGACGAGGCCGGATCCCTCATCCCTTCTCCCTGAAACCTCCACAATTACCGGTAAAACTCAATAATGAGGTTCATGTTCACCTCGAAGGGCACATCCTCGGGAACGGGCACGGCGTTGACCTTGGCGGTCAGCTGGGCCGGGTTCCATTCGAGCCAGCCGGGCACGTTGTGGCCGGCGTTCTGTTCCATGTTGTCCCGCAGGACCTTGTGGGCCTTTTCCTTGAAGGAAATCGTCTGGCCGGGCTTGACCAGATAGCTGGCGATGTCGGTCTTGACGCCATCGACGTAGACATGCCCGTGATTGACGATCTGGCGGGTCTGCCAGATGGTGCGCCCCACGCCGAGGCGGCGCAGGACGTTGTCCAGGCGCGTCTCCAGCAGCTTCATCATGGCGCTGCCGGTGTTCTCCTTGGAGCGCTTGGCCATGTCCATGTAGCGGCGGAACTGCTTTTCCATCACGCCGTAGTGGTAGCGGAGCTTTTGCTTCTCCATCAGGCGGATGCCGTATTCGGTGTTGCGCCGGCCGCGATAGCCGTGCATGCCGGGCAGGGAGAGATCCTCCTTGCCGGTGTGCTTGGGGATGTCCGCGATCGGCACGCCGACGCGGCGGGACAGACGAACCTTGGGACCTGTGTATCGGCCCATAATGCAATCTCTTTCCACGGGCAAAAGCCCGCTCAAAACAGGCGAGGCGTGCCGCAACAGCGGCCCGACTGACACGCAATGGCCCGCCGTCATGGTTTTGAGGCATGGCGGCGGAAGAAGATGGGATTATAGGGAATCGGGGGCGGGAATCCAGAGGGGGGTGGGGCGGGTTCAGGGTTCGGGGTTCAAGAGGCGATGGACGGCCCAGGCGATCCCCATCCCGGCACCGCCCAAGGCCAGGTGGAGGAGGAGGCAGGGGAGTATGGATTGGGGCAGGGTGTAAAAGACATCCTGGCCGAGGTTGGTCAGGTGATAGGCCAGGGGGTGTTCGGCCCAGACGCCCAGGTGAGCCAGGATGCCATTAAGGACCAGGGGCGGGTGGAGGGGGATCAGCCGATCGGTCCAGGTCTGTCCGGCGGGACGTTGCAGGGCGTGCGCCAGCCAGATGGGCCAGGTGAGCCAGAGGGCGGCGATCCAAACCGAAAGGGCGGCGGCCAGCACTCGGGAGCGGACCAGGGCGCAAAGCCCCAAAGCCACCCCCCCCACCGCCACGGAGAAGGCAAGAAGCACCAGCCAGCAGCGGATGAGGTTGAAGATCGAGGCGGTATCGCTCCAGAGCCAGATGAGGGCGAGGCCGAGGGTGAAGGGGAGGAGGGGAAACAGGCGCAATCCCCTCCTCAAGTGACTTCCCAGCCCCCCTTCCCACCCTTCTCCCGGCATACCGGGGGCGGGAGAGTGGCGGGTCTCCCCCAACGCGAGATAGGGGATGAGGAGGGCGGCCCATGCCAATCCGCCCAGATAAAGCCCGAGGGAGGGGCCGGCGGCGGCGTAGGTGAGCGCACCGGCGATCAGGCCGATCGCCCCGGCGGCCGCCGGTTTGAGCCAACACTTCATGGGCGCGTGGCCGGTTGGGTGGCGGGGTGCGTGGCCGGAGTGGGAATCGGTTCGATGATCAGCGTCACCGGCGTGCCGGGCGGAGGGAGGGTGTCGGGGTCGGATTCCCATTGGAGCATCTGGGTGGAATTGCTGGCGACATACGGTACGTCAATCAGCGTGGAATTGAAATTGACCAGGCTGACCAGATAGCCGTTCAAATCGGCCGCGTAACGTCCATCGCTGAGCAGATGCGAGCCGGCGAAAATCCAGGTCATCGCCCCGGCCGGTTTTTTTGTTTTCACATTCCGCAGCAGCCGCCAGGCGGGCAGGCGGACGGTTTGGCCCCCCTTTTGGAATTCCACCGACATCTTCAGGGCCGGGCCGTGCGGGGGGAACCACTGCTGGAGATCGTCCGAGCGGTGGGCCGGGGCGCCGGGGGTCAGGCCAAGCATCAGCAGCGCCAGGTGCAGGTTGGAGGGTTTGGCCTGCGAAACCAAAGCGGATTCGTAGTCGTGCGAGCCCTTGACGCAGCAGAGAAATTCCAGCGGCATTTCGGCCCGCACGGCCTGACATTCCATGCGGATCTGACGGTGTTTGACGTCGACGCTCAGGTGGGGCAGCCGCCCCACCGCCGGGCGGGTGGCCGGGGCGGTGGTGGCCGCCAGGAGGATGGAAGAGATCAGCCAGAACATGGGTTGTTTTGGGAATTGGTTCGTGACGAAGGTTACAGTTTTTCCTGGTAGAGATCGTACATGCGGCGATCGAAACAATCGAAACAGACGAAGATCACTTTTTCGAGGTCGGGAAGGTCTTGCAGCCCTTGGCGCACCTCCCGCACGGCGATGTCGGCCGCCAGATCGGCCGGGAAGCGGTAGATGCCGGTGCTGATGGCGGGGAAGGCGATGGTTTTGAGCTGGTGGAGATCGGCCAGTTCCAGGGAGCGGCGATAGCAACTGGCCAGCAGGTTGCGCTCGTTATGTCCCCCGCCGCTCCAGACCGGGCCGACGGTGTGGATGACGTGGCGGGCGGGCAGGTTGTGGCCGCCGGTGATTTTGGCGTCACCTGTGGCACAGCCGCCGAGCGTTCGGCACTCGGCCAGCAGGCCGGGACCGGCCGCCCGGTGGATCGCCCCGTCCACCCCCCCGCCGCCCAGCAGCGTGGTGTTGGCGGCGTTGACAATGGCATCGACCACCAGCGTGGTGATGTCTCCCTGATAGAGTTGGATGCGGCCGGGCATGATAGTGAAGTATACCACGAAGCCGCCCCTACGGGCTTTTGGCGCAGCGGGGGCAATCGGTTTGGGTGCAGGGCTCAACGTGGGCGGTGGCGTTTCCCTCCTGGATCGCCTGCTCGATTTCGTATTCGATGGCGCTGGCGACCTGATGGCCCTGGGCGACGTTCCAGTCGGCCGGGACCATGATGTGAAAATCGACCCAGTGATAACGTCCGCTGTGGCGATGGCGCAGCTTGTGGAAGCTGCAGATTTGCGGCTCGTTCCCGTTGGGATAGAGGTGGGAGACGAGGATCTTCCGCAGGAGCTGCTGGTCGGCCCGGTCCTGCTCATCCATCAGTCCGGCGGCGGAATGGCGCAACAACACCAGGCCGGTCCAGGCGATGTAGAGGGCGGCCAGAATCGCGGCGATCGGGTCGATCCAGGCTAAATGCGTGGAGCGGACCAGGGCCAGGGCGACCAGGACGGCCAGACTCGTGACCACATCGCTGAGCAGGTGCTTGCCGTCGGCCTCGAGGGTGAGGGACTGGCGGCGGCGCCCCAGGCGCAGGAGATACCACCCGGCCAACCCGTTGCCCACCAGGGCGAGGATCATCAGCCCGATGCCGATGTCGATTCTCTGCTGTTTAAGGCCGCTGCCGCCGATGAGGTCATTGACCGCCTGGATGATGATGACAATGGCGGCGACGAGAATCATTCCCCCCTCGAATGCGGCCGAGACGAATTCGATCTTGCCGTGGCCGTAGGGGTGTTCGGCGTCGGCGGGGGCGTGGGCCAGCGCCAGGGAGTAGAGCGCCATGGCCGCGGCGACGACGTTGACGATGCTCTCCATCGCGTCGGAGAAGATGGCGGCCGAGCCGGTCAGGAACCAGGCGACAAACTTGAGCGCCAGCAGCAGCAGGCCGACGCCCAGGGCCAGCAGCGCCGCCCGGGCTTCGGGTTTGGGAATGTTTTGCAACCGGGGAAACACTTAGGCGGGGTTATAGCTTATTTTTTCCCGGCCGCCATTCATTGGCCCTGATCTGAATGGGCCAGGCGCAGGGGCGATCCAATCCTTATGTTTCACCCCAGAAGTCGCTTAAATTGCTCCGCCGCCGCTCTCGGATTGTCGCATCCGGCGACGGCGGCGGTGATGGCGATGCGCGGCAGGCCGGCCGCCACGACTTGCCCGACGTTCTGGAGCATAATTCCGGCGATGGCGACGGCGGGAAGGGGAATCTCCGCGACCACCTGCTTCACGTAATCCAGGCCGGGGAGGATGTCGCGCGGCTTGGTGGAGCTGGGGAAGACCGGCCCGATGCCGATGTAGTCGGCCCCGTCCAGCACGGCCTGGCGGGCCTGTTCCAGGCGATGGGTGGAGACGCCCATGATTTTTTCCGGGCCGATCAGCTTGCGGACCTCGGCGGCGGGCAAATCCTCCTGCCCCACATGCACCCCGTCGGCATCGGCCAGCAGCGCGATGTCGGGGCGGTCGTTGATGATGCACAGGACGCTGTGGCGGCGGCACAGGGCCGTCAATCGGCGCGCGCGGGCCAGCAGTTCGCCGCCCTCGAGATTTTTTTCCCGAAGTTGCAGGCAATCGGCGCCCCCCAGGATCGCCTGTTCGGCCACTTCCAGCCATGGGCGGCGGCAGGCGGATTCGGTGATGAGGACATAGAGCCGCACCGCCTCGAATCGCCCTGGCGTGCGAAGGGTGAGGGCGATCCGCCGCTCCAGGTCATAGAAGCGATAGCGGGCCTGTTCAATGGATGCGGCGGCCGGGGGATCGAGCGTTTTGACATATTCCTCCAGCGACCGCAGCGCCTCGCCCAGCCGCTTGGCGGCGGCGGTGACCACGTGGTTCAAGTCCTGCCGTGACTGCTCGGCCGCGGTGGTGGCCGTCGTACCGACATCGCCGGGGGTGTCGCGATGGAGGATGGCGGCCGGAAGCTGGGGCCGCAGAGCGGCGGTCAGGTTATGGCGGAGGTTTTTCAATTCGGCGGTGAGCGCGGCGTCATTGAGGATGAATCGCGCGTAATCCTCCAGCACGCGCAGGGCTTCACGGGCGCGGTTGGCGTTGGCGTCGATGAGTCGAAGAGTGGGCATGGGGCAAGGGTGGACCGTTGGGGGTTCAGCATACACGGTCCATGGGCGGGGGGAAACAGAATCGCCGTGAAGTGGGGGAGGGGGACCGAACGGATATGGAGTGACAGGGTACCTGAATGGAGGAATCGGGAAACCAGCCGCGTTCAATTTCCCGCCTTCCCGTTTGCCTCCCCACCTGCCTTGGATTCCCCCACGATGACGGGCCGGCGGCCAAAGCCCGACTGGAACCGCGAGGCTATCAATCAAACGAAGGCGCGTGTACAATTTCTCGACAGGAAGACCCTGAAATACCGCGGCGAAGCATCGTCGGGAAAGGTATCAATGGAGAACGGCCCCATGCGGCTGGCGGATTTCATTTCAAATCACCGGGAATCGATCCTTACGGAATGGGAGTCCTTCGCACGCAGTGTTTGGCCGCGCGCAACGGTGGATCCGGCCGAGCTGCGCGATCATGCCGAGGAGATCCTGTGCGTGACGGCGCGGGATATGGTTGCCCCTCAAACCCACCGGCAACAGTCGGAAAAATCCAAAGGCCATGGCCGGGACGGGGTCATAAGCCGCCAGATGGATTCGGCATCCGAGGAACACGCGGCCGCCCGGGTGCGTTCGGGGCTGGACTTGCAGACGGTCGTCGCGGAGTACCGGGCGCTTCGGGCCAGCGTTCTGCGGCTTTGGCGCGAAAGCAACCCGGACCCTGACACGCACGACCTGGAGGACATCACCCGCTTCAACGAATCGATGGATCAGTCCCTCACCCGGGCCATCCGGAGCTTCACCGAACTGGTGGATCGCTCCCGCCAGATGTTCCTGGCCATTCTGGGCCATGACCTGCGCAATCCGCTCAACTCCATCCTGCTCTCGGCCCAGGCGATCTCGGCGACGGGTCTGCCCGACCCCGAATCCGCCCAAATGGCGGCCCAGATCACGGCCAGCGCCACCGCCATGAGCCGGATGATCCGGGACCTCCTGGATTTTGCCGGGGCGGCGCTGGGCGGCGAGATGCCTGTTTCACCCGCCCCGATGGATCTGGAGAAGCTGTGCCGCGATGTGGTGGACGAAATGCGATCCGCCTACCCGGCGCACACGCTTCACTTCGAATCGCGCGGCGACCTGCGGGGAAATTGGGACGCCGCCCGCCTGCGTCAAGTGATCTCCAATCTGCTCGACAACGCGATTCATCATGGGGCCCGGGAGCATCCAGTCCGGTGCACGCTCAGCGACGATGGGAAAAACGTCCAATTGAGGATACACAGCCAGGGGCCGCCGATCCCGCCGGAGATCCTGCCGACGATCTTCGAGCCGCTGATCCGCGGTTCATCCCCCATCCCGGGCAAGTCGAGGCGCCCCGGCAGCCTTGGACTGGGCCTCTATATCACCCGCGCCGTCGTCAGGGCGCACGGCGGACAAATCGACGTGACCTCCGCGGAGCAGGAAGGGACGCTCTTTACCGCAAGTCTGCCGCGATCGCGCCGCTGAACTTCTTTGCCCGATTCAGCCCCCGCCCCCCATGGCGGCCTTATGGCAGAATGATTCCCGCCTCCAGTTTTGTCGTGGAGGCTGTTGCATGACGGGAACGCCGCCGGCCATCCCGCACACACTTGCCTGCCTGCAAAACGCAGCACTGGGCCCTCCTATTCACATCTGTGCAGCCCGACCAGAAACGAATAGCCGCCCATTCAGCACGGCGGCACCCGACTACAGCGAGGTCAGCCGCCGCGAGCGCGATTGCCTTATTTCATGCCCCGCCCGCGAAATCGACGATTATGGGACGGAGATTCAACAATGGCCCAGTCGCAGCAGGCAAAACGCAAGATCGCATTTCAAAAGGGGTTGGAGACACTCAAGCGCCGGCGGCCGGGGAGGAAGGGGCCGCTACTTGGAGCAATCCGGCCTGCTCTCTACAATGCCCAAGGTATGCCCGAAACGAACCAGATCATCCAGGGGGACTCGATCCGAATCCTCAACGACGGACCGGAGGGGTGGGTGGACCTGGTCTTCGCCGATCCGCCGTTCAATATCGGCTATCTCTATCACGGCTACGATGACTCGCGCAAAACCGAGGATTACCTGAAATTCAGCGAGGACTGGATGCGGGCGGTTCATCGGGCCCTCAAGCCCACCGGCTCGTTTTACCTGGCCATCGGCGATGAATACGCGGCCGACCTGTGCGTCATCGCCCGGCGAACTCTCGGCTTCAACATGCGGAACTGGATCATCTGGCATTACACCTTCGGGCAGCAGACGAAGATGAAATTCGCCAAGAGCCATACGCATCTGCTGTATTTCACGAAAGATACAAAAGAATTCACCTTCAACGCCGACGCGATTCGCGTTGCCAGCGCCCGCCAGACGACCTATAAGGATTCCCGGGCCAATCCCAAGGGCAAAGTGCCGGATGACACCTGGTATCTGCGCCCGCAGGAGGCGGCCGAAAGCGGCTATTTTGACGATGCCTCCGACACCTGGAACGTCAGCCGCGTCTGCGGCACCTTCAAGGAGCGCGAGGGGTGGCACGGCTGCCAGATGCCCATCGGCGTGCTGGACCGGATCATCAAGGCCTCGAGCAATCCGGGCGATATCGTGCTGGACCCCTTCAACGGCAGCGGAACGACGACCGTCTCGGCCGCCCTGCTGGGACGGCAGTATGTGGGGATCGACCAGTCGGAGGAATACGTCGCCTACGCCCGCAAGCGGCTGGAACACGCGCTGGAGCGGGCCGGAAGCGAGGCCCAGGGCGGGACCACCGCCATCAAGGCCGCCATCAGCGACCCCCGGCGCGCGTCGCGTGTGCTGACCCCCACCGACGCCTTCGGGCGTCCGCGCGTCCAGCGAGGGCGCAACGGTCGGCCGATAGCCGATTCCCGGATCGCCTGAGGCCGGCGGGGGCGCGTTAATCCATTTAAATACCTTGCCTTCCCTGCCCCGGCAGCATTGCCAGGCGGGGACATTGCGCGCATAATGGGCAGTCGCGCGCTGATCCGGGCGGTCCGGAGCGGGCGCGGAACTGGAATGGGATGCCGGTGCGGCGTGGACGCCGGCGGTTTCATTTACAAATTTGGCCACGCACAACAAGGACCGGGCGTTTTTTCGCCCACAGACAGACACATGGTTGATTACAATCTGATTCAATCCCTGGGCACGTTGGACGCGGAAGTGGACTCGGCGGTGGCGACAGCGCTGGGGGATGCGGCCGACGACCTGATGCAGTTGGTGAAAGTGGACGAGGTGCAGGATTTCACCCCCGGCGCGATCCTCAAGGGGCGCGTCTCCTCCAAGGCGCAGGATGACTTTGTCATTGAGCTGGGATTGAAGTCGGAGGGGATTCTCGACCGCACCGAGTTCGACGAGCCGGAAAACGTGCAGATCGGCGATGAGGTGCGCGTGCTGCTGGAGGACGCCGAGGGGGACTCGGGGCTGGTGAAAATCTCCAAGCGCAAGGCTGACCGGATCATCAACTGGGAAGCCATCATGAAGAGCAAGAAGGAGGGGGACCCGGTCACCGGCAAGGCGACCAAGAAGATCAAGGGCGGGCTCCTGGTGGACATCGGCGTGCCGGTCTTCCTGCCCGCCTCGCAGGTGGACATCCGCCGCCCCGGCGAAATCTCCGACTGGATCGGGCGCCCCATCGACGCCCTGATCCTCAAGATTGACGAGGAGCGGCGCAACATCGTCATCAGCCGCCGCAAGCTCATCGAGCAGCAGCGCGAGGAGCAGAAGCGCAAGACGCTGGAGACCATCGAGGTCGGCCAGATCGTCAAGGGCGTGGTCAAGAACATCGCCGACTTCGGCGTCTTCATCGACCTGGGCGGCCTGGACGGACTGCTGCACATCACCGACATGAGCTGGGGCCGGATCAATCACCCCAGCGAACTGCTGAAGATCGACCAGGAGATCGAGGTCAAGGTCCTTCAGGTGGACAAGGAGAAGGAGAAGATCGCGCTGGGCCTCAAGCAGAAGGAGGCCAGCCCGTGGGAGAACATCGAGGCCCGCTACCCGGTCGGCTCGATCCACGAGGCGAGCGTGGTCAACATCATGAGCTACGGCGCGTTCTGCAAGCTGGAGGAGGGCGTCGAGGGGCTGGTCCACATCTCCGAGATGAGCTGGACCAAGCGGATCAACCACCCGTCGGAGGTGGTGGCCCAGGATCAGAAGGTCAAGGTGAAGGTCCTGGAGATCAGCAAGGACAAGCAGGAGATCAGCCTCGGCATGAAGCAGGTCGAGGAGAACCCCTGGGAGCGCGTGGCCGAGAAATACCCGCCGGGCGCCGTCGTCGAGGGCAAGGTCCGCAACATCGCCAACTACGGCGCGTTCGTGGAGATCGAGGATGGGATCGACGGGCTGCTGCACGTCTCGGACCTCTCCTGGACCAAGAAGATCGGCCACCCCTCGGAGATGCTCAAGAAGGGGGAGAACGTTCAGGCGGTCGTCCTGAGCGTCGACCAGGAGAAGCAGCGGATCGCCCTGGGCCTCAAGCAGATGCACGAGGACCCATGGGTCACCGTCATTCCGGAAAACTACCGCCCCGGCATGGTCGTCAAGGGGCATGTCACCAAGATCGCCAACTTCGGCGTCTTCGTGGAGCTGGAGCCGGGCCTGGAAGGGCTGCTGCACATCAGCGAAATCTCCGACCAGAAGGTGGAGAAGCCCGAGGACGAGCTGAAGGTCGGCCAGGAGGTGGATGTGAAAATCCTCCGCGTCGATTCCGACGAGCGCAAGATCGGGCTCTCCCTTAAGCGCGCCCAGTGGGCGGCCGAGGAGCAGGCCCGCGAGGAAATCCGCTCCCAGCGGGCCGAAAAGCGCGGCCTGCGCGGCGGCCTGGAAGGTGGCGAATCCACCAGCGGCCTGGGCGACATCCGTATCGGTCAATAACCGGCATCCCAATCGATGGAGCCAAAACGGAAGGCAAAGGATTTTTCCTTTGCCTTCCGTTTTTTTCTATTCATGCGAATTTGAGTCGCCCCTCATTTTCCGTGGATGCCCATTCGCATTCCCTCCCCATTGCCTATATGCTACCGGCCCTATGGATGATCGGCCGCGACTGTCGCTGGTGATACCGGCCTACAACGAGCAGGAGAATATCCCGGTGCTGCTGGAGCGGGTGGCCGCCGCGCTGAACAAGATCGGCGCCCCCTTTGAGGTTCTCATTATTGACGACGGCAGCACCGATCAGACTCCGGCCCTGCTGGCCGAGGGAATGAAGACCTATCCCTGGCTGCGGGTGCTGCGCATGGCGCAGAATCGGGGGCAGAGCGCCGCCTTCGACGC
>JBIQLO010000060.1:0-19442 GCA_044464175.1 Planctomycetaceae bacterium | reverse complement strand
TTGACCTTGCCGATGTCCGGCAGGGAGTAACCGCCGACCTGGACTCCCTGGCGAATCTGGTTGTCGATGTTGATCAGCCCGAAGGTCTCGATGGTGGGGACGGCGGCCGCCACATCGGGCAGATTTTGCATCTTTTGGATCATTTGCTCATAGCCGGGAAAGCCGGCCAGCGACTCGCCCTGGACGATGATGTCGCCGGAAAGGCCGTGAAATGAGGCGCGAAACATGCGCAGCCAGCCCCCCATGACGCTGATGACCACCAGCACCATCATGGTGCAGAGCATCACGGCAATGAGGGAAACCCAGGCGATTCGGCGTTTTCGGAGGTATTTGAGAATCAGATGGAGCTTGTACACGTTTGGGCCGGGGTTCGGGTTGAGCAAATCAGCCGGCATCGGCCGGCCGGCTTGTCAGTATAGCCGGGCGGCGGGGGGGAGGAAACGTGAGCGGATTCTCGATCGCGATTTGCCCAGGCAGACCAACCACGGCGTGCGGATGCCGCGCGCCCAGGGCGGTCAGCCGCCCCGAGGGCGGCGGAGGGCGACGGCCAGCAGAAAGGCGCCCAGGGCCAGTGCGGCGGCCGGTTCGGGCGTCTGAACGGAAGAATTGGACAGTCCCGCCAGCGCGCTGTCGGACAGTCGGGAACTCGAATCGAAGATGACGCGGTCGATGATGACGTCAGTATCACTGATTTCAAGCATGAAAGGAATGATCTGGTCGACGTCTTCCTGAGCGACGGTGTAGGTCGCTGGTATTCCAACATCCACGAAGGTCTTGGGAACATTCAGCCAGAGATAGCTCTGGTTCGCGAGTGCGCCATCCACATATAGAAGCACTTGATCAGCATCTTCGCCCGCTTTCCAATACGTTCTGAATGCATCATGGGAATCGGGGTCCCACTTTTCTTGAGTGCGGAGATGAATATATAAATAATAGGTGCCCGCGTGCGTAAATTGAAGCTGGTAGGTGGCCGCCCCGCGCGGTGAGGATTTTCCCGAAGCCAGGAGCGCTTTGCCGCCACTGGCGCCGGTGTCGTTGATGATCGTCCAGGGGGCGCTGGCCAGGTCGTTGCTCGTGAAGGCCGTTTCGGTTTCAAAGGCAAGATAGTGATTGTCGTCCTGGTGAATCACCGCAGCGCCGAGGGGGGCGGTGAGGAGAAGCAGGGACAGAACGATAGAAGAAATGAGCGGTTTCATAAGTTTCTCCTGATAGGTTTCTCCTGAAGATTGGATGACGAACGGATTGTAATGCAATTAACATAATTTTTAGATTCAGGCAATAGGAAAAATTCGGATTCGATAGCCAAGGACTGAATTGCGACCTGCCGGAGGACGCCCTTGTGAGTGCCACCGCAATTGCTAATATAGGAAACTCAAGCGGAATCTCGGGTTAGATCTTTTTTATCCATGGCGGATACCTCTTTGACCATTTCGGTGGTGGTGCCGGTGTACAACAGCGCGGCAACGCTGCGCGAGTTGGTGGGTCGGCTCTCAGCGGTGCTGGGAGGGCGATGCGATGCCTACGAAATTCTGCTGGTCAATGATGGCAGCCGGGATGGAAGCTGGAAGGAAATCCAAGCACTTGCCGCCCGGGAGCCGGTGGTGCGCGGCATTGACATGATGCGGAATTACGGCCAACACAACGCCCTTCTGGCCGGGATTCGCGAGGCCCGCCACCAGATAATCGTGACCATCGACGATGATTTGCAGAACCCGCCGGAGGAGATTCCCCGGCTGTTGGAGAAACTGTCGGAGGGATACGATGTCGTATATGGCTGGCCCAGGGGCCTCCATCACGGCTTTTTACGAAATGTCGCCTCGCTGACGACTAAAATCGTGCTTCAGAAGGCGATGGGGAGCGAGACGGCCCGGCAAATCAGCGCTTATCGCGCCTTTCGCACCTCGCTGCGCGAGGCCTTCGCCGGATACCAGGGGACGTTTGTCTCGATCGACGTGCTGCTGACTTGGGGGACCACGCGATTTACGGCGGTTCCCGTGGACCATGCGGCGCGCGCCGTGGGCGAATCAAACTACACGATTTACAAGTTATTGACTCATGCGGCCAATATGATCACCGGGTTCAGCATCCTGCCGCTGCAGGCGGCCTCCATGGTAGGGTTCTGCCTGGCCGTGTTGGGCGGAGCGCTGTTTATGTTTGTGATCGGAAGGTACTTGGTCCAGGGCACCTCGGTGCCCGGCTTCACGTTCCTGGCCTCGATCATCGCGATTTTTTCCGGGGCGCAGATGTTGATGATCGGCATCCTGGGGGAGTACCTGGCGCGGATTCATTCGCGCACGCTGAACAAGCCCTCTTATGTGGTGGCGCGGCGGAGCGGCAAGGCACAAGGCGATGGGGTAGCTTCAGCCATGGAGCCGACGAAAGCCTCCTCGCCAGTTTCAACTCTTGTCTGAGGCCGGCTGATGGAATCCCAAACCACCGAGTTGGAACCATGTGAACTGTTGGAATGGGATAGCCGTTTCTTTTCGATCCCCGTGGCCAGGGTAGCGGGCGATCAGATGACCGCCCGGCGGGCGGCTGAGGTGGAGGACTGGTGCCGTCCCCGGCGGGTGCGATGGCTCTATTTTCTGGGCAGGAGCGATGATCCCCGCACCATCCAAAGCTGTCAGGAGAACGGATATCAACTGGTGGAGGTCCGTGTGGAATTGCGCCGGTACCTGACCTCCGGCGGCGACGGCGCGGTGGGAGCGGCGAACAGCGATTCGATCGCCATACGGCCGGCACGAAGCGCCGATGTGCCGGCGCTGGAGTGCATTGCCCGAAAGAGCCATCGGGATTCCCGTTATTATGCCGATTCCAACATCCCGCGGGATCGCTGTGATGCGTTTTATGCCGCCTGGATTCGCAACAGCGCCGCGGGGTGGGCTCAATCGGTGCTGGTGTGCGAGCAACAGAACGCGCCGGCGGGGTACGTCACCTGTCATCTGCGCCAGGGCCGGGGTGAAATCGGGCTGATTGCGGTGGATGAAGCTTATCGCGGGAAAGGGATTGGTTTTGAACTGATAGCGAAGGCGATACAATGGTTCCGGAACCAGGGTGTGCCCGAAATCGCGGTGGTGACACAAGGAAGCAACGTGACCGCCCAGCGGCTGTATCAGCGATGCGGGTTCCTGACGCATCGGGTGGGGCTGTATTATCATCGATGGCGCCGCCAGGGCGCGGATGAGATGGGCAGTTGAAATTGAGGTGATTGAATGGGAGCAGTTCACGATGCAGCGTGCGTATCTCCGGGCGGTTTGGCCCAAAACGGCAGTTCCAAGCCCATGGTGATGCGGGAGATCAGGCCGGCGGCCGCGGATGCGCCCATTCCCTTCAACAAGCCGTGTATGGTCGGCACGGAGCTCGGTTATGTGCAGGAGGCTTTTACGCGCGGGCACGTGTCGGGTGATGGCCCCTTCACCAAGCGATGCCACCAGCTTCTGGAATTCCAATTTAACGGAGCCAAAGCGCTGCTGACCACCTCCTGCACCCACGCGCTGGAGATGGCCGCTTTGCTGCTGGATTTGAAGCCGGGGGATGAGGTGATCGTTCCCTCGTTCACCTTCGTCTCCACGCCCAATGCCTTTGCCCTGCGCGGGGTGAAGATCGTATTTGCCGACATCCGGCCCGACACGCTGAATCTAGATGAAAGGCGGCTGGAGGCGCTCATCACGCCGCACACCCGGGCGGTTGTGCCCGTTCACTACGGCGGGGTGGGATGTGAGATGGAGGCGATCGGCGCCCTCGCCCGGCGGCACGGGCTGGCGATCGTGGAGGACAACGCCCACGGGCTTTTTGGGCAGTATCAGGGACGTCCGCTTGGGACGTTTGGCCAACTGGCCACGCTCAGCTTTCACGAAACCAAGAACATCAGTTGCGGCGAGGGGGGAGCGCTGATCATCAACGACCCGGCCTTGGTGGAACGCGCGGAGATCATCCGGGAAAAGGGGACCAACCGCTCGCGCTTTTTCCGGGGGCAGGTGGACAAATACACCTGGGTGGATTTGGGGTCGAGCTATCTTCCCTCGGACATCCTGGCTGCTTTCCTCTGGGGACAACTCGAAGCGCGCGAGGTGATCCAGTCGCAGCGGCGACGGGTCTGGGAGTATTATCATCGCCATCTGAGTGACTGGGCCCGGCGGCGCGGCGTGCAATTGGGGACGGTTCCGCCCCATTGCCGACAGGCGTATCACCTATTCTATCTCCTGTTGCCTTCTCTTCAGGAGCGTCAGGCGCTGATTGCGCATCTAAGGGACCGGGGCATTCTCTCGGTCTTTCATTACCAGCCGCTGCACCTGTCGGAAATGGGCCGCCGTTTCGGCGGGCGGCCGGGTGACTGCCCCGTCACCGAGGACATCAGCGACCGTCTGCTTCGGCTGCCGTTCTACAACCATTTGACGGAACAGGAGCAGCAGCGGGTGGTGAACGCCATCGAGGCGTTTTGAGGGCGGGCGCTAGGGCGGCGTTTTGTCCGAGTCTGTTTTGAGATTCACCAGCTTGCGATTCTTCCATGACGACCCAGCAAATGAATGAACCGGCGTTGGATCCGATGACGGCTTGTCCGGAAACCGGCCTGTCCCGGCGCGGCTTGGCCGGGCTTGATCCGCACTGGCTCGTGCTGGCAGCACTGCCCTGGCTGCTGCTGCTGGCCCGGCCCAACTGGGTGTACTACAGCGTGCCGGGCACTATCGATCCGTGGGTCTATTATGGATTTGGACGGCATCTTCAGCTCTTTCTGTCGAAGCTGTTCCCATCCACCTATTACGGCACGCGCCTCTCGGTCATCCTGCCGATTTGGCTGAGCGCCAAGCTGCTGCCGCTCCACTGGGCCAATCTGGTTCTGCATGTGGGGTGGTATTACGCGGCCATCGGGGCGCTCTATTACATGCTCCGGGCCGTGACCTCGCGTCAGACAGCGCTTTTGACCTGCCTCCTGGCCGGAACCTATCCCCTGTTGATTTTGAGCCTGGGCTGGGATTATGTGGATGGCCCGGGCGTCGCCCTGTTCCTAGTGGCGCTGGCCTTTACCACCGCCGCCCGGAAGGGGGGATGGCGCGGCTGGTGGATCATTCCCGGGGGCGCGGCGGCGCTGGCGGCTTTGGTTTCCAATTTCGTCTGGATCGTGCTGATTCCCATTGCGCCCGCTTACGCACTGTTCCTTCGCCGCCAGCACCTGGGCCGCTGGAAAATTAAGGACGTTCTGGGGTTGCTGCTGGGCTTCGGCGTGGGATTTGCCGGCATGTTTGCCCTGTTCGCGCTGGCCAACTACTGCATCAACGGCAATGCCTGGTTCATCGGACCGACGATCGACTTCATGCGCTCGCAGGCCGGAAAGAAGAACCAGTGGGTGGATGTCAGTGGCTGGGGATGGCTGGATCAGGCGGCTTGGTTGAATCTGCAGGCACTGGCGGTGATGGGGAGCGTGGGGATTCTGCTTGTGGCCAGAGGCGGACGGTCCACGCCCGTGGCCCGCTTCTGGGCGGTGGCGGTGCTCATCAGTGCTGCCATCTTTGCCGCGCTCCAGGCAAAAGGTCAGCCCTTCCTGATCATGAATTACTACGCCTCT
Source organism: Planctomycetaceae bacterium (assembly GCA_044464175.1). Lineage (GTDB taxonomy): Bacteria > Planctomycetota > Phycisphaerae > Tepidisphaerales > Tepidisphaeraceae > JBIQLO01. The sequence continues at coordinate 13,879 of JBIQLO010000060.1, read as the reverse complement.
TATCTGCTTCCGGGGTCATTTCTGCTGATCGGGACGGGATTGCTGGATCGATCCTGGAGACGCCCGGTGTTTTATGGATTCATTACGCTGCTGCTGGCGGTCGGCCTGCTTGCGGTTCTTCAACAGGTCCGAATCCGGCCGCTGGTGGGGCTCTCTTCAGCCTGGATCGCGGGTGCCAGCGCGGCATGTGTGCTTTTGTGGCTGGCATTCCCTCGACGGCTGATTGTTTCGGCATGTGTGGTGGCTTTGTGCGTCCTGATTTCGGCGGTGACGCTGGCGATGGCCATCTTTCCCGGCGCGGAATACGACGGAGCTGCTTTTTATGACCGGCTCGACCAGGTCGATCGCCTGGTTGCCGCAAACACCGATCGCCAGCTTCCGCGCTTCTGGTACGACGCGGCCGACAGCCGCTCCGGAGAATACACCGCCATCGCTTCGGTTTACCTTTACGGCTATAACCTCGTGAACACCGCCTTCCCTTCTCCGGAAAAGGGCCGGTTAGAATCAGGCCAATACCTAGTGGTTCTCTCGCAACAGGAGGATTCTCAGCAGCGGATCGGCCGGGCCGTGGCGACTTTGAGCTTGTCGGCAAACAAGATTCTTCATCAGTATATCCAGAGCGGCCGGGCCGGTTATTGGCTGGACATCGTTCAATTAGGTGACGACCCGGCAAACCCGACGCCTGCCCCCCGCGCTGCGCTGCCGTGAAGGATGAATTGGTTATGGATGCCGCAATACAGGCCGAGAATGAAAAGTTCACCCAACGCCACTGGTGGCATATTGTTCGCCGACAGGTGATTCATGAGGCGATGGATTGCCATGCGCCCCCGAAATCACGGTGGCTGGACGTTGGCTGCGGCCCAGGCGTGCTCCTTGCATCCTACGAGGGAATCGATTGCTCCAAGAAAGTGGGGCTGGAGATCGACGCGCTGAACCTTCAGAAGGCCAAGGAAAAGGGCCTGGATGTCCGTCCCATTGATGAGTCATGGGATTTCTCCGGTTTGGGGACATTTGATCTGGTGACCGCGTGTGATGTCCTGGAACACGTGGAGCACGATGCGCAGGCAGTGCGTACGGTTCACGGAGCATTACGGCCGGGGGGCATCTTCCTGGTGACGGTGCCAGCGCTGATGTCCCTCTGGTCGGATCATGACCTGGTGAGCCATCACTACCGGCGCTACACCCGCAAAACGCTGCCCAGGATTTTTCCGGAGCGAGACTGGGAGATCGTCCGGTTGACTTATTTCTCAACCATGCTGCTGCCGATGATCTGGGGGACGCGAAAGGTGAAGAATGGATTCAAAACCCTGGCCCGGACCTCGGCGCCGCCACGGCATGATCTGAGCTTTGGTCCCATTTGGATGGACCGGACCCTCCAGGGCATCTTCTCCCTGGAACGTCCCTGGCTGAGGCGGGGCGGATCGTTTCCACTGGGCAGTTCGTTGCTGCTGGTGGCCCGTTGCCGCAAGGAGCAAGTCAATAATTTAGAGCTTGAATCCAAAAATCGGCCTTAGAGATTGGACGCGGACCCGGTTGGGTGAATATCCTGTAAATGGAAGGCGAGTCACCGTCAATGTCAGAGCCCCAAACCAGTTCGCCCGAATCCGAAACGAGCCAGCGTCCCCCGGACTACAACCGCACCGGAATTGACTTTCATGCTCCGATGCCGCGCCCCAAGGTGAAGGGGGCGGTGATTGATTTTCATTGCCATTTGCTGGCCGAGCGACATGCCGCGGCATGGTTTGAGGCGGCGGATCATTATGGCATCGACACCTTTTTCAGCATGGGCCCCCTGGAGGAGGCGCTGGCCATTCAGCGGCGGTGGGGAGAGCGCGTGCGGTTCATCGCCGTGCCGGCCTGGCTGGATTTTTCGCCCAACTGGTACGATGACTGGATGCGCCGGCTGGAAGGATTTTACAACCTGGGCAGCCGGATCGTGAAGTTTCACATGGCGCCCCAGTCGATGGACAAGCGGCACTACCGCCTTGATTCCCCGGAGCTGGCTCCTTTTTTCAAGGAGATCGAGGCCCGGAAGATGGCCGTCATGACGCACGTGGGGGACCCGGACACCTGGTACGCCACCAAGTACACCGACCACGCGCGCTACGGCACGCGGGAGGAACACTATAAAATCTGGGCCGAGGCGCTGGCCGCCCATCCCAACATCCCGTGGGTGGGGGCGCACCTGGGGGGCAACCCGGAGAACCTGCCGCGCCTCCAGCACTTTCTGGACACGTTTCCCAACCTGATGCTCGACTGCTCGGCCACGCGCTGGATGGTGCGCGAAATCAGCGCCCGTCGCGAGGCGGCGCGGGAGTTTTTCATCCACAACCAGCGACGGATTCTCTTCGGCACCGACCAGGTCAGCGGCGACGACCGGGGCTTCGATTTCCTGGCCAGCCGCTTCTGGTCCCACCGCAAGCTCTGGGAAACGGCCGCCATCGTGCCCAGTCCCATCTTCGACCCGGACCTGCCCGAAGACCGTCAGCCCACCCTGCGCGGCCTGGCGCTGCCGGATGATGTGCTCCAACTCCTCTACCATGACAACGCCGTCCGGTTTATGGAGCGGGTGGGCGTGACGCTTTGAAGGTGGCTTACCCTCCCGTTGCAAATCCTGGATAGAGCGTCATGCCGCCGTCGATGAAGATCGTCGTGCCGGTGATGTAGTCGGCCTGGTCGGATGCCAGCCAGGCGGCCAGGCGCCCGATGTCGGCCGGCTCGCCGATGCGGCGGTAGGGGATCAAGGTCAGGAGTTTTTCGTAGGCCTCGGGCGTTTCCCAGGCGGGGCGGTTGATGGGCGTGCGGATGGCGCCGGGGCCGATGCTGTTGACGCGGATGCGGTAGGGGGCCACTTCCTGGGCGATGCTCTTCATCATCAGCTCGATGCCTCCCTTGCTGGCGGCGTAGTTGACGTGGCCGGCCCAGGGGATCACCTCGTGCACGCTGCTCATGCAGATGATCTTGCCGGCCGCACAGGAGACCGACGGCACCACGCCGCGCCTTTTGAACTCTTTTACCGCCTCGCGGGCGCAGAGGAATTGGCCGGTGAGGTTCACCTCTAGCACCTGATGCCATTGCTTTAGTGTCATCTGGTCGATGGGCGCATCCCGCTGGATGCCGGCGTTGTTGATGAGGATGTCGATCGTTCCCAGTTCCTCGATCATCCTGGCGAACATCTCCTGCACCTGTTCCTCCTGCGAGACATCGGCCTTGTGGGCGAAGGCCCGCACGCCGTTTCTTTCCGCCTCGGCCACCACCGCCTGGGCCGCTTCGTCGTTGACGACGTAATTCACCACCACATCGGCCCCGGCCTGGGCCAGCGTCAGCGCCACCGCCTGCCCGATGCCGGAATTCGCCCCGGTCACCAGGGCCTTTTGCCCGGCCAGGAGGCGCGGCACGATGCAGGTGGGTTGGATTGCCTCGGGATAAGTGGTGCCGGTGGGGGGGGTATTGGAAGCCATGGGCAGAAGATACCGCCCTGGCGGCGGCCAACGGAAGGGGAAAAGGGCGGTTTTCCACCTCTCCGGCCCGCATGATCCCGGCCCTGAACCCTGCACGCGCCTCTTCCTGAGCCCGCCTGGCGCGCCGCCTTGACAGCGGCCCGTCGCTGCATACACTTCTGAGCCGACGAGTGGGCGCGTAGCTCAATTGGTTAGAGTACCGGACTGTCGATCCGGTGGTTGCGGGTTCGAGTCCCGTCGCGCTCGTTGGAGATTGCGATTGCCCCATCGCCGGTCCATCCGGCGATGTTCGTTCGGGGCTATAGTGAAATGGGATCACGCCACCATGGCATGGTGGAATTCCGGGTTCGAATCCCGGTAGCTCCATTCAACCCGCCGCGTTCGCTCATGGCGGGCCAACGATCGGATAGGTTGGGGGGGTCGCCAAGAAAAAGCACGTTCAAGTCCAAAAAGCAGCGAGTCCAATGCGCTGAGTAAGCGAAGCGTATCGAGGGGCCGAATCGTGCCCGCCGCTGTTCCGCTCCCGCCTTATCTTTTGTACAGTGTCCCCCATGAGCGGCTTATCTTTTGATATTGATTCGGTGATTGAAGGCAAGCGGCGTCTCACCGACGCCCAGGCGCTGGAACTGTATCACGAAGCGACCCTGCACGATCTTGGGAACTGGGCCTCGGCCGCCATGCAGCGGCTGCACCCGGTGGATTTCCGCACGTATGTCATCGACCGCAATATCAATTACACCAATGTCTGCACGGCCAAATGCACCTTCTGCGCGTTTCGCCGGGACCATGAGGACAGCGACGCCTACACCCTCTCGTTCGAGCAGATCGGCGAGAAAATCCGCGAACTGGTCGACATCGGCGGCACGCAGATTCTCATGCAGGGAGGGATGAACGACCGGCTCCCGATCGAGTGGTATGAAGACCTGCTGCGGTATATCCGCGAGAATTTCCCCACCATCCACATTCATGCCTTCAGCCCGCCGGAGTTCATCGAATTCGAGCGGTTTTTCGGCCTGGACGTGCGCGACATCATCCGCCGCTTCAAGGCGGCCGGGCTGGCGACAATTCCCGGCGGCGGCGGCGAAATTTTCACCCCCCGCGTCCGCCGGCGCATCGGCATCGGCAAATGCACCGGCGACGACTGGCTGCGGGTCATGCGCGTCGCCCACGAGGAGGGGATGAACACCAGCGCGACGATGCTCATCGGCCACATCGAGTTCGTTCGGGAACGCATAGAGCACATGGCGGCGATCCGGGATATGCAGGACTACGCGTTGTCCGAGGTCCGTGATCCGTGGTCCGCTAACGGCCAAAGCGCTGAATCGATTATTGAACGGGTAAAAGCACGTTGGCCAGGCGTCTTCGCTAAATCCCCACGGACAACGGACAACGGACAACGGGCAATGGGCCAATACACCGCCTTCATCCATTGGCCTTTCCAGCGGGAAAACACGCCGCTGGGCCGGGCGAAGGAGTGGACCGAGGCCGCCTATGGGCCGTTTGACGAATCAACCCACGAGGACGTTTTGCGCGGACGGGTGGTCCGCTCGGCCGGCGCGGATGAATACCTCCGCATGCTGGCGATTGCCCGGCTGTATTTCGACAACATCGCCAACCTGCAAAGCTCCTGGGTGACCATGGGCCCCAAAATCGGGCAACTGGCGATGTTCTTCGGCGCCAATGACATGGGGAGCGTCATGATGGAGGAGAACGTCGTCAGCGCCGCCGGTACGACCTACCGCCTCAATGAGCGCGAAATCTGCCGCCTGGTCCGCGATGCCGGCTGGATTCCGGCCCAGCGCGACCAGTATTACAACATTCTCCACCGCCACGATGGGCCCGATGCCCCCGATCTGCGCCCGCTGGAGAACCCACCGCTTCGCAACGTCCACAAGATCGACAAGCAATTCATTGGCGCTGCGCCGGGCCTGGACGACGGCGCAGATCAAAGCGTCAAGGTGCAGTTGCCGATCCTGGGATGAGAATTCGTCGCCTGGGAACGGAGGGCACATGGCCCCTCTTTTGAATCCTTGAGCGATTGCATCCGGAGGCGCTATGGCCCGGTCCGGTATCGGATGGAAGCGGTTGGCGCGGCCTGAGATATCTCCATCCTCGCGCGGGGCCAGGATACAAGTGGATGCCTCCCCCGCCGGGATCGCCCGGCAAATGACACAGGCGCTGGATCGGGAGCTAGACGCTTTTTACTCCAGAATGCTTGATCGCACGCATGGGGGATTCACCGCCAATTTCGATGAAGCCTGGAACCGCGGAAACGGGCAGAGCAAAATGATCGTCTTCCATTCCCGGATGACCTGGGTGGGGGCCGAAGCGGCCCGCCGCCGTTCCGATGATGCCCGGCGGTCCATCGCGGTGGCGGCCCACGGGTTGGAATACCTGTCCCGCACGATGTGGGATGAGCCGCGCGGCGGGTTTTACTGGCAGCTTGATGAGCAAGGGCAGCTCACGGGCAATCTGCCGCAAATCAAGCACATCTACGGCCAGGCGTTTGCGATCTATGCCGCCGCGGCGGCTGCGCGCGTGCTTCAGGTGGACAGCGGGGCTCTGGAGTTGGCGATCGGCGCCTTTCGATGGGTCGAGGCCCACGCACGCGATGCGGAATACGGGGGATACGTCGACGCTTTGAGTCTGGACGGGCGGCCGCTTCTTGAACGCCCGCCCGGTCACCGCGGCCCGCGGGATGTCATCGGGACGGCCTGGGGGCACAAATCCCTCAACACCCATCTTCATTTGCTCGAAGCCTACACAGCGCTTTACGAAGTGTGGCCCGACCCCGCGTTGCGCCTGTCTCTCCAGAATCTTTTCCATCATCTGTGTGAGACCATGATCGATAAGGCCGGCTGTCTGAATCTCTTCTTCAAACGCGATGGACAGGCCATTCCAAGCGGCGACTCGTTCGATCATGACGTGGAGGCGGCCTACTTGCTTGTGGAGGCCGCCCAAAGCCTCAACGAAGCCTCTCTCATCAGCGACGCCTGGCTCATCGCCCGGCGACTGGACGATCACGCCCTCCGGCACGGCTGGGATGAAAAATTCGGGGGCCTCTACGACAGCCGAGGCGGCATTTTCGGGCGTGGCAGGACCAAAATCAGGTGGGTTCAGGCGGAGGCGCTGAATTCCTTTCTGATGATGCACCGGCAGTTTGAACAGGGACAGGAGGGGAACTACTGGAACGCTTTTGCCGATACCTGGCAATTCATCCAGCGGCACATGATCGACCATGAGCTTGGCGGCTGGCGCCCCAACCTCACACGCGGCGGCAAACCTGTGGGCGAGCGCCACAAAAGCGGCAACTGGAAGGCCTGCTACCACACCGTCCGGGCGTTGCTCAACTGCACGGATTGGCTGGCTGCAGAAGGGGAGGTGGGGCTTGGCTCGGTCGGCTTGGGAGGGATAGGTGTCTTCGGCCACGGCCCACCCGGCAAGCGGGGATAATTAAGGGCATCTTCCGGCGCATCCTACGCCCGGCGGCGGCGCAGCATCGCCAGCGATCCGGCCGCCAGCAATACCAGGCCGGCGCCCGGTTCCGGAACGCCGGTCACGGTGCCGCTCAAATCCAGGGTCAATTGCTGCCCGCCGCTCGCCCCCAGCAGGGTCTGATCATCCCCCAGCGTCAGTGTGTAGCGCGCGGAATAGGTTCCGACCGCGCTGGTGTCGAGCATCACCTGGAAGTTGTTCGCGCTTCCCGCCGCCAGGGCGGTAAAGGTGGCCAGATCGGAGGAGAATTGCCCGGAACCGCTCCCCGACAGCGCAAGGCTGATGAGGTCCAGACCGGCCGTGTAACCGGCGGTATTTTCGAGATTGGCGATTTGGAAGGAAAGCGACTGGGCGCTGTTCTGCGCCACCGTCCCAAAATCCAGCGTCAGCGTATCCTGGTTTGAATCGGCCGCGAACGAGGCGTTGGCGTGATCCAGCACGTCCATGTTGATGATCTGGCTGAACGAATCTTGTCCCACGTTCCCGTTGGTGCTGTAAGCATTCGTGCTGGCGGCGGTGACAGCGCCGCTCTTGGCCCCGGCCGAGCTGGTATCGACACTGAAGGAGGTGACCTGCGGCGCCCCCGGGGCCAGCCCCGTGATGCTGTCCGACCCGCTGATATTCCCCGTCGCCCCGGCCGTGTAGTCCAGCCCCTCCTGGCGCGTCCCGCCCGTGGCGGTGTTGGAGACGGACAGATCAAAATTCACGGTCGTTCCCACCAGCGCCTTGGCCGCCGGGGGGGTGACCGAGGCGCTCATCTTGGCCAGGGCGGTGACATCGCCGTTGAGGGCGATATTGTCCAGCGCCCAGTACTTCGGATCGGCCTTTGCGCCCGTCCCGGTCAGCTTAATCGTCGTCACGGAACTCGACTGAACATTGTCGAAAACGACCTGATTGCTTGTGAGACCACTATGGGTGCTCCCGGCTCCGGCCGAAGTGGAGCTGCCGGCGCCAATCTGGTAAGCGGCCGCCCAGCCCGTCGGCCCGTTTTTCTCCGCATCGTCCTGAAAATCCAGGCTGCTTAAATCCAGTCGATATCCCGCGGCCGGGGTCACGGAAAAATGGTAGTCATTGCCGCTGCTCCAGCCTGTGACGCTGATGGCGCCGCCGCTGAAGGAAGGGGTGCCGCTCAGGGTGTCCAGCGATGTGGCGCTGACGCCGGAGCTTGGCACCGAGGCGCTGCCATTGCCCGAATCGAAATCATAGTTGACGATCACCGCCGCCTGGGCCGCCGTTGCCCAGCCTGCCGCCAGCATCAATGCGATTGAGCCGCGTCCAATTTTTCTGGTATCCAACATGGAACGCCTCCTCCAATCCGTGGCCCCGTAGCATCGAGCGCTCAGCCTTTTATCGGCATTTTCACGCGCTCTCCCCGATCAGTCGTTCTACAGAAATCAATCCGGCGGAATTGAAACCTGAATGCCATCGCTCCATCGCGCGGGGGTTAGCAGGCCGTTATTCTTTCACCAATCCTCAGAAAATGCAATTGGCAGGTCCCATAAAGGAGGATTCAGCAAAATTCTTACAGGATTGGCGTGGCAATCTGGTGAAATTGCAGGGAATATGACGATCCCGCGGCCAGCGCCGGCCCCGGCCCTTCTTCTGACTGCCGCTTCCGCTATAATCCGCCCCCATGGCAAACGACACCCTGACGCTGCGGCTGGCCCACTCCCCCGATCCCGACGACGCCTTCATGTTCTACGGCCTGGCCAAGGACAAATTTCCCACCGGCCGATACCGCTTTGAGCATATCCTCCAGGACATCCAGACCCTCAACCAGCGGGCCCGCCAGGGGGAACTGGAGATCACCGCGATTTCCATCCACGCCTACCCCTACGTCGCCGATCGCTATGCCCTGACCAGTTGCGGCTCCAGCATGGGGGACAACTACGGCCCGATGGTCATCACCCGCCAACCGGCCACGCTCGAGCAGCTCCGCGGCAAAAAAATCGCCATCCCCGGCGAACTGACCACCGCATTTCTGGCGCTGCAACTGGCGATGGGGGGCAAGGCCGCCCGCGCCGATTCGCCGACGGCCAACGGCCAGCGGCCCACGTTCGTTTATGATGTGGTCCACTTCGACCAGATCCCCGCCTACGTCAAGGAAGGCAAGGCCGACGCCGGTCTCATCATCCACGAAGGGCAGCTCACCTACGCCCAGTCCGGCCTGCATCTGGTGACCGACCTGGGCCAATGGTGGCAGAAGGAAACCAACCTCCCTCTCCCCCTGGGAGGCAACTGCATCCGCAAGGACCTGGGCCAGCCCGCCATGCAGGAAGTGACGGACATCCTCCGCCAGTCGATCCAGTATTCCCTCGACCATCGCCCCGAGGCGGTCGAATATGCCCTGCAATTTGGCCGCGATCTCGACCGCGACCTGGCCGACCAATTCGTCGGCATGTACGTCAACCACTGGACCCTCGACTACGGCCAGCGCGGCCGCGACGCTATCACCACCCTCTTAAAACGCGGCGCCGACGCCGGCTTGGTCCCGGCGATCGAGAAGCTGGAGTTCATTAACGCCCGGTAGTGGCATAAAAGCTCGCCGGCGGCTCTGGCCGGGTTTCCCCAGACGGTTGCCGGCCGAGAATTGTCATGCCAATTTGCAGAGTCATCCAGCGATGCCGTTCATTGAGATATCGGGTTCGGCTCTCAAGCAGTTTGCGCATCGCGGAGGATTACTGCGACGGCTTCCGCCCCGCTTTGGCGAATTCTCCCTTGGCGCGCGTGGGACGCTTGCCATAGCGGGTTCCCTCGCCGGTATCCGACGCCTTGGCCCCCGCCAGCGGGTTCTTCTCCCGGTTCGAGCCGTTGCCTGCGATTTCCTGCAGTTCCACATCCTGGGGCCGCCACCAGTGGCTCTTGATCCCCTCCTCCACCAGTTCCACCGCATGCTCGGGAGAATCGATGATCCGGAAAATATTCACATCCTCGGTGTCGATGTACCCTTCGGCCACCCGGTGGCGCAGCCATTCGACCAGCCCCGTCCAGTATTCGCTCCCATACAGGATGATCGGAAACGCCTCTACTTTAAGGGTCTGGATCAGGGTGATGACCTCAAAGAATTCATCCAGCGTTCCATATCCGCCGGGAAAGCAGATGAACGCCGCCGCGTATTTCACGAACATCACCTTGCGGACATAAAAATAGTGGAAATCGAGGCTGATCGTCTGATACCGGTTTGCCTCCTGCTCCTGCGGCAGTGTGATGTTGCACCCGATCGACTGTCCGCCCGCCTCCATGGCCCCCTTGTTGGCCGCCTCCATGATCCCCGGCCCGCCGCCGGTGATGACGCCATATCCCTTTTGTGCCAGGAGCCGCGCCGTCTTTTCGGCCGCCTGGTAGTATGGATCATCCGGCCGCGTCCGCGCGCTGCCGAAGATCGACACCCCGCGCTCCACTTGCGACATCACCTCAAACCCCTCCACAAACTCCGCCATAATCCGGAAAATCCGCCAGCTTTCCTGTGGTGTGACATCGATAGGCATGCGAGCATGGTAAATGGAAAATGGAAAATGGAAAATGGCAGCGATCGAATCGTCTCCCATTTTCCATTTTCCATTTTCCATTTTCCATTTACCATTGGGCACATGCCCATTCTTGGCCATGGCATCGACATCGTGGAGACGCAGCGCATCGGCCACATGGTGGAGACCCACGGCCGGCACTTCCTCGACCGTGTTTTCACCCCCGCCGAGCAGCGCTACTGCGCCCGCCAGCCCAAGCGCTACATCGAACATCTGGCAGGCCGCTTTGCCGCCAAGGAAGCGATCCTCAAAGTTCTGGGCACCGGCTGGTCCGGCGGCATCGCCTGGACCGACATGGAAATCCTTCCCGAACCCACCGGCCGCCCGGCGCTCGCGCTCACCGGCCAATGCCAGGCAGTCGCCCGGAAGCTGGGCATTACCCAATGGCACATCAGCATCAGCCATATTGAAAGCCATGCCATGGGCAGTGCGATCGGGGAAGCGGATCGATGAGCGGGCGTGATTCCCCCTTGCCGCCGACTGGCCCATCTCCATAATCACGGGAGGTAGGGTTCGCATTGCGGACCGGCGCGCCCAATGGGCGGCCAGTGATCAATGACCGATGGCAGATAAGCAATAACAATCCCCGAGAAAGGCGATCCAACAATGTCCACGCAATTCCGCAGTGAAAAAGATTCCATGGGCGACATGCAGGTCCCCGCCAACGCCTTCTACGGCGCCCAGACCGCCCGCGCGGTTGAGAATTTCCCCATCTCCGACCTGCGTTTTCCCCGCCGGTTCATCGCCGCCATGGGTCTGGTCAAATGGGCCGCCGCCGAGGTCAACGCCAAGCTCGGCTTCCTTGATGAGCAGAAGAAAAACCTCATCCAGCAGGCCGCCCAGGAGGTGATTGACGGGAAGCTCGACGATCAGTTTGTTGTGGACATCTTCCAGACCGGCAGCGGCACCAGCACCAACATGAACACCAACGAGGTGATCGCGGGCCGGGCCAATGAGATTGCCACCGGCAAACGTGGTGGGCGGGAGCCGATCCACCCCAACGATCACGTCAACATGCAGCAAAGCTCCAACGACACGATCCCCACCGCCATGCACATCGCCGCCGCGACCGCTATCCGCCAGAGCCTGGAGCCGGCGCTGGCGCATCTGGATCAATCCCTGAAATCCAAGGCCGACCAGTTCATGAAAATCGTGAAGATCGGGCGGACCCATCTGCAGGATGCCACCCCCATTCTGCTGGGACAGGAGCTCTCCGGCTATGCCCAGCAGGCCTGCCTCAGCGGCGAACGCTGTCGCAAGGCCACCACCGCCCTCCACGAACTGCCCCTGGGCGGCACCGCTGTCGGCACCGGCATCAACTCCCATCCCGATTTCGCCAAGGAGGCCATCCAGATCATCAGCCACAAGACCGGCATCGGTTTCTCCGAGGCCAAGAACCACTTCGAGGCGCAGGCCGCCAAGGATGGCATCGTCGAGGCCGCCGGCCAGATCAAGACCATTGCCGTCAGCCTCAGCAAAATCGCCAACGATATTCGTTGGCTTGCCTCCGGCCCGCGGTGCGGTCTGGGGGAGATTACGATTCCCGCCACCCAGCCCGGCAGTTCGATTATGCCCGGCAAGGTCAACCCGGTCATGAGCGAGATGGTCATCCAGGTGGCCGCCCAGGTGATCGGCAACGACGCCACCATCACCTGGGGGGCGGCCTACGGCTCCAATTTCGAGCTCAATGTGATGATGCCGGTCATCGCCTATAACCTGCTTCAGTCCATCGAACTGCTCGCCCAGGCCGCTCGTGTCTTCGCCGACCGCTGCGTCAAGGGCCTGGAGGCCGACAAGGAGCGCTGTGAAGGGCTTGTTGAGCAGTCTCTGGCCATGTGCACGTCGCTCGCTCCCGTCATCGGCTATGACAAGGCCGCCGCCATTGCCAAGGAGTCGTTCAAATCCGGCAAGACCGTTCGGCAGGTTGCCCTGGAGCAGAAAGTCCTTTCCGAGGAGGACCTCCGCAAAACCCTCGACCCCCACCGCATGACCCAGCCCCAGGCCGACACCATTGGCGCCGGCGGCGGATGAACGCCGGAAAGGCAAGCGGGCAGGGCCTGCCGCGCTGCTTTGGATTCACGGTCCCGGCCATACCCGCACTCCTCGGGGGGCACTGAGCGTATTGCGGCTTCTTCCTGAGGAAGAGCGCCACTTCCGACTACTGTTTTCGAGTTAAAAGTGAGGGAAACGGGTGCGTCCATCCGGGCGGTTCAGCAGGACAAAGTAGTTTGCTGCTGAATTCGGTTCGGCAGGTGCATGGGAATTTGCCGCTTGACAGTTTCTTGCGCACTGATGGATGATTGATCCTGATCTTTCCTCTCAACCTGTCGGCGTGCAAAGGAGGCTTCCTATGCAACGTTCGATTTCTCGATGGATCGGCGGCGTGGGACTGGCAGTGGCGGTACTTTGCTGGGCGAGGGGGGCTCCTGGAGCGACGACACCGCTCGATGCGCCCTGGCTTTCCCCTGAAAGCGCCGGGAAGTATGTCTTCATAGGCAAGCAGGTCTGGGACATCGACGCGGGCAAAGTCATCTCCCAGAACGGCGCGCCCGATGTGTCGGACACCTCCCATTGGATCGCGGGGGTGAAGGATCGCCTGTTCGATCAGCCGCCGTCGGGCGTGCATCCGGCGGGCATGATCGCGGCCGGCCGGATCGTTCACCTTGATGGGAAAATGCCGCAGGTTCCCATGCTTGACGGCCAGATGGGGGCGGATAACGGCGGCAGCGCGAGCTTCTGGATCAATGCCGACCATCGGCGCGTCGTCTGGCAGCAGGGGGGTGATTTCTGGCGAGGCGAGATCGACTGGAACACCTGCAAAATTGTCAACCGTAAGCAGGTGACGAGCATCGGCTCGTTCAACGCGACCAACAAGCCGCTGCTGTGGTGGGGGCAGTTGCTGTTCGTCTACGGAAATTTTGATAAGACCAAGCCGATCATCCGCATCGATCTGGCCGGGGGGCAATTGACCGAGATGGAGACTTATCACGCCTTCATCGCCGGGCCGGATGCCCAGCTCAGGGTCAGCCCGGATGCCAGCCGCGTCTTTCAGCCGACGCTTCCGGTGATTTATAGCTACGATGTGCGGACGGGCAAGCCCTCGGTGTTCCGCAACAAGTTCGAGGTCATGGGTACCCGGATTCCGCTGGTGGACGGAGGGGCAATTCCCATCTGGAGCGATACCGATAATTGCTATTCGCTGGATGCATCGGGGTATCTCTCGAAGCTGGATTTCCGCAATTCGCGCATGGAGATCCTGTCGGTGCAGCCGGTCTATATTCCGGGCCAGCCGAGGTCCAACACGCGTATCTACGGGCTTGTTCCCGGCACGTGCCTGGTGGATATGGCCAGGGTCACGGCCGGCGGGCATGGGAACGACCCGGAAGTGCTTCAGCG
>JBIQLO010000059.1:0-19695 GCA_044464175.1 Planctomycetaceae bacterium | reverse complement strand
TGGTGTTGTTGACGTTGTACTCGCCGCTGATTGCCACGGACTGGCCGGAGTAAGCGTTGGTCAGCGTGGTGGAGACGGTGGCGCTGGTGCCTTCAAAAAATATCAAATCATTCCCGTTGGTGCCGTCGTCGGCGCGGGCCGCCTGCACCGCGGCCAAAACACATACACATGCAGCGAGGGTGATACGGTGTGGGAATAAGATCCGCTTCATGGCCGCCTCCAGATAATGGCCAATACCCTCTGGCGCGATTGCCGGTTCAGATTGCCGGCACTCCCCGGCGGCCCTCCAGAGAAGACCCGCCGCCAAGGCCGCGCGACAACCTCCTAATTGGGCATCAGCGCCCGCTGCCGGGCCGACTCCTCCACGCGAAGCATATTTGGCATCCCGCATACCATTGCAATAATGTAATCATTTTGACATTTATTGCAAGCCCGTATTCATCGAGGGGATTGGGAGCGACCATCCCTCTCCGCGTTGCCGCCCATTCCGGCGGCGTTCCGAGCTTAAGCAGCTAAAAACGCGAATCACCCCCGCAGCCATTCCATCCGGCGCGGGCAGGCGTATAATGCCCCGGTCAGTTGCCAGTGAAGAGAAGCTGACAACTGAAAATTGGCAACCGGCAACTGGCAACGGACAACCAAGCAAAAGGAAAACCATGGCCGTCAAAGTTCGTATCCCCTCCCCCCTTCGCAGCTACACCAACGGCGCGGACACCGTCCAGGCCCAGGGCGCGACCGTCACCGAGGTCCTCAACAACCTCAAGGAACAGGCCGCCGGCATTGAAACCCGCCTTTTCAAGGGCCCCAACCAGCTCAACCGCTTCGTCAACATCTACCTCAACGATGAGGACATCCGTTTCCTCAAGAACCTCGACACCCCCGTCAAGGAGGGGGATGAAATCAGCATCGTCCCCGCCATCGCCGGCGGGTGAGCGCTTCCACGCCCCCAATCCACCCCGCCTCGTCCTCCAAGCCGGTCCCAGCGGAACCGGAAAATCCTCTTGCAGCGCCAGGCTGGCCGGCCCCCCTCGTCGCCTTGCGCGACGGGCGGGTGGCCAAATTTCCCCTGCAACCAAATTCCCGTCGATATTGAGCCGATAACAAGGTAGAATGCCCCCCATGGCCTCCGCCCCCCCACCAGAATCCCGCCGCTGCTGGCTCACCTTCCCCACCCAGACCCAGGTCGAGCAGCCTATCATCTGGCGCATGAGCCGCCGGTTCCCCGATGTCAGCTTCGATATCCGCCAGGCCTCCGTGCAGAACGCCATCGGCATCATGGCCGTCCTCTTCCAGGGCCCCCAGCCCGAATTGGACGAGGCCCTTCAGTTCCTCCGCGACCAGGGCGTCACCGTTGAGCCCATTGAAAAAAGCGTCGTGGAAGGATGAAAAAAAAGGCGCTGCTGCCCCACTCTGTCCCCGGCCTGAAATTCCCGCACCGAAAATGGGAATCCCCCGATTCCTTGACAAGACCCAAACGCCCCCCTATGCTTCCTCATGCCATCCGAAAGGGGAGACAATGAATAATGCCCAATCCATCCGCCTCGCGCCCGCGCCCACCGCCTGAAAGCCGTGCTTCCAATTTTCCGCTTCGTCTAAAATTTTCTAATTCAAAATTCCGAATTCTTCATTCATAATTCCAATCCATGCCCGATCCAATCGAACAGCGCATTCTCCAACACCTCGGCTCCCGCTCCTACCGCCCCCAGCGGCCCGGCGAACTGGCCGAGCAGCTTGACATTCCCCAGGACCAATACCACGCCTTCCGCGATGCACTCCGCGAGATGATGCACGAAGGACGCGTCATCTCCGGCAGCCGCGGCGCGGTCCTGCTCCCCTCCGATTCCGGCCGCCGCGACACCTTCATCGGCACCTACCGCCACAACCGCCGCGGCTTCGGCTTCGTCATCCCCACCGATCCCCAGAGCCACGAAGACCTGTTCATCCCCCCCGGCGAATCCGGCGGCGCCCTCACCGGCGACACCGTCCGCGCCACCATCACCAGCCGCGGCCGGCGCGATGGCAAGGCCATCTATTCCGGGCGAATCCTCGAGATTCTCAAACGCGGCAACAGCCGTTTCGTCGGCACCTTGCAGAAGCAGGGCACCCGCTGGCTGGTCCTGCCCGACGGCAATGCCCTGACCGAACCGGTCCTCACCCCCGACGCCGGCTCCCGCCGCATCAAGCCCGGCACCAAGGTTGTCGTCGAACTGACCCAGTTTCCCGAGGAAGGCCAGCCCGCCCAGGGCGTCATCGCCGAGGTTCTGGGCAAGGAAGGGGATAAGGATGTCGATCTCAAGTCGATCATCGTCCAGCACAACCTCCCCGGCCCCTTCCCCGAGGAGGTCCTCGAGCAGGCCCGCCAGGCCGTCCAGTCCTTCAACCCCCGTGCCGAGATGGAGCAGCGCTTCGACCTGAGCGACCTGCCCATCTGCACCATCGATCCCCCCGACGCCAAGGATTACGATGACGCCATCAGCCTCGTCCAGAACGAGGATGGCCATTGGGAACTGGGCGTCCACATCGCCGATGTGAGCTGGTTCGTCCCCCAGGGCACCCCCCTGGACGAGGAGGCCCGCGCCCGGGGCAACAGTGCCTATTTCCCCGGCCACGTCATCCCCATGCTTCCGGAAATCCTCTCCAACGGCGTCTGCTCCCTTCAGGAGGGCGTCCCGCGCCTCTGCAAAAGCGCCTTCATCACCTACGACGACGATGCAAAGCCGATTCGTACGCGCTTCGCCAACACCATCATCACCAGCGCCTGCCGCCTGCGCTACATCGAGGCCCAGGCCATCATCGACGGCGAAAAGGAAATCCCCCACCCGGACGGCAACCGCAAGCTCTCGGACTATCCCAAACAGGTCGTCCAGCTCCTGGGGCAAATGAACGCCCTGGCCAGGCGCCTGCAGAAGCGGCGCATTGCCCAGGGCCAGATCAACCTCGACCTGCCCGAAATCCGCCTCGTGCTGGACGACAACGGCCGCGTCGTCGATGCCGTGCCCGAGGATACCAGCTTCACTCACACCCTGATCGAAATGTTCATGGTCGAGGCCAACGAGGCCGTCGCCCGCCTGCTCGATTCGCTGGATGTCCCCTTCCTCCGCCGCGTCCACCCCGAACCCGACGCCCAGGCCGGCGCCAAGCTCAGCGCCTTCGCCCACGTCGCCGGATACAAGGTCCCCAAGCACCTGGACCGCGCGGCCATCCAGTCCCTCCTGGCCGCCGTGCGCGGCAAGCCCGAATCCTTCGCCCTCAACCTGGCCGTCCTCAAGAGCCTCACCCGCGCCGAATACTCCCCGGAAACCCAGGGCCATTACGCCCTGGCCAGTGAACACTATTGCCACTTCACCTCCCCCATCCGCCGCTACGCCGACCTGACCATCCACCGCCTGCTCGATGAATATCTGGCAGCGCGCGGCAATGTGAAAACCAAGGGACGCAAGAAAAAGAAGATCGTCCTGACCGACGCCCCGAGCTACGAAGAACTGGTGGAATTGGGCCGCCACATCAGCTTCACCGAACGCCGGGCCGAGGATGCCGAGCGCGAACTGCGCCAAGTGAAGATTCTCACCCTGCTGGCCGACCGCCTGGGTCAGGAATTCCCCGGCGTCATCACCGGCATCACCAACTTCGGCATCTTCGTCCAGATCCAAACCTACCTCATCGACGGCCTGATCCGCTACGAGTACCTGCTGGATGACTGGTGGGATGTCGATGAACGTGCCGGCGTCGTTCGGGGCCGGCGCACCGGCCTGCGCCTGGGTATCGGCGACGTCGTCAAGGTCGTCGTCGCCCGCGTGGACCTGCCCCGTCGAGAGCTCGACCTGCGCATCTCCCAGCTCCCCACCGGCCAATCCCCCCGCGGAATCGAAGTCGGAAAAAAAGGCAAAGGCAAATCCCCAAAAACCAAAAACGCAAATCCCCGCCAAGCCGCCGTCGGCCGACGCAAACGCCCCTCCACCCGCCGCCGGCGCTGAAGATTTTTCGTTTCTTGTGGTGCACGCGTCCCGCCTGCCCCCATGCACTCAATCCGAAATCCAAAACAAATTCAGAAACCCAAAATCCCAAATTCAATGTGATATAAGGTCCCCACGGAGCGCGGATCCTACGCAACCTGCCGTCTCCGAATTTCTCTTGACCACACGAATGAGGTAAAAAGCCAGGAAATGTATAATCCTGTCCTTTTCTCAGCGCGATCCGCGATCAGGCGAATCCCCCACCTCCTGCGGCGGGGAATGACCTGCCTCCCGATCGTGCTGTACGGCTGCTCAATCATTGCTTGGATTTGGTCTGTGCGCGGGGGCGGCGAGATGAGGTTGACTACGCCCTTTGTCCATCTCGCTGGAGTCCACCATCGCGCATTCGAGATCCGCGTCAATGACGGCACCGTGGGATTGAGCACGACAGGATGGTTTGAAACGCAGCCAGGAGGATTGGAGACGATCCTGGGCGTCCGTAGTTACTGGCCCCGGATTTATCTGAGACGCTATGACACGGATCGCCCCCGCTTCCTGAGCCTCATCTTCGACGTCCAGCCAGGCGAGACGGTGCTGAGCCCAGGGATCGGCGTAGGCAAGCGCCGCGGCATAGCCGTCCCCCTTTGGACTTCCACGATGATCTTTGGCTTTCTCGCTTGGTACACCGCTCGCCGCGAGCGGCTCCGTCGTCGCCGGTGATTCAGGCAACATGTCCGCAAAGCACCACGAACCCCGCATCGTTGTCGGTGCTCCGCGGGAACACCCAGAGTTTGTTGGATGGGGTTTACCCCACCGCAATCCGATCTGCGAATGGTGCTTTGGTGGGGTAAACCCCACCCTACAACTGTGGCAAGTTGTAGGCGGCGCGGAAGCCGGGTGCCACAGGTCACGGTACTCCGTGACCTGTGCTTTCCCGCATCGTAACGGCCTGCCCTACTTGCTGCCGACTGCGCAACTCCTCTTCCTCACGGCCGCGTCGTCGGCTGACTGGCCGGATGCGGCATGTTCGCCAGCAGCGCCGCCATCATCTTCTTCTGAAAGGCATCCCGCGCCGCGTCCACGCTCTTGTACTGATCGGCCTGAATTTCCCCCGCCGTGTCCGTCGCCGCCTTGGCCATCGCCCGGATCGCGCCGGCCGCCTGCGACAGTTGCTCCGTCCCCGGCATCGACCCCATGTCCACCTTCCACTGCCCATCCTGCTTCTTGAGCGTCACCGGCTGCTTCTGGTCCGCGCTGGCCAGCGTCGCCGCATCCCCGTTGATCTGCACCTGCGCCTCGTCGATCTGCTTGAGGTTCTCCTCCAGCCGTGCGTGCTGCCCGGCGATGCTCTCCCCCGCCTCCCCGAACTTGGCCACCGCCGCATCCGTCAATTTCTTCATGCTCCCGGCCATCATCGCCAGCAAATCCACGCTCTGCATCTGCTGCGGCGTGGCGATCACCGCCGCCCGCGCCCCTTGCGCATCCCCCGCCGCCAGCGCCTGCACGAACGACTTGGCCGCCGCCTTGGGCGAGGAATAATCCGCCGTCGGCTCCGTCGTCGCCGCGCCAACCCGCCCGCTCAGGCAACACACCAACAACACCGCCGACCAACCGGTCCAATACCGCATGCGATTCCTCCAATTATGAATCAACGCAAGTGTAGCCGACAAACAGGCACAAGAGCAACAAGTCCAGAGGTGCTGCCCGCTTCCAGCCCAAGAGCCCACAACTCTGCCCCGCCGCCCTACTTCTTCACCCGCAGCGGATCGGCGTGCGCCCCCCGCTGAAATGCCGCCTCGCGTGCGCGGCACCCCCGGCACGCCCAGCACGGCTGCTCTCCCCCCTCCATGCAGCTCCAAGCCAGTGCCAGCGGCGCCCCCACCTGGAATCCCACATCCACCACCTGCCACGGCTCCAGTTCCAGCAGCGGCGCCACCAGTTCCACCTCTGCCCGCCCACACGGAAGCTGGATCATTTCATTCCAGATCTGCACATACTCCGTCGCCTGCGCCAATTCATCCGCCTCCGCCCCCACGCGCAAGCCAAAGTAAATCGCCACCGCCTGGTAATGCGCGGCATACTGCGCGGCCGAGGCGATCAGAGGCAGCATCTCCAGCAGGCACAGCCCCAGCGCCGGCGTCTGCCGCGGATCGTTGGCCGCCGCTGCCGCTTCGGTGTTGAATTTGCCTCCCCCCACCGGCGTCAGCCCGATCACATGCTCCCGATACGGCTTGAAATGCGCCACCTGCTGCTCATGCGCCGCCCGCAGCCGCGAATTGGCCTCACCCGGCGTCTCGGCATACAGCATCACCAGCCGATATTTCTGCGCCGCCATCGCCGCCGCCACCGCGCCGTTCACCCCACCGCTGCTCAATACAATCGCCAAATCCCGCGCCATGTTCCCAATATACCAACTCCCCACCCCGCCCGCACCTCGGCCCCCGCTCAAATCCGTCGGCGCGGCTTAAGCCAACCTCGCCTCTGACGTAGGCGCCCTTTTTCTCCAAAAACCCAGGAGAAAAATTCATGGATAATAATTGATCTCCCCCCTTGACATTCTCCTTACACTTACCTATATTCCGCAATGGACTATCTCATGATGTGCTCCCCGATCCACCCCGCCTCCTCGCACGGCCTCACCTCCGGAGGCCAACCCCTCCTCCCCCCCTGCCGCCGCTGCGGCTATCTGGCCCTCCGCAATCAACGAACCCAACCCCAAATGCCCCAAAACCCCGCTGGCGCTCCGGAATCAACGATTTTGCCCCTCAATCCACCGCAGCGTATTTCCCAACGAACCCAACCCGACTCCTGAACACCCTCAACCCCATCCAATCATGCGACGCGTTGCCCTCTCGTTTCTGGCCCATCCCGACGATGCCGAAATCCTCTGCGGCGGCACCCTCATTCGCCTGGCCGACGCCGGCTGGGAAATTCACATCGCGACCGCCACCGCCGGCGACTGTGGCACCATGACCGACTCCCCCTGGTCCATCGCCGCCACGCGCACCGCCGAGGCCCAAAAGGCCGCCGCCCTGATCGGCGCCGCCTACCACTGCCTGGGCGAACTCGACGGCTTCGTCGTCTATGACAAGCCGACGATCCGCAAGACCATTGACCTCTTCCGCCGCGTCACCCCTTCCCTGGTCTTCACCCACGCCCCCCGGGACTACATGCTCGACCACGAACAGGTGAGTCTCCTGGCCCGCGGCGCCAGCTTCGTCTACGGCGCGCCCAATATCTCCTCGGTCCCGCGCCACCCCGACAGCGCCATCCCCCACCTCTACTACTGCGACCCCGTCGAGCTGATCGACCCTCTGGGCCACGAAGTCACTCCCACCACCCTGGTGGACATCTCCGCGCAGATGGATAAAAAGGTCGATATGCTTGTCTGCCACGCCTCCCAGCGCCAATGGCTCAAAGCCCATCACGGCATGGATGAATACATCGACGCCATGAAACGCGCCGGCGCCCACCGCGGCCGGCAATGCGGCTCAACCTACGCCGAAGGCTTTATCCAGCACCAGGGCCACGCCTACCCCCACAACGACCTGCTCTCGGAGCTGTTCCAATCCACAAAGAACAAATAACAAGAAACCAATAACCAATCACAGACATGCCCAAAACCCTCAACCTCCTCAACACGATCAAAGGCTCCCTCCTGGAAGGCTTTTACCCCCAGGGCTGGGACTTGAAAAAAATCGACCGCTGCTGCGCCCTAGGCCTCAAGGGCGTCACCCAGCGCGCCAAATTCTGGAACCCGAAGTTCAAGCCCACCCCCGTCCGCGACGTGGCCGACATGGACCGTCGCATGGGCGATGCCATCGCCGACCAGATCGAGCAGACCGCCCGCCGGGGCCAGAAGCTCGCCATCATTCTGCCCGTCGGCCCCATGGGTATGTACAAAACCGTCGTTCAGCGCCTTAAAAAAAGCCGCACCAACTGCGCCCACGTCACCACCTTCAACATGGATGAATGGTCCGACGCCAGTGGCAATACCATGCCAGGCGACCAACCCGGCGGCTTCGAGCACGCCATGAAGCAGGCCCTCTTCACCCCCCTGGGCAAGTTGACCGTCCCCG
Organism: Planctomycetaceae bacterium; assembly: GCA_044464175.1. Classification (GTDB taxonomy): domain Bacteria; phylum Planctomycetota; class Phycisphaerae; order Tepidisphaerales; family Tepidisphaeraceae; genus JBIQLO01. Next base: position 11,663 of record JBIQLO010000059.1, on the reverse strand, counting down.
AATCCCAGCGCAACTTCGCCACCCGAAAAAATCTCCCAACCTATGCGGGCAAAATCGCGGCCTTGAAGCAGCAAGGCGCGCGCCTCGTCACCGTCTACGGCATCGGCCGCGTCTGCCACATCGCCTTCTGGGAGCCCCAACTGGCCGGCGAGTACACCCCCGAGCAGTGGAAGCAGCAGACCCACCGCCTGGGCGTCGCCCTCCATCCCCTCACCGTCGAACAGAACAGTCTCCACAGCTTCATGAGCCGCTTCACCCTCATCCCCGCCTTCGCCAACACCATCGGCCCCGGACTTTTTCTCCAGAGCGATGTCTGCATCGGCGGCGCCGACGGCGTCTACCCCGACCGGGGCGCCAGCTGGCAAGGGATGAGCCTCTGCGTCACGCTTCAGTACGGCCCCACCCCGTGGATTCCCAGCAGCTTCATGCCCACCCTCCCCGGCCAGCTCTTCTTCGTCCGCCAACTCGCCGGCCCGCTCCAACCCGACGCCCACTGAATAATTGAGAATGGTGAATTACGAATTAAAAATCCCATTCCCCTGGCAATTTCTCATTCCTAATTCATAATTCATAATTCGTAATTATTCCGTCCATGACCATCCACCTGAGCAAATCCTTCCACTTCGAGGCCGCCCACGACCTGCCTACCTTTCCCGAAGGCCACAAATGCCGTCGCCTCCACGGCCATTCGTTCCGCTTCGACGTGCTGGTGGAAGGCGAGGTCGATCCGGCCAAGGGATACCTCATCGACTACGGCCAGATCAAACAACTGGTCAACCCGCTCGTGGACCAGCTCGACCACCGCTACCTCAACGACATCCCCGGCCTGCAAAACCCCACCAGCGAAATGCTCGCCCGATGGCTCTGGGACCGCATCAAGCCCGCCCTCCCCCTGCTGGCCGCCATCATCGTCCACGAAACCTGCACTTCCACCTGCGAGTACCGCGGATGAAAACATAAAGCGTGATCATAAAACCGGAGATCGCCCCCTCCCCTTTGGGCAAAGGCCGTCGCGCAGCGGCGGTTGAAGGGTAAGCATCCCTTGCATGACACCTTGCCATTCAGACCGCGCCTGAATTCACTGCGGGCATGCGAAATTCATTCATGTTTCACCAGGTATCCTCGCCGCTCAAACGCCCCCAGCGCCTCCTCCACGCTCCCAAACACCCCGGTGGCCGTCTCCGTGATGAACGGGCTGGGTGCGGCCCGGCACTGCCAGATCACAAAGACCTCCTTTCCCCCCTCAAAGGCATGCTGCAGTTCCCGCTCAACGCCGCTGGAGATCGCCGGCCGCCCGTCCGCCATCTCCGGCACCAGCGACACGATCAGGTCCGACTGGTCGATCATCTTGAAATCCCGGGCGTAGATCTGCCCCATGATGTCCCCTGAAATCTGCGCCACATCCGCCGTCTTGAGCTGCACCGCCCCCTCCGCCGCCGGCACCTTCACGCTCGTCTGCCCCTCCTGCAGCGCCGCCATCGCGGCCGTATGCACCAGCAGCTCATCCACATCCGATGGATCAAACACCGTAAAATGCTCTCCCATCGCCTCCTTGAACCGCTGGATCCGCCTCAGGGTTTCGGGCTGGTCCATCACGTGCGACATCGGGAAACTGAGATACACCTTGCGCTTCTCCGGCTCAAACAGTAGCCGGAACAGCGTCCGCGCGGTAAAGTCCTTCCGCCCCCGCGCCAGCATGAAAAAGTGCCCGTGTCCCCGGGCGATCGTCGCCAGGATCTCCGTCGCCAGCAGCTCCTCCTCCCGCCAGACCATGATGTCCTTGAGCGTGTGGTCGGTCTCATGCTCCCGTAGCAGCCGTTGATGCACGTTCTCCACGTTGTCCAGCAGCGTGACATACAGATCGGCGTTGAACGCCTTCATCTGGTCGTAGTCAAACGCCGCGAACAGCCCATGCCGCCAGCGGAAGGTGGCGTGCGTGTTCACCAGCACATGCTCGTGGGCATCCGCCAGGCGCAGAATCTCCTTGAAAACCGAACGTCGAAGTGTATTGAGCCGGGTGATCGGGAGATTGAGAATCCGCCCCGGCGGCACGTCCGGCGCTTCGCGGTACATCATCGCCCCCACATGGCAGACCTGCAAATCGATGCCCGCCGCGCGTGCCAGTTCCTGAACGGCCTGAAGATAAGGCCCCTTGTCCACCCCCACCTGTCCCGTGACGATTGCCCGCATACCCCCAATGGTACGCGTAAAACCGGCGGCGGAAAACGGCGCAACTCAAAGCCCGCGCTGGCCGCCCAAGGTTGCCTCCGGCAGAGTGGTTACTTGGAGAAGAATTTCTTGATCGCGTGTCCGGTCACCTGGCGCTGCACGACCGCGATGCTTTCCAGAAGGGGAATCTCCTTCGGGCAGACGCGCACGCAGTTGCCCGCCTTGGAGCAGTCGCCCGCGCCCCCCTCTTCCATCATGGTTTCCAGCCGCTCCCCTTTGAGAGCCGCGCCGGTCGGATGGTCGTTGAAAAGACGCACCTGGTTGAGAATGGCCGCCCCGACGTAGTTGTTGACCGGCGTGTATTGCGGGCAGGCGTCCAGGCAACAGCCGCAGCTGATGCACCTCGACAGCGGATAGCGCTCATCGGCCAGATCCTTCGAGACGCGCGGGCCGGGTCCCAGATCATACGTGCCGTCGATCGGCACCCACGCCTTAACGCGTTTCAGATCATTAAACAGGCGGGCCCGATCGGGAAATAAGTCGCGCACGACCGGGAACTTGGCCATCGGCTCCAGCGTGATCGGCTCACCCTGGGGCGAAAGCTTGTCCACCAGCGCTGAGCAGCTCTGGCGAACATGCCCGTTGATGACCATGGTGCACGCCCCGCAAACCTCTTCCAGACAGTTGCTGTCATATACCACCGGCGTGGTGGCCGTGCCGTCGCTGGTGACCGGATGCGCCGCGATCCACTGCAGCACTGAAATGATGTTCATGTTCGGGCGGTACGGAACGGCGAATTCCTCCCACCGGGAGGGCTTCTCCGGCCCATCCTGCCGGCGGATGCGAACAAAGATTTTACGATCAGGCGTGTTGGCGGGCATCTAGTTGATTCCTCAGGGCTGGAATTTGCTTCAAAAGGCCGAGGCCGGATTCGAACCGGCGAATAACGGATTTGCAATCCGTCCCCTTAGTCCGCTTGGGTACTCGGCCGCTCAGTGCGTGGAATTATATACGGCCGGAGTTGGGGAGCAAGCGGGGCGACCGCCTAAATCCCGCTGTGACCCCTCTTAGCGACAGAGGCCGGCCTGTCGCACCTCCCGGCCGCGGCAATCGTCCCATAGATTCCCATCAGACGGTCCAGATGCGTCTGTGCGGCCAGTCGCGGGCGCAGGTCCCGGCAGGCCTGACGCATCTTCTCCCGCTGCTCCGGATCGGCCAGCCGCCGCATCGCCTCGGCCAAGGGGGCGATGTCGTCGGGATCATCCAACACAATCCCATGGCGGCCCGACACCATGATCTCCGAAGCGCCGTTGCAGCGGGTGGTGATGACGGGCAGCTCCATCGCCAGCGCCTCCAGCACGACAAGGCTGCAGGGATCATGGCGGGTCGGTAGAACGAGCATGTCCGCCCCCGCGTAAATCGGACGCGGATCGGCCACCGGACCGGCGAAGATGACCTGATTGTCGACCCCCAGTTTTCCGGCAAGCTGCTGAAATGGAGCCGGATTGGGCCGCCCGGCCACGATCAGCGCCATCCTCGGCCGCTGCCCGGCCCCCTTGTTGTCCATCGCAATTGCCCGAAGCGCCTGTTCCAGTCCTTTGCGGTGGAAGTCCTGGGCAATCATGGCCGCCAGGGGTGTTTCCGGCGAAATCCCATATTGCCGGCGCAGCGCCTGTCCCGCCTCGAAGTGCTCGGCCGGATTGAAGCGTTCCAGATCGACCGCGTTAAAGAGCATCGCCAGCCGATCGTCGCCCAGTGGATAATGCCGCCGGACGGTCTGTTTGATGATTTCCGACAGGCAAAGCACCACCGGTGGAGAGTTGGCCGACAACAAGCGCTGTTCGACCGCGGCAAACGCACGGCGGCGGGCGTTGGCGGCATTCCGCAGGCGTTTGAAAAGGCTGCCGCTTTGCGTCACCTCGGCCGCGATCCCGGCATGCGGGTGATAGACATCGCATTGGCGCACCGGCAGCATGGCGTGGACGACGTCGTAGCGGCGGCTTGCCAGATGAGTGTCGATGGCGTTCAAGAAGCGCCGGTATTGCCCGATGCGCGTTGCCCCACCGGCATCCAGATTGACGCGCTCCACCCCGGGCGGAACCTGGGCAAACGATCGGGCGCCCAGGGCTACCCGGTGCCCGCGCTGCACCAGCGCGCCGGCCAGGTCCAGCGTGTATCGCTCCGCGCCCCCTCGGGCGGGATCAGCATGGAGAATGAGCAGGATTATATCCATTAAACAACTCAGCCGGCGGCTATTTTCAAGGCGACGCTGCCCCTCATCATGCGGATCGGAACCGGGTTGAGCAAATTTCCTTCTTCCGAAAGAGGATAGCCGAAGGCTATACTTGCCGATGAAAATGAGTGAGGAGACCGATGGCGCCGTTAAACCTGTCGTCGATTCCGTTTGAGGAGGCTGTGCGGCGGGAATGGATCTGCGCCAACGGCCTGGGGAGCTATGCCAGTTCGACCGTGCTGGGACTCAATACGCGAAAATATCAGGGTCTGCTGGTCGCTGCGATGGCCCCGCCGGTCCGTCGCATGGTCATCCTGTCGCGTGTGGAGGAGTTCGTCAGGCGGGATGGCTGGACTTTTCCGCTGTGCAACAGCGAATACCCGGGCGTGATTCATCCGACCGGACACCATCTGCTGCGGATGTTCGCGACCGATCCCTGCCCCCGCTGGGCCTGGCAGGCGGATGGATGGACGGTCGAGAAGCAGCTGCAGCTGCTCAAGGGAACAAACACGGTCTGCCTCAGCTATGTGCTGCTGGGCGCCGATCGCCCGATCGAGCTGGAATTGTCCCCGCTCTTCGCCCTGCGCCCGATTCACGAGTTGATGTACCAGTGGAACGGGCGTCTGCGCGTGGAGCAGACGGGCGCAGGAATGCGCATCCCGGCCACCTCGCGGACGCCGGAGGCGTTTTTTGCGCATGATGGCACTTTTGAATCCAACGACGCCTGGTATCTCAACACGATCTATCGCCGCGAACAGGAGCGGGGCTACGCGGGATTGGAGGACCTGTGGCGGCCGGGGGTGGTGCGCTGGACGCTCCAGCCGGGCGAGCCGGTGCATTTTGTCTGCTCAACCGATCCGATTGATCTCCAAACCGCCATCGCCGCGGGCGTGCGGCAGTGTGAAGCCATCCCGGTCGCCATCGGTCTCGAGGATGAGGCGCGAAATTGCCTGCAGTCGGCGGTAGGGTGCTTTCAACTGGAACTGCCTGCCGCAACCGGCGGGCAACCATCCACCTCCGCCTGGGCGGGACTCCAGTCAATCTATCCATGGGCTCCGCCGTCGGGGCGATCCGCCCTGATTGGAATGGGTGGGGTGCTGCTGGCCGGCGGACGGCTGGGCGAGGCAAGGCGCATGCTGCTGGGCTTCATCAGCGCCCTCCGCGGCGGGCTGATGCCTTCGGAGATGCCTGAAGATGGGTCGGAATCGCGCTATGAAGCGGCCGATGTTGCATTGTGGTTCATTCAGGCAGCCTCGCAGTATTTGGCCTATGAGCCTGACGATGAGCCGGTGCGCCGGGCCGCACTGTCGGCGGTGGAACAGATCGTGGCAGCCTTTAAACAGGGGACGGAACTGGGTATCGGTGTGGAGGCCGATGGTCTGGTAAATGTCGAGGCGCCGGGCGCCACCTGGATGGATGCGCGGGTTGGTGACTGGGTGATCACGCCGCGGCAAGGCAAGGCGGTCGAGATCAACGCGCTCTGGTACAACGCGCTGCGGATCGGAACCAGGTGGGCCGGAGACCTGAACCGCCCCCAGACCGCCGAAGCCCTCTCCACCTTGGCTGACCGGGTCTATCAGTCGTTCAATGCCTATTTCTGGAATGACATTGCCGGCTGCTGTCATGACGTGGTGCGCGGGAACCGGGCCGACTCCTCCATCCGGCCCAATCAACTGCTGGCGCTCAGTCTCCCCTTTGCGGTGCTGGATGAGGCCCGTCACGCGACGATGCTCCAGACGGTCATGAGCCATCTTCTCACGCCAATGGGCGTGCGGACGCTGTCGCCGGAAGATCGAAATTACCAGGGGCGATATGCCGGGGATGTCGTGTCGCGCGATCGGGCATACCATCAGGGGTCCGTCTTCCCCTGGCTGCTGGGGCCGCTGGTGACGGCGCTGCTGCGGGTCCAAGGCCGAAGCGAGCCGGTTCGGATGCGGGCGATGGCAATGCTTGAAAAGCCGCTGGCCTGGCTACAGGCCGAGGGAATGGGCCAGCTGTGCGAGTTATTCGACGGCGATCCCCCCCACCAGCCCGGCGGCGGCATTGCCGACTGTCGCGCGGTGGGTGAATTCCTCCGGTGCTACGTCGAGGACATCCTGGAACAGCGACCGCGCAGCGCCCCCGTCCAGCTCCGTCATCAGCCCGTGGCGACGCTAATCGTTCCCCCCATCGGTCTGGCCCCCAGCAACTAACCCGCCGTGACCGGGCCAGCTGCCTGCGCTGCAGCCACCGGGCCTATCGACAAGTTTCCTCCCGCGCCCCACAATTCGCTGCCAGAGATCGCCTGCCATGATAAACAGGATTCCACCACCCCTGCTGATCCTCGCCATCGCCGGCGCGATTCTGGCCGGCCCGGTGATCTTCCTGGCATTTTTCCTCGGGGAAGCCACGACGGGACTGGCCGCAGCGCTGCTGGTTTGCCTCTATTTCGTGGCCCTCTACATCATCATGGTGCGGCGATCCGAGTGAGGTGAGGCAAAGGCGCGCCGGTCGGCCGGACGATTTAGCCCCGCCCCGCCAGGTTGGCCACCGCCGCCAGCAGGGCGGCCGGCTCAATGGGCTTGGCCAGATGCGTCTGATAGCCGCTGGTGAGGGCCCGCTCGCGGTCCTCCGCCCGGGCAAAGGCGGTCAGGGCGGCCGCGGGGATGTCCCCGCCCCCTTCGGGCGGCAGGGCCCGAATCTCGCGGATGAGGTCAAAGCCGTCTCGATGCGGCATGCCGATGTCGCTCAGGAGAATGTCGGGCTTGAACTGGCGGAGCATCTCCACCGCCTCATCGGCGCTGCCGGCGGCACAGACGCGCGCCCCCCCGTGCTCCAGCACCCGCCGCACCATGTCCCGCGCATCCGGCTCATCATCCACCACCAGAACGTGCATCCCGCGCAAATCGGGGGCGTCCCCCTCGGCGCTTTCGGCCGGATGCGGGGGCGCATCCCCCTGCACCGCCAGCAGCGGCAGGTGAACCCGGAAGGTGGCCCCCCGACCCTCCCCCTCGCTCTGGGCGCTCACCGTACCGCCATGCACCTCCACCAGCTGCTTGACGATGGCCAGTCCCAGCCCCAGTCCGCCATGCTTGCGCGTGGTGGAGGAATCCCCCTGGCGGAAGCGGTCGAAGACGTGCGGCAGCACGCCCGGCGCGATCCCCGCCCCGTTGTCGCTCACCTCGATCTCCACGTTCGACTCGACCCGGCGCAGCGCGATCCTCACCTGCCCCCGGTGGGGTGTGAACTTCACCGCGTTGGACAAAAGATTCCAGACCACCTGCTGCAGCCGGCCCGGATCGCCGCGCACCGCCCCGGCGGCCGGGTCCAGTTCCGTCAGCAACTCGATCTGCCGCGCTTCGGCCGCCGGGCGCACCGACTCGATCGCCGCCTCGATCACCGCCGGCAGGTCCAGCGGGCGGGTGCTGAGGCGCAGTTTTCCCGAGATGATCCGGCTCAAATCCAGCAGGTCCTCGATCAGCTGCGCCTGGATGCGCGTGTTGCGCTCGATGACCTCCAGCCCCTGCTTCAATTCCTCCGGCGGCAGGTTCGGCTCCTGCAGGATCTGCGACCAGCCCAGGATCGCGTTCAGCGGCGTGCGCAGCTCGTGCGACAGCGTGGCCAGGAACTCATCCTTGATGCGGCCGATTCGCTCCGCCTCCGAGCGCGCCGCCCGCTCCGCCTCAAGCAGCTGCGTCTTGTGCTGCTCCATGGCCTTGCGCGCGGTGATGTCCAGCGTCACCCCGTTCATCCGGCGGGGGCGGCCCCGCTCCAGGCGCGTGGCGCGTCCGCGGGAATGAATCCAGTGGACCGTGCCGTCGGGCCAGCGGCAGCGGTATTCGATGTCCAGTTCGCTGCCGTTCTCGATGGCCTCTTCCATCGCCCGCTCCAGGCGGGGACGGTCCTCCGGATGGATGCGCTCCCCGAAGGCCGGCCGCGACACCGGCGCATCGGCGGAAAAACCGAACATCGCACGGCAGGCGGGGGAACACTCCATCTCGTTGTTCAACAGGTCGATCTGCCAGGCGCCCAGACGCCCCGTCTCCATCGCCAGGCGAAGCTGCTTCTCGTTGTCGATCAGATTCTGCTCCGCCCGCCGCTGCTCCTCGATGTCCGTGCAGGTGCCAAACCATTCGCGCACCGCCATCGCCCCGGCCTGCGCCTGCTCGTCAAACACCGGCACGCCGCGCAAAGCCACGTGCCGGTACCGCCCATCCCGTCGGCGCAGGCGATAGACCCAGTCCATCGGCTTGCGGGAGTGGATGTGCTCCCGCCAGTAATCGAGCGTGGGGCCCCGGTCCTCCGGATGGATCGCCTGGAGCCATCCCATCCCCTTGTACTGCCGGGGCGTCTGCCCGGTGAACGCCTCCCACTCCGGCACATCGGCCAGAATCTGCCCATCGGGCGCGGCGGTCCAGACGATGGTGGCCGTCAGCATCAGCAGGGCGCGGTACCGCTCCTCGCGCTGCTGGAGCAGTTCCTCCATCCACTTCTGCTCCGTCACATCGTGGAACATCGTCACCCCTGCCACGATATTCCCCTGCGCATCCCGCACCGGAGCGGCGCTGATGCTCAGCCACCCGCGGCGATTGTCGCCGAAGAGATACTGCACCTCCACGTTGCGGGAAATTTCCCCCTGCTGCAGCGCCCGGGCCAGCGGCCACTCCTCCGGGCGGATCGGACGCCCGTCGGCGTGCCACCCCATCCACTCGCCATAGTGGTTGATCCCCGCCGAATAGCGCACCGGATGCCGGACGATCGCCTCCACCTGCCGCTCGTTGACGCTGATGATGCGCCCGCCGGGGGCCTCGGCCACCACGATCCCCTGGGGCATGTGCTCGAGAATGGCGGCCAGACGGTCGCGCTGGCCCTCAAGCTCGGCGATATGGCGCTGCCGCCCGGCCTCAAGCCGCCGCTGTTTTCGGTGGTGGAACAGGAGCCCGCCGCCAATGATCGCAATCAGCGCCGCCGCCCCCATCGCAGCCAGAAGAATCGGCCAGAGCATTGAATTTCAGGCAAGTTTCCATCCATCCAGCCCACGCGCACGCCGGGGGAGGCTATCCTAAAAGCCCGTTATGGGCAAGCTATTTCGCGAGAAGCCGCTTTCGAGCCCCCAACCGCGGCTGACCTCGCCGTTGCGCCCCTCCCTTTAGCCGCGTAGTTTCGGGTCCAGCGCATCCCGCAGCGCCTCCCCGATGACGTTGTACGCCAGCACCGTCAAAAAGATCGCCATCCCCGGAAAGGTCCCCAGCCACCAGTAGAAGGCCCCGCTCTCACTGGTGGCTTCGTTGAGCAGCTGTCCCCAGCTCGCCTGCCCGATCGGGATCCCCAGCCCCAGGAAGCTCAGGACGCTCTCGGAGAGGATCGCTCCGGCGATGCCGAAGCTGGCGCTGACCAGCAGGGGCGCGATTGCGTTGGGCAATAAGTGCTTGAATAAAATGGATCTCAGCGGAAGCCCCTGGGCCACCGCCGCCTGCACGAAATCCTGGTGGCGCAGCTTGAAGAATTCGGCCCGGACGAAGCGCGCATCCCCCACCCAGCCGGTCAGGCCGATGATCGCCATGATCAGGTAGATGCTGCGATATTCCGGAAAGGCCGCCACGAAGGTCAGCAGGAGGTAGATCGTCGGAATCGCGCCGAAGACCTCGATCACGCGCATCCCCAGCAGATCGACCAGCCCCACGAAATACCCCAGCAGCGCCCCGATGACGATGCCGATGCAGACGGAGATGCCGGTGGAGATGAATCCCACCGCCATCGCCACCCGGCAGGCGTGGATCATGTGGCTCAGGATGTCGGCCCCGTAGATTTCCGTCCCCATCGGATGCCGCCAGGAGGGTCCCCACGGGTGGGGGTGGTTCGGGTCGAACTGGTCGCGCATGTGATCCCCCACCGAATAGGGGACCGGAGCGTTGATGACCCATTGCACATGCCCTTGGGCGGCCGCCACGCGATACTGCTCATAGACCGCCAGCTCCGGCGGATTCACCGGCCAGGCGATCAGCGCCGCCGCCACCAGGAGCATCACCAGCGCCATGCCCCCCCTGGCGCGCCACCGCATCGCCAGTCGCCCCAAGACCCACGCCGCCAGAACAATGTCGATCAGCAGCACGATCCCCAGGAAGAGCCCGCGCTGCGTTGGCGATCCCCCCGCCGCGTGCATCCAGTCCCAGGCCGGTTTCCAGATCGCCAGCGGCCAGGCGACCAGGAAGACCCAGAGCAGCGCCCTCAGCTTCGTGGCGAATCGCAGACGCGTGAACCACAACACCGCCCCGGCGGCGGTGAGGATCAGCAGCAGGGCATCGGCCGGGGTCAGGTAGCGCAGCAACGGGCTGGAGACCTGCCCGTCCATCTTGATCAGGTAGGGATGGCTGTTGGCCAGGAAGGGGGCGAAGATGGCGCAGAACCCGACGAAGAGGATCCACGCCAGCCCCAGGCGCGCCCCCGTGCGCCCGGCCGCATCGGCCCAGACCTCCCCCAGCCAGGAGGGGGGCGCGGTCGAGCCCTGCGCCGGGTCGATGGGCGCATCCTCCCGCGCCAGGGCCATCTCACTCATGCGCCACCCCCGGCTCAAGGCCCGCCCGGCCCGCTTCAGTCGAAGCGGACCCTGCAAGAGCGACATCATCGGCCCGGCGGATCATGAGAAGGAATTTACCGGGATGATCGGGCAAAGCAATCGGACCTCCCCTCTCCCGCACCTGCTTCGGCGGCCCCTCAGACCGCCCCGCCTCCAAGCCAACCCGGCGCTTGACGATGGGCAGAAGCGCGACCTGGGGCTGAGCGTGCGCAAAACGCCCGCCCCGATCTCCCCGCCGGCCCAGGCTCCCCTGCTGGAAATCCTTTATTGCCAGGGGCGCGCTGTGAAGGTGCGCCTCAGCGGCGCGGCAAGCCGCCGGGGGCGGCCGGGGCGAACCTGTACGCCTTCATCGGCCCCACCCCCCCGCCGTCGCTGGCGGCCTGGACCTTCAAGGGCAGCGCCACGCGCCCGGTGGCGGAGATCGCCTTTGACGCCTCCGTGCCGCCCGGCACGCAGGTCTGGCTCAGTGCCTGCTGGTACAACCCCCGCGCCCAGAGCGGCCCCCTGTCCCGCCCCCTCAGCGCCCACCTGAGCGGCGGCGGGGTGATGGCCAAGGCGGCGTGAGAAAGTTGTCGGTTGCCGGTTGCCAGTGGCCGGAAGAGAATGGGCAACCGAAAACCCGAAACCGCCGAGGAAGAAACGATGCGTACAAGAACGCCATGAAGAAATGGATGGGGCTGGGAATGATTCTCCTGCCTGGGGCGC
>JBIQLO010000058.1:0-19701 GCA_044464175.1 Planctomycetaceae bacterium | reverse complement strand
ATCTGATGGACCTGAGCCGCGACCCCCACGGCACCGGCCGGTTCGACCGTACCATGCGCCGGCTTTATACGTGCCTGGCCGGCGCGCTGATCCTCTCGTGTGCCTACCTGATCCTCATCACCCGCTGAGTGCGCTAGGGCGAGTGCCTTACTCTTGGGCAGGCCCCTCGTCTCCCCCTTGCTGCTCATACCGATGCCGCTGTTCCATCGACTGACGCAGGCGCCACTGCTGTTCCCGCAACTCATCCCGATACCGCCCCGCCGCCTTGATTGCCTTGCCCAGCAGCACCAGCAGCCAGATGAGCAACGCCAGCGGCGCGCCCACCATTACCACCCCAGCCGGCGCTTCGGCCGCGTGAAGTAATACCCCCGGCAGCATCAAGCCAAAACCGAACACCATCAGCGAAACCACCACCAGCGCCACAATTGTGCCCGCCAGGCTGCGGCGATAGACGAAGATGGACAGAATCAATATCGCCAACGCCGGCAGGAGGCAGACGAAGCCCCCCACGGCCAACATCTGAAACATAGCGCTGACAGTCACGCCGTTCTGCTTGGCCATCGTATCCAGTTGCACCCGCGTCTCGGGCGGCAACTGAATCATCGGCGCCAATATTCCCATGCCGGCGCAACAGCCTCCCAGCGCCAGAAACAGCACGCCCAGCACCACCATCAACACCATCGCCCCGCGCGGCGGCCCGCCGCCGGCGATTTGCGGCGACGGATCATCCCCCCCCAGGGGATCGGGCGGCTGGTATGGAAATTGGGATTCGCTCATGGCTGTGCTTATCGGTCAGGGAAACGTGGATCATAAACCGCGGGAATATGATAACGGCGATTGCTCTCAATTTCCTGTTTTCCTGTTTTCATATGCCGAACGGTCATTCACCCGGCCTTTCCGGCCAGGCGTGCTTTGGGTATCGCCCCCGCAGGTCTTTGCGGACTTGGGGATAGGTGTTGGTCCAGAAGGAGGCCAGGTCGTCGGTGATCTGGACCGGCCGACCATTGGGCGCCAGCAGGTGCAGCCGGATTGGCACGCGTCCGCCCGCCAGGCGGGGCGTCTGATGCAGACCGAACAAATGTTGCAATTTTATCGCCAGCACCGGCGGCGCGCCGTCGGGCGAATAGGTCAGCCGCCACGGCCGACCGCCGGGCAGCGTGAGGGAGTCCGGGGCCTCCCGATCGAGCCGGCGCTGCGCTTCATACGGCATCGCCCCGCGCACCAGCCCCGCCAGATCCGCCCGTTTCAACTCGGCCAGCGACCGCCTGCCCGTCGCAATGCCCGCCAGGAGCTCATCCAACGGCGGCAGTTCGAATTCCGCGTTCGTGTGCCGCCGGAGGAAATTCATGCGATTCAGCAACTGCTCCGCCGCCGGGTCGGCGCGGAAAATGGCCTCCGCCTGCGGACCGGCCACCGCCATCAGCGCTTCCCCCGCCTGCCGGGGATCGACCGCCGTCCCCGGCTCCTCCCGCAGCAGCAAGTCGCGGTAGTAGAGCCGGTGCAGCCCCAGCACACGGTCACGCTGCTCATCATAAACAACGCTCTTCTCCCGCCGCACCTGCCCGGGAAAGAAGGCCTCCAGCCACTCCAATTCGATGGCGCTGGCCAGATGCACCAGCGCCTGCCGCGTCGGGCTGGCCGGATCATGCCGGGCATCCAGCGCCAGGAAAAACTCGGCGTGCCGGACAATGGATTCCCGCGCCAGCCGCACCGCCCCGCCCCCGACCAGCGCGGCCGAGGTGGGATCGCTCTGGCGGCGGCGGCAGACGCGATCGGGATAGGCCAGCAGCAACGTCTGAAGGAGACGATCCGTGGATGGGACCGGAGGCTTTGCCGGGTCGGCGGCCCGTGTGGAATGCAGCCGGCGGCCGATGCGCATCAGTTCCCGTTTCGTTTGAAGCACCTGACGCACCGCCGGTCGGTCCAGTTCCGGGTCCGATCGCCCCAGCAGTGCGAGCCGATACAGCAGATCCGATTCTCCCCCCGCCAACTGCGGCGCTTCGAACCCTCCCTCGCGCCGGCGCGGCAGGATATCTCTCTCCGACAGCAGCGACGCCATCGTGCATCCCGCCTCCAGCAGCCCCCACTCGGCCGCCGCGATCAGCAGCCGTCCCAGACGCGGATGCAGCGGCAAACGGAGCATCCGCCTGCCCAGCGAGGTGATCGCTTTGCCGGGATGAGCCTCTCCTTCATCCTTCGGCGCCCTGGCGCTTTCGTGCCTTCGCCGTCCCACTGCCGCCAGCATCTCCAGCAGTTCCTCGGCCGCCTCAATCGCCCCGGCCGGCGGCGCTTCGTACCATCCGAACCGTCCGGGATCGCTCGATCCCCAGGCGTGCAGCCCCAGAACCGTTCCGGCCAGGTCCACCCGGCGAATCTCCGGCTCGGTAAAGGAGGGCAGGGCGTGCTGCTGCTTGGATGACCAGAGGCGGATGGCGCGTCCCGGCGCCGTGCGTCCGGCCCGCCCGGCCCGCTGCTCGGCCGAGGCCTGGCTGATGCGCTCCAGATCCAGCCGGTTCAATCCGCGCTGGGCATCATAGCGCGCCACGCGCGCATAGCCCCCATCAATCACCGTCCGCACGCCGTCAATGGTCAAGGAGGTTTCGGCGATGTTGGTCGAAAGAATGATCTTCCGCCGGTTGGAGGGGGCCAGGGCCCGCTGCTGCTGATCCGCCGGCAGCGATCCATGCAGCGGCAGCAGATCGGCCCCCATCCGCTGCGCCAGCGGCTCCAGCTGTCGCATCGTCCGTTGAATTTCCGACAGGCCGGGCAGGAAGATGAGGATGTGGTCCTGGTCCGCGCCCCCGTCCAGCGATGCCACAACCCGCGCAATGCGCTCCGGCAATTCACGATACGTGGGGGCCGGCTCGACATATTCCACCGCCACCGGAAACGTCCGCCCCTCAGCCCGCACAATAGGGCAGTCGTCCAGAAACCGCGCCACTGGCTCGGCCTCGATGGTGGCCGACATCACCAAAATCAAAAGATCGGGGCGCACGGTCTGGCGGATTTCCTTCAAAAATGCGATGGCCAGATCGGTGTCGAGATGCCGTTCATGAAATTCATCCAGCACCACCGCGCCGACGCCCTCCAGAAACGGATCGGCGATCAGTTGCCGGGTGAAGACGCCTTCGGTGAGGATGCGCAGGGGGGTGCGGTCGGTCAGTTGCCGCTCGAACCGGATGTGGTAGCCAACCTCCTGCCCCAGAGTCCAGCCGTTCTCCTGGGCGATGCGGCCGGCCGTCGCCCGCGCGGCCACCCGCCGTGGCTGGAGCACTACCAGATGCGGATGCTCCGCCGGCAGCAGCCCGCCGCGCAGCATCGCCGGCGGCACGCGCGTGCTCTTGCCCGCTCCCGGCGGCGCCACCAGGACCGCCGCTCGGTCGGCGCGCAGCCGCTCCACGAGCGCGGGGAGGATCGAATCAATCGGGAGGGACGTCATGAGGCTTCGGCCTTATCGCCGAAGCGGCCGCCATCCGCAAGCCCCCCAAAGCTCCGCCGGATCAAGCAAGCGACCAATGGAGCCGGTTGGGCGCCATGCCGCAACAAACAACGGCGGTTATGGGACGGAAGCGGTCCAGAGGCGGGGTTACATCTTGCCCGCCTTCTTCTGCAACGCGTACCAAACCACGAGAACGATCAACGCCAGAATGAGAATCCATTGCCACCAGTACATGGCGGGACATTGTAACGGGCGGATTGCCGTACGCAATGATTAATCGGAAAGTTGACAGTTGCCCGAATCCCTTCTTTTCCCGTAGGGTGGAGGTCGATCCATGTGATCCGAAGCCATGCCCGATTTCATGTTCGCCACCGGCATTGAGAACAGCAGCCCCACCATCCGACCCGATGGCAGGGGGGTGATCCGCCGCGATGAAATGGCCGAGTGCGGGCACTACGAGCGTTGGGAGGAGGACTTCCAGTGCGTCAGGGACCTGGGCATCCAGTTCCTGCGCTACGGCGTCCCGTATTACAAAGTCCACCTGGGGCCCGGAAAATTCGACTGGGAATTTTCCGACCGCGCCTTCCACCGGCTCCGGGAACTGCAGATCACCCCCATTGCCGACCTGTGCCACTTCGGCGTGCCCGACTGGATCGGCGGCTTCGACAATCCCGACTTCCCTAAACACCTGGCCGATTACGCC
This sequence comes from Planctomycetaceae bacterium, assembly GCA_044464175.1. Taxonomy (GTDB): domain Bacteria; phylum Planctomycetota; class Phycisphaerae; order Tepidisphaerales; family Tepidisphaeraceae; genus JBIQLO01. The sequence continues at coordinate 15,559 of JBIQLO010000058.1, read as the reverse complement.
GGGGCCTTCGCCCGCCGCTATCCCTGGATTCGCCTTTTCACCCCCGTCAACGAAATCTACATCACCGCCATGTTCTCCGGCCTGCTGGGGTGGTGGAACGAGCGCCAGACCAGCGACCGGGGATTCGTCACCGCCCTGCACCACTGCTGCCGGGGCAACGTGATGGCGATGCATGAAATCCTCAAGACGCGCAGCGATGCGCGCTTCATCCAGAGCGAGTCCTCCGAGTATTACCACATCGGCTCCCCCGACGCCGAGGCCAAGACCCGCTTCCTCAACGAACGCCGCTACCTCTCCCTCGACCTGACCTATGGCCGCACCATCAACGCGGGCATGTACGAATACCTGCTGGACAACGGCATGAGCCGCGAGGAATACCACTGGTTCGGCCGAAACCAGCTCCTGGGCAACTGCATCATGGGCAACGACTACTACGCCACCAACGAGCACCTGGTGAACGAGGATGGCTCCATCACCCCCTCCGGCGAGATCATCGGCTACTACGTCATCACCCGCTATTACTACACCCGCTACCGCGTCCCGGTCATGCACACCGAAACCAACACCGGCAACGCGGCCGACGCCACGCGCTGGCTCTGGAAGGAATGGGCCTCCATGCACCGGCTGAAACAGGATGGCGTCCCCATCCTCGGCTTCACCTGGTACAGCCTCACCGACCAGATCGACTGGGACACCGCGCTGCGGGAGATGAACCACCGCGTCATCGAGTGCGGCCTGTTTGACCTCAACCGCAATCCCCGCCCGGTCGCCAAGGCCTATAAAAGCCTCATCGCCCAGTGGCGCGACGTTCTCCCGACCGCCACCTACGGACTGCGCGTCGATTAGGTTTGCAGGAAAAGGGGAAAAAATGGGCGATACAGGGCTCGAACCTGTGACTTCCGCGGTGTAAACACGGCGCTCTGGCCAACTGAGCTAATCGCCCTTGACTCCGATTATAGTCCAAAACCGCCCCCCGGCCACCGTTACAGACTCTTGAGGAACTCCTCGATCCGGTCGATCCCCTCGTCAATCTGTTCCAGGCTGGTGGCAAAGCTCAGACGCACGTGCGTGTCGAAGCCCGAATCGTTGCCCGGCACCACCGCCACGTGGTTTTTCTCCAGCAGCGCGGCCGCGAAGCTCACCGCATCGGTGATCGGCTTGTCACCAGCCTTCCTGCCGAAGTAAGCGCTGACGTTGGGGAAGCAGTAAAACGCCCCGCGCGGGCGCACGCAGGTGATCTTCGACAGGGCGCTCAGCCGCCGCCACATATGCTCGGCCCGCTTCTCAAACTGCTGCCGCATCGACTCCACCCTCTGGGCGCCGCGCGGATCGCTCAGCGCCGCGGCGGCCGCCGGCTGAATGAAGCTGGTCACGTGGCTGGTCATCTGGCTCTGGAGCTTGTTGATCGCCTTGATCGCCTCCAGCGGGCCGCCGATGTACCCCATGCGCCACCCGGTCATGGCAAAACTCTTGGAGTGGCAGTTAAAGGTGAGCGTGCGGTCCAGCAGCTCCGGACGCAGTGACGCGAAGCTGGCGAATTTCAGCCCGCCATACACCAGCTTTTCATAAATTTCATCGCTGAAGACCACCAGCTGCGGGTGTTTGGCCACCACATCCGCCAGCGCCTTCAGTTCCTCCGGCGTGTAGGCCGACCCCGACGGATTGGACGGGGAGTTGATGACGAAAATCCGGCTCTTCGGGCCGATCGCCGCCTCCAGCTGCGCCGGCGTGATCTTGAAATCGTTCGCCTCCTCCCCCCGCACCACCTTGATCGTTCCCCCCGCCAATTTCGCCTGCTCCGGGTAGCTGACCCAGTAGGGCGAGGGCAGAATCACCTCTTCCCCCGGATTCAGAATCGCCATGAACGCCATGTACAGGCAATGCTTGCCCCCGGCGCCGGTGGTGATCTGGTCGGGCGTGTAGGGCAGGCCGTTGTCCCGGTTGAATTTCTGGGCGATCGCCTGCTTGAGCTCCGGAATGCATGGCGTGGGGGTGTACTTGGTCATCCCCTTGTCCAGGGCCGCCTGGGCGGCCTCCTTGATGAACGCGGGGGTGTCAAAGTCCGGCTCGCCGGCCCCGAAACCGACCACATCCACCCCCTGTTTTTTCAATGCGTTGGCCTTGGCGCTGACGGCCAGGGTGATCGAATCGGACACCAGACTCATTCGTTGGGCTAAAGGAAACATGTCCGAAAGAATAGAAGGGGGGTAGGGCGTTGGCAAGTCGCCCTCGATGGACCGGCGGGCAAGGACAGCCTGGACCTTCGATCGAGGCGGCCCGCTTCACGGCTTCCGGCCGGAGATCGACAGGCACAAAAAGGCCCCGCCCAGCAGCGCCAGGAATGTTTCCGCCGAGAAGAGCCCCATGGACAGCCCGTGCAGCCGGGAAAATTCCGGCGAGTGAGCGAGGTACTGCTGGCGCAGCACCTCCATGTGCGGGATCAGCAGCACCGCCAGGTAGAGTGCCAGAACGCTGGCCAGGGCGAACAGGAAAAACGCCGCCACCAGCTTGCGCGACGGGCGCAGCCCATAGTAGAGCACGGTGAAAATGAGCGTGAGTCCCCCGACCGCCAGTTGGTATTTTCCAAAGACCAGAAACAGGGCGCTGGCCGCATCCCCGGCGATGGGGCGGCGCAGGACAAAAAGAGATTGCACCGACACGAACAGCGCGATTATGCCGCCGAACCAGAGCGCCCAGCTAAATAGGGCCAGCAGGGACACCATGCCGACATAGAACGCCCGGACCGCCGAGGGCCTGCCCGGCCGCCGGATGTCGCCGTTGCGCCGGATGCCCAGCGAGGCATCAAACGCGGAGGGGATGTCATCGTCGGTTTTCACGTGTAAATCCATGCAACTGGCTCGCAATAAAGAAGAATTTGGACGATTGAAGGGTAATCTACTAAAATAAAGGGGACAGGGAAGGGGTCGGGCCATCGCCGTCAGGCCATGGCAGGACAGAACGAGCCCGGGGGGGCGTTGATTTTGAGGAGACGCGGATGCAGTTAAGCGTGCTGGCGGCGACGGTGCAGAGCGGAGGCTATATCAGCCCCGTCAAGGTGGGGGTGGTCGCCCTGCTGATGTTGATCTGGATCAAGCTGCTGGCCTGGGCCGACAAGGACGCCGAAGCCGCACACCTGCCGCGAGAGAACCTCAACACCGCCAATGCCGTGGGGCTGATCGTCGCGATGGTCCTGTTTTTCTGGCTCCCCTCCTTCTGGATCGCCTTCCCCGTCCTGTTCCTGATCTTCGCCGCCGAGGTGGGCACCTACCTGGGCATCCGCCACAAGAAGGTGGGCCTGACCGATCTGAAAAAGGATTTCCATGAGTGGCTGAACAGTTTCGGGCGGAAAAAGAAGGAGGCCGCCGCCGCGGCCGGGGAACTGCAGTTCATCGACTCTCACAAAAAGAATCTGCCCTCGCCCGATGCCGAAGCGCCCGAGCGGGCCGGGTATGATGGCCTGCAGCGCCTGTTGACCGATCCGCTCAAGAAGGGGCTGGATCGCCTGGAGATGACTCCGGCCGAGGGGGCGGCGACCGTCAGCTACTGGGTGGACGGCGTGATGTACAGCGGGGGGAGCATCGAGCGGACCGAGAGCGCTGAAACCATCCGCTACGCCAAGGCGGCGGCCGGCTTGGATGTGAATGACCGCCGCAAGCCCCAGAGCGGCATGATGAAGGTGGGGCTCAACGGCCAGGTCTCGGATCTGCGCATCAGCAGCGCCGGCAGCGCAAGCGGGGAATCGCTACGGGTTCAGGTCAATCCCAAGCAGCGGCATGCGATCAAGCTCGATGACCTGGGTTTTTCCGATGGGCAACTGGAGAAGGTGAAGGCCTCCGTTTCCGAGCGCAAAGGCGTGGTTCTGGTGGGGGCTCCCAAGGAGCAGGGTCTGACCTCCATGCTCTACGCCCTGATCCGGGCCCATGATGTCTTCCTCCAGCACATCCACACCATCGAGCGAGATCCGGAGGATGACCTGGAGGGGATCACGCAGAACAAGCTGCCGAAGATGGCCTCGCGCGCCGATGAGAGCAAGCTGGCGGCCTGGGTGCTCGACCAGGAGCCGGATGTGGTCATGATCTCGGAGATTCACGACCCGGCCACCGCCAAGCTGCTGGCGCAGTGGGCCGGCGAGGGAAAGCGGGTCTACGTGGGGCTGCGGACCGGATCGACCTTCGATGCGGTCAACCAGTGGCGCAAGCTTGTGGGCAACGACCAGGCCGCCATGGGCTCGCTGGAAATGGCCGTCACCGGGCGCGTGGCCCGCAAGTTGTGCATGGCGTGCAAGATGGGCTATCACCCCGACGCCACCACGCTGAAAAAGCTGAACATGGATCCTTCCAAGGTGACCCAGTTGTATCAGGCCCGCAATCAGCCGCTGCGCGATCCCAAGGGCAATCCGATTCCGTGCGAGTTCTGCCACGACCTGCGCTACAAGGGGCGGACCGGCCTGTTTGAACTGCTGGTCGTCACCGACGAGGTGCGGGCGGCGGTGCTGGCCGGTGAGACCGGCGCCTTGAAATCCGCCTTCCGCAAACAAAAGGGTCGCTATCTCCAGGAGGAGGCGCTGGCGAAGGTGGAGGCGGGGGAGACCAGCGTCAACGAAGTGTTGCGCGCCTTGCGCAGCGGCACGGCCGCGCCGCCCGCCGGTGCATCCGCTACAACCCGCCGAGCCGCGGCCCCCGCGCCGGCGCCCGCCCCGGCGACCGGGGCCAAGGCCAAAACTTAGAAAGGCAAAGAGGGACTTGTGGGCTGTTTTCGGGCAGCCCGGGCGGAATTCCGTGAAGAACAAATGTCAGACAGCGAAGAACAAATAACATGCTTTTAGCAGTCATCATCATCCTCCTGGTCGCGGCCATCGCCTATTACCACTATGCCCAGGGCTTTTTCAGTTCCCTGATTTCCGCCATCAGCGCCGTCCTGGCGGCCGCGGTGGCGGTGGGGCTGCACGAGACGCTGGAGCAGCAGGTGTCGCGCGGACGTTTTGCCGACGAGTCCACCGCGGCGGCGCTGGTGGTCCTGTTCGCGGCCGTCTATCTGGTCCTGCGCCTGATCTTCGATGCCGCGGTGCCGGGCAACATCCGCGTGGCCGTCTGGCTGGAGAAGGGGGGGGCGGCGGTTCTGGGGCTCGTCGCCGGCATTTTCGCGACCGGCGTCGCCGCCATCGCCGCCCAGGCCATGCCCTTTGGGCCCACCATCGCCTATTACAGCCGCTATGCCGTGGAGAGCCACGATCAGGTGGTGGTCTCCATTCCCGGCCAGCGGTCGCAGGACTCCTCCACGACCGATGAACTGGTGGGCGATGCTTTCCTGCCGGAGAACAAGCAGTCGTTGCTGCTGCCGGTGGACGACATCGTCCTTGGGACGGTCGCCCACCTGAGCGATGGCGGCTCGCTGGCCGGCAAACGCCCGCTGAAATCGATTCATCCCAACTACCTCGATGAGCTGTTCGGCCAGCGCCTGGGCATCCAGGTCGGCGCCAAACGTACGGCCATCAATAAGGAAGAGCTCCAGCAGGTGCGCGTGATCGGCGTCTATGATGAGCAGGGAACCCTGCCCCAGGTGGACGGTGTTTACTCCGGTGTGCGGTCACTGAAGGTGGACCCGGTGCTTTCCCCCGGCTCCAAGCAGATCGCTCTGGTGGTGCGCATCGTCTTTACGCCCGACGCGGCCGACAAGGATCACCTGGTGCGATTCAGCTGCGGCTCCATCCATCTGGTGGCCAACGGGAAGGACTATTATCCCGTCGGTACGATCGAGGGGGGCAAGACGGTCTACCGGAACAAGCCCGACGATTTTCTCTTCCTCGACACCACCGAGGGGGATCGTGGGGCGGACCTGCTCTTTCTCCTGGACCGGGCCGACCTGCAGGCCGAACCCGGCAAGCCCGCGAAGGTCGGCAGCGAACTGCCGCCCGGCGTCTTCATCAGCGTCAAGCGGCTGGCCAACATTGATCTGGGCGGAATGAAACTCGCAAGCGGGGCCGAACTGGCTAATACCACCGGCGCGGGTTGGACGATCGGCCTGATGCGCCGCATTGGCATGGGGCCTGCGGAAATCAACAAAGCGCCGGCCAAAAAATAGCAAGCGCTTCCCGGCCGGTTGCGGGCCGATTGCCTCCGGCCACCGGCAATAAAAAAAACCGGCAATTGCCTTCCCATGCCCGAAAAAATCATCCGCGACCCGGTGCATGATGTGATCGCCTTCCAGACGGATCGGCCGATCGAGTCACTGCTGTTTCGCCTCCTCAACGCCGAAGAGTTTCAACGCCTCCGCCGGGTGCGCCAACTCGGGCTGGCCTCGCTGGCCTATCCCGGCGCTGACCACAGCCGCTACAGCCACAGCCTGGGTGTCATGGAGACGGCCCGGCGGATGCTGGATCAACTGGAACGTTCCCACATCCTGGACCCGGCGCGACGGGACCTCTGCCTCGTGGCCGCGCTGCTGCACGACCTGGGGCACGGGCCCTTCAGCCACCTCTTCGAGCGCATCAGCGGCAGCGATCACGAGCGCCTCTCCCGGCGGATTCTGCTCGACCCCGATACCCGGATTCACCGCCTGCTCAGGGAATACGATGGGCAGATGCCCAGGCAGGTCGCCGACCTGCTGCGCCCTCCCGCCCGGCAGGATGTCTATGCCGACATCCTCTGCAGCCAGCTCGACGCCGACCGCTTCGATTACCTCCTGCGCGACAACCTGATGACCGCCAGTCGATATGGCGGATTTGACCTTCGCTGGCTGCTGCACGCCCTGACGATTGACGAGACGACCGGACGGCTGGCGGTGATCGGCAAGGGGATCAGCGCCGTGGAGTCCTACCTCCAGTCGCGCTTCCATATGTACCGCAACGTCTACTTTCACAAGGTCGTACGCGGGGCCGAGGGCATGGTCAAGCTCGTGCTGCAGCGAGCCCGCCGCCTGGCCGTGCAGGACCGCCTTCCCTGGCCCCATCCCGGCGACCCGGTCCACAAGGCGCTAATCGGGCAGACGCTGAGCATCCCCGAATTCATCCATCTCGATGACATCTCCATCTTCCAGTGCTTCAAGGTCTGGTCCCAGGCCGAGGACATGGTGATGGCGGGACTCTGCCGGGGGCTGCTGAACCGGAGGCTTTTCAAGAGCATCGATCTGACCTCCATGGAGCCGCGTCAGGCCGCCGACGCCGTGGCCGCCGCCTGGGAGGCGATCGAACGTGCCGGCGGCGAGCCGGCCTATGAGCTGTTTTATGATGAGCCGGCCGATACACCCTACCAGATCGACCCGCCCGACCCCGGTCAGTCCGTCGGCGAAATCCTGGTCTGCCCGCCCACGGGTCCGGCCGTCCCCCTGGCGACCGTCTCGCCCCTGCCGGTGGCCCTGAACCAGCAGCTCATGTTCCGTCGCCTGCATGTCGACCCGCGGTGGATGAAGCCCGTCCTGCTGGCGGTGCGAGGGACTGATCCAATATAATCCTGTCCATGAAATCCAATCCATCTCTCGCCCGCCGATGCGCGGTGGTCGTCGGCACGTTGGCGTTCCTGGCCGGAATCCGGGCATCCCACGCGGCGCCTGCGACCCAGCCTCAATTAACCCAGGTGCTCAGTGAAGGCTGGCGATTTCAGCCCGACCCCAAGGGGGAACTGTTGCAAAAAGGCGTCACGAAAGCGGGATTTGACGATGCCGCCTGGCCGCGCCTCACCGCGCTGCGGCAGTGGCAGTTGCAGCCCGGGACGCCGTTTCCCGATTACCACGGCATCGCCTGGTATCGCAAAACCTTCGACGCTCCCCAGGTGAAAAGCCCCCAGCGCCTGCTGCTTTATTTCGGCGGCGCTGACGGCAACGCCGTGGTCTATCTCAACGGCAAAGAGATCGGAACCCACCAGACGGCCGGCGAGAAGGAAAACTATTCCGGCTGGAATACTCCCTTCGTCTTTGACATCACGCAGGCCGTGCGCCCCAAAGATAACATCCTTGTGGTCCAGCTGACCAGCAAGCCCGCCCTGGCCAGCGGGCTTCACAACGGCGTGAGCCTCTGGGTGGCCGAGGCCTCACAGGAGTTGTTCAAAAGCCTCCTGCCCAATCCCTACTGGGCTGTCTGGGGGCGCACGGAAAAAGGCCTGTTGCCCGCCGGATGGAGCCTGTACTGCAAGCCCGAACTGCGCAAGGACGTGAAAACGGCCCGCGTCAAAACGCCCGAGGGCACGGAGGGGCTGTCCATCACGCTGACGACGGGCAACTGCAATCTCTTTCCCTCCGCCCCGATGTTGCAAAAGCCGGGCATCCATCGCTTCACCGTGCGCCTGGTCTCCCCGAAGAAAACCTCGGTCCGCATCCGCATGTACCTGCCCCGGCCCGGGGAGGTCTCCTATCAGGCCAAGGAATACTACACCCAGAAAGTGGACCTCAAGCCGAATGAACCGCAGCGGGTGCAACTGGACACGCCGACCACCGAACCGAATCGCACGGGCGTGCTCTACATCTCCCTCTACCGGCCCGAAGGTGTGATCGTTTCCGATCCGATGCTGGTATGGGTCAAAAAGTGAGCGGGAGGGCTTAGCGCCCTCCGCGCTGGGCCGCCCGCCGGGCCAGGCGGTCCACGAGCTGGGCGAAGGGAATCCCCGCATGCGCGGCCGCTTCCGGCAGAAGGCTCTTGGGCGTGAAGCCCGGCAGGGTGTTGATCTCCAGCAGATACGGGTTGTTGCCCTCATCCAGCATGATGTCGATCCGCGCCATGTCCCGCGCCCCCACCACATCATTGGCCTGTTTGGCCAGTTGCCGGCACGCCTCCACCACGGCCGCCGGCAGCCCGGTGTCGAAGCGGTGCTCCGTGTCCGCCGCCTTGTACTTGGCCTCGAAATCGAAAAATTCCCCCTTGGGCACAATGCGGATCGGCGCCAGCGGCTGCTCCTCCACCAGCCCGACCGTCAATTCCGGCCCCCGGATGAACTGCTCGATCAGCACCTGCCGATGCCGCCCCAGAATCCGCTCGACGGCCGCCTCGGCCTCTTCCTCGCTCTGGCAGATAAACACGTCAATCGAGGAACCCGAACCGATCGCCTTCACCGCGCACGGTGCCGCGATTGTCCGCTTCTGTCCGCGCTCCAGCAACTCAAACCCCGGCGTGGGCAACCCCGCCGCCTCCCAGGCCCGCTTGGTGGCCGCCTTGTCGATCCCGATGCGTGAGGCGGCCGATCCCGACCCCACAAACGGAATCCCGCGCTCCTCCAGAATCGCCTGAAGCTGTCCATCTTCTCCGAACGCACCGTGCAGCACCGGAAACACCACGTCCGCCGGATGGTTCAGGCCCGCCAGGTTCTCCGGCCCGATGTCGGATTCAAAAACCGTGTGCCCCGCCTCCCGCAGCCCCCGGGCGACGGCCGCCCCGGAGACCAGCGACACCTCACGCTCATCCGAAGGGCCGCCCAGCAATACAGTGATGTTCATAAGAGTTGCCAGTTATCAGTTGCCCATCGCCGCTAGCCGATTGCCTTCATCCTTTTGGCAACCGCCCACCGGCAAACTGTCTTCTTTCAGCGCCAGATTTTCACTTCGGTTTCCAGCGAAATTCCGCTCTTTTGATGCACCTTATCCCGGATGATCTTGATCAGCTCCATCACGTCGCGCGCCTCGGCGCCCGGATGGGCCACGATGAAGTTGGCGTGCTTCTGGGAGACCTCCGCCCCCCCGACCCGCAGCCCCTTGAGCCCCGCCTGGTCGATCAGCGATCCCGCGCTGGCGGTGGGGGGGTTCTTGAACATGCACCCGGCGCTCTTGGCATTCAGCGGCTGGCTGTTGCGCTTGTACATCCAGACCTCCTTCATGCGCTTCACCAGCGACTCCGGGTCCTCCTCGTGCAGCTCCAGCTCCGCCTCCAGGATGAACAGGGCGTCGATATCCGTATGACGGTAGCCGAAGGTCAGTTCCTCCCGCGTCCGCTCAAAGACGTTCCCCTCATGGTCCATCAGCGTCAGCCGCTGGATCAGCGTGCCGATGTCCCCGAACTTGCCCCCCGCGTTCATGCGCGCCGCCCCCCCGATCGTGGCCGGAATGCCCGCCAAACACTCCAGCCCCGCCAGCCCCTGCCGCACCGTTTTGAGCAGCAGCTTCTGCAGGTCCATCCCCGCCGACACCCGCAGCGTCGTTCCCGTCACGCGGAAACTTTGCCAGAACGCATCGTCCAGCCGGAAGACCGCCCCGTCCACCCCTTCATCGCTCACCAGCAGATTGGCCCCCAGCCCCAGCACATACACCCCCAGCCCCTCCTCGCCGCACCGTCGCACCGCCGCCCGCAGTTCCTCCACCGATCGCGGCTGAATGAAATAACGCGCCGGCCCCCCGATCTTGTTCCACGTGTATTTCGCCAGCGGAACCTCTTCCCGGACGATCTCCTCCAGCCCCTCAAATGGATTCAGTTTTGCAATTTGCATCGTCATGGCGCTTGTCGTCCGTCAAAGGGCCGCATTGCACACCCCGTCGTCCCAGTCCTTCAAATTCAGCCCGCCGGCTATGGCGCGATCACCTCGCGCCCGATCTCCCAGACATTCCCCGCACCCATCGTCACGATCAGATCGTCCGGGCGCGCCTCTTTCCTGAGGTACGTCACGATCTGCCCGAAATCCGCCATGTACCGCGCCGCCTGTCCATGCCCGCGCACCCGGTGTACCAGGTCTTCCGCCGAAATGCGCTGCCGCTCGGCCTCATCGTCGCGCACAAAATAGATGTCCGGCACAATCGTTTCATCGGCCAGTTCGAAGCTCCCGGCAAAATCATCCAGCAGCAGCCGCGTGCGGCTGTGCTGGTGCGGCTGAAACACGCAAAACAGCCGCCGGGGCTGATACCGCTGCCGCAGCGCCGCCAGCGTCGCCCGGATTTCGGTCGGATGGTGCCCGTAATCGTCCACCACCATCGCCCCGTTGTATTGCCCCACTTCCATCATCCGCCGGTCCACGCCCCGGAAGCCCGCCAGCGCTGACGCCGCCCGCGCCGGATCCACGCCACAACTGTGACAGGCCGCCACCGCCATCGCCGCATTGAACAGGTTGTGCCGCCCCGCCACGCCCGGCCGCAGATCGGCCACCGCCAGCCCGTCGTGATGCACCTGCCCCATCCAGCGCCCATCCCGCTCCCCCAGCACGCGCACCCGCCACCCCTCGGCCGGAGCCGCCCCTTCCTCCAGCGTCACCCACTCCACCGGTGCTGCCGCTTCCCGCAGTGCCCTGGCCACCTGCGCATCGGCCCCGTTGGCCAGGATCAACCCGTCGGCGGGCACCTTCGCGGCGAACGTGCCGAATGAATCCAGGATGTCGTTCAGATCCTTGTAGCAGTCCAGATGGTCCGCCTCGATGTTGTTGATCAGCGCCACGGTGGGATGGAGATGGTGGAAACTGTGGTCGTACTCACACGCCTCCACGATAAATGCCTTGCCCGATCCCGAATGGCTTCCCCCGCCCAGCTGCCCCACCGTTCCCCCGATCACGAAGCTCGGATCGGCCCCACACTCCCTCAGCGCATAGGCGATCATCGCCGTGGTCGTCGATTTGCCGTGCGTCCCGGCCACCGCCACCCCAAACCGCTCCCCCATCACCTGCCCCAGGAGCTGCGCGTACTTCACGTGCTTAAGCCCCAGGGCGCGGGCGGCCTGAAACTCGGCGTTGTTGTCGGGCACCGCCGCGGTCCGCACCACCAGATCGACATTGTGGGAAAGCAATTCCCCCCGCTGCGTGCGTGAAATCTTCACCCCGCGCCGGGTCAGTTCAAAGGTCTGGGCATTCGGCTTGGGCTCCGATCCGCTCACCCGGGCGCCGCTGTCGATCAGGATCCGCGCCAACCCGTTCATCCCGCTCCCCCCGATCCCGATGAAGTGGATGCGCAGCCCGGCAAAACGGCTGCCCGAGCGCGACTCCATTCGCAACTGCTCCGCCGAAAAAGACATCACATCCGGCATCGTACTTCCCTGGCTCTGCCCGTCAATCGACAATCGCTCGACTTGGTCATCCCACGCCCGGCGCCATCCTATGTATCGGCTCAACGCGATGCCAACTGGGATTATTCCCCTGTCGCAGCGCAAAGGGCTATATCGCCGCGTTTTACCTTGGGAAATTTCGCCCTCGTGCTAAAATGGCCCCGTTCATCCGGCGCGGCGAACCCCCGGTTCCCCGTGCCACGACAACCCCTTACAGGATCACCCCATGCCCCGACTGACGGACAAAACCGCCCTGGTGACCGGCGCTTCCCGCGGCATCGGCGCCGCCATCGCCCGCCGCCTCGCCCGCGAGGGCGCCCGCGTCATCATCCATTACGCCCGGCGTGCCGATCTGGCCGAGCAGGTCGCCGCCGACGTCCGCGCTGCGGGATCGCAGGCCGCCCTTCTCCAGGCCGATCTGGCCGACCTGAACCAGGTCAGGCCCCTCGTCGAAAAAGCCGCCGATGCCTTCGGTCGGCTCGACATCCTCGTCAACAACGCCGCAGTCTCCCAAGGCGGCGGGCCGCTGGAAAACATCCGCCCCGAGGACTTCGAAGCCACCTTTAACGTGAACGTCCGCGCACTGCTCTTTGCCTGCCAGGCGGCCGTGGGACGCATGGGCGACGGGGGGCGCATCATCAATCTCTCCTCCGGCATCACCCGCTCCAACGTCGCCGGATCGGCCGTCTATTCCGCCTCCAAGGCCGCCGTCGAAATGATCACCAAGGTCCTGGCCGCCGAACTGGGCCGGCGGAACATCACCGTCAACGCCGTCCTGCCCGGCATGACCGAAACCGACCTGCTCCACCAGTCCGTCCCGAAACCCGCCATCGCCGATTATCTCGCCCGCATCCCTTTGGGCCGCCTGGGCCGCCCCGACGACATTGCCGATGTCGTTGCCTTCCTCGCCTCCGACGACGCCCGCTGGATCACCGGCGAAACCCTCGCCGCCAATGGGGGATTATAGCGCGTCTCACTTCAGAATGGCCGCTATGGGGAATACATCCTATAATGAGGAAGAGTCATGAAAACGACCATTGATATTCCAGATCGGATGCTTCAGGAAGCTCTGCGGTATTCCGGTGCTTCGACAAAACGTCAAGCCGTATTGACGGCGGTCGAGGAGTACAATCGTCGGCAGAGAATCGCCCGCCTCTCAAAGCATCTCGGAACTTTCAAAAAACTGATCACGGCGGAGGAATTGAAACATCTTCGGTCGCAAGAGTAATGGTCCTATGGTCTTGATCGACAGCTCCAGTTGGGTGGAAGCATTACGGGTGGGGGGAGATCCCGCCATTCGTGCGCGCGTGCGAACGCTGCTGGAGAACGGCGAGGCAGCTTGGTGCGATATGGTGCGGCTGGAACTGTGGAACAGTGCTGCCGGCGAACAGGAACGCAAAAATCTGCGGCAGTTCGATCGGGATTTGCCTTGTTTGGCCATAACCCGAGATGTCTGGGACGCGGCGGCCACCTTGGCCCGGCGTGCTCGCAGTGCGGGTCTGACCATACCCAACACCGACCTGCTGATTTTCGCCTGTGCCGATTATTACAAAGTGTTGCTGGAGCACCATGATGAACACTTTTCGCAACTGGCGAATCTGGCATCCTGATGCCGCCTCCTGACCCCCCTCATCCCCCCGTCCGATTCAAAAACACCGTCTTCCCGTCCTTTTTGGTCTTAATCTCCCCGAACACCCGTCCCCCCGGATTGATGAACAGCCGCCCGCCCTGGTTGAGCGCATCGCCCCCGATCTGGCCCGACAGGATCACCTTCGCCTTCTGATGCACCGTCAGGTCGCCGATCACGTTCCCAAAGACATGCACCCGCCCCCCATCTCCCACCTCCAGCCGTCCATAGACCGTCCCGCGCAGGTAGAACTTGCCCCCGTCGATGACCTGGACGTTCCCCCCGATCGACCCCCATAGGGTAAACGGCTCGTAGACGACCACGTCGCCCCGAATTTGTCCTCTCTCCTCACGCATCGGTGGACGGCTTAAGTGGCCACCTCCGGCTGCAGCTCAACCTCCCCGTCGCTCTCCCCCAGCGCCATCCGCAGCCCCCGCGTGCTCCGCGCCTGGATCACCAGCAGCAGGATGATCGCCACCAGAGGCCAGATCACAAACCGCCCCCACAGCAGCACCGCATACACCCCCTCCTGCGGCGTCCAAAGCCGCTTGTCCATCAGTTCATACCAGGTAAACAGTATTCCCGGCAGCCGGTAGCCGCTGAGCCACTGCCAGTTCAAAAACGCCTGCCAGGGGAAGATCAGCACCCCCAGGACCACGCTCCAGATCAACGCGCTGCTCAGCCGTCCCACCCCGATCAGCCGGCCCACCACCATGATCTGCGTGATCAGCAGCAGGTCCAGCGCCAGAATCGCCACCAGCACAATTCCGGCAAAGTCCGTCAATCCCACCAGGTATCGCAGCAGCGCCGTGCTGGCCGCCGCCCCGGCCGGCGCGGCCGATTGCTCGCCCGCGTACGGCTTGACCACCCCGTAATGCACCAGGAAAAAGATGGTCAACTGCCCCAACAGGCAAAGCAGCAACAGCAGAAAGGCCCAGTTCTTTGCCCGCCGCAGCGACATCATCGCATCGGCATAGTCGGCCGAGGTGGCCAGCGTGGATTGCGCCATGAATGGTGTCCTCTGTTAAAAAACTCGTACCGCCGGACGTGCCAAACTCCCTCGCGCCGGCCATCGCCCCGCCCCCATCTTCGTAACGCAATGCCGCCCAATTTGCAATTGGCAATCAACCTCCCGCCACCCCATCCCCGGCCCCCTCCTTTTTTCCCTTGCCTTGCCGCCACCCCCGTGGGATGATGGGCCCATCTCTTTCCAAAGGAGCATCGGAATGCGACACGTCAAGCTCGGCATGGGTATGGCATTGTTTGCGTCTCTGGCCATGGTGGCCGCCGTGGGGGCGGCCAAAAAAGAGGCCCAGACCAAGACCGTCCAGGGGGAACTGATTGATACCTACTGCTATTCCTCCGGTGGCGCCAAAGGCGCCCGCCACGCCAAATGCGCCACCAAGTGCATGAGCAGCGGCATCCCCGCCGGCGTGCTGGTTGATGGAAAATTCTGGGTTCTCGGCACCAACCCCAAGCCGCTGGCCCAGTACGCCTCCAAGACGATCCGCGTCACCGGCGAAATGGACCAGGACACCCACATGATCCTCCCCAAGACCGTCCAGGTGCAGGAAGATGGCCAGTGGAAGGATGTCCAGCTTCAGGACGCCCACCATCACTAAGAACCACGGTCCCGCCGGCGCCCCTGTTCGCCGCAACTGGCAATACCCGTTCAAGCTCCATTCCCTCCTCCGCGTACCCGCGGAGGAGGGCGGAGAGGGGGTTTTTGCACCAACGGAACGTCCCCCTCACCTCCGCTTGACTTTGCCCTAACACACGCCTATATTCCCCCATGCTTCCATACCGCTTCCATTCATTCCCCTCCATCGCTTCTTCACTCCCTCGCTCCGGTGCGTTCCCCAATACCAACGAACCCAAACGAACCAAACCCAAATCCCCTCTGGCGCTCCAGAATCAAGGATTTTCCCCGCCGAACCCGAGGCGCGTATTTCCCAACGAACCCAACCCACCCGCAGCCTCCTGCTCCAACCCCG
>JBIQLO010000057.1:0-19722 GCA_044464175.1 Planctomycetaceae bacterium | reverse complement strand
AGCAACACCGCATCGTAATTCTGCAGCGACAGCAGATCGCTGGGAAATTCTTCGGGGCTCCGCACGTCGATTTCGATATGCTCCCGCTTGAGCGCATCCTGCAGCGCGCTGCCCGCCCCCTGGCTGGTTCCATCCACCACCAGCACCCGCCCCTGCCCCTTCACAAACGTGAACGCATCGGCCGAGTTGTTCGCCAAAAGCGTGTCGATCTCCCCTTCGGACTTCTGCCTTCCGCCTTCCGGCTTCTCCGCCTCCGGCTCCCATAAGGCATGAAACACATGCGCTCCGGGATTTTTCAGCGGCGCCACCGCCACCTGCTCCACGTTGGTTCCCGGCTTGAGCACCACCCGCCGCGACAACTGCATCCCCGGGGCCGAATCCATGTCCATCGGCTGATCCCCCAGCCGCACGCTCAGCTTTCCCGCCACCGGCCCCGGATTGGTCGATTTCAGCACCACCTCCAGCGAAAACGCCTCATCCGGCGATTTCCACGGCGGCGCGGTCAGCCGCTCCAGTGTCACCTCATGCCCGATCCGGTAATGCAGCGGCATCACATCAATCGGCACATGCTGCGCCGCCGCCGCCGCCACCGCCTGCTCCAGCGCCCCCCCCTCCTCTCCCGCCGTCGCATTCCCGTCCCAGATCAGCAGCATCCGCCGCATCGTCTCCCGCCCCATCGTCGCCAGCCCCAGTTGAATCGCCGCCGCCGGGTCCGTCCCATTGCCGTCCGGACGGATGGCGTGATCGTCAAACGCCAGGTCCGGCGCCGGCAGCGAATCCACCTGCGCCCCGGCCGCGAACCCGATCGCCCCGATCCGGTCCTCCGCCCGCTTCCCCTTCTCCTCCTGCGCCCGGGCCAGAAATCGGTCGATCGCCGCCTGCACGTTGGGCGCATCCCCCGGCAACTGCCGCACCAGCGAGGTGGAATCGCTCACGTCGCGCAGCACCATCACTGTCAGGTCGTGATGCACCTTCTCCCACTGCACCCCCGCCAGGATCAGCACCGCCAGCCCCGCCAGCGCCAGGCGAATCCCGATCGCCGTCCACTGCCGCACCGGCCCCATCCCCGCCATCGACCGCATCCCCAGCCACACGATCACCACCGCCAGCGCCCCCCACAGCGCAAGCGCCTCCCAGCCGGACAAAAACGCCAGCTTCACCGGCCAACCCAACCCCAGCAGCATCGGCATCACCCCCGCAGTATAACGGCCCTTCCCAGGAAATTGGAAAAGAGAAAATGGAATGCGCTCCCCCTGGCGCATCCGCCCGCGCGCTGCGCGGTTGGCGCCAAAACGCGCAGCGCAAAAACCACCAGAAAACTTCGTGAAAAAAAGAATTATCGCCCTTGGCGCCCTCAAAATGCGGTTTCCAGAAATCGCGCTGCGCGCTTTTTGCACAAAACGCGCAGCGCCGGCGTAAGGGTAGAGGAGCTGAATATGACCCGATGCAATGCCCGACCCACCCATCGCCCACTGCCGAGCACCACCGGCCAACCGCCAACCACGACAAAATGTCATCCAAACCCAAACGAACCAAACCCAATCCCCCGCTGGCGCGCTCCAAACGCGGTTTTTTACCCCAATCCAACTACGACAAATTTCGAAACGAACCAAACCCATTGGACCCTAAACCCCAATCCCTGAACCCTGAAGGACCCTGATCCCTTAACGATCCCCTCCTTTTAACCTGACTCGATTCACGCTATATTACCCGTTTTGCCGTTTCCCAAAGGACCTGTAATGTCTGAGCAGCCCATCGAATCGGTGGCCTTTGTCAGCCTCGGTTGCCCCAAGAACCTCGTGGACAGCGAACGCATGCTCGGCTTGCTGGCGGCCGACGGCCTGGCCGTCACCCCCGCCGCCGAGGAGGCCGACGCCATCGTCATCAACACCTGCGGATTCCTCGAAGCCTCCAAGGAGGAATCCATGCGCGAAATCCACCAGGCCATCGAACTCAAGCAGACCGGCCGCTGCAAACGCGTCGTCGTCGCCGGTTGCCTCGTCCAACGCCACAAGACCAAACTCCTGGCCGAAGCCCCCGGCATCGACCGCCTCGTCGGCGTCTTTGACCGCGAACACATCGTCGAGGCCGTCCGCGGCCAGTCCAACCCCCGGCAGGACCATGGGCATTATCTGGGCAAGTACCACGACCTGTCGCGCGAATTGGCCCAGAACTCCGGAAACGGCCACCCAAACCCCGCCCGCCAGACCAAAACCAACCGCCTCCCGGTCTTCGAGGATGACCGCGCCCGCCTGCGCCTCACCCCCCGCCACTACGCCTACCTCCGTATCTCCGAGGGATGCAACCAGGGATGTGCCTTCTGCACCATCCCCTCCATCCGCGGCATGATGCGCTCCAAGCCCCCCGAGCAGATTCTGGCCGAGGCGAAGGAGCTGGCCGCCGACGGCGCGGTCGAGCTGAACCTCATCGGGCAGGACACCACCAGTTATGGGACCGATATCGGCTACGCCGAGGGACTCAGCGGCCTGCTCCGCACCCTCGACCGGCAGTTGAAGGATGTCCACTGGCTCCGTCTCATGTACGCCTACCCCTCCTGTTTTACCGATGACATGATACGGACGATTGCTGACAGCGGGCGGATGGTCAAATACATCGACATGCCCCTCCAGCATATCAACGACGACATGCTGGCCCGGATGAAGCGCCGGGTGACGCGAAAGCAGATCGAGACGCTGCTTCAGAAGCTGCGGGAGTGGATCCCCGGCATCTCGATCCGCACCACCTTCATCGCCGGCGCCCCCGGCGAGACGGACCGGCAGCACCGGGAGCTGGTGGAATTCGTCCGGGAGTTCGGTTTCGACATGATGGGCGTCTTTCCCTATTCGCGCGAGCCCGGCACCCCGATGGGGCGGATGGACGACCAAGTGCCCGAAGCGGTGAAGCAGGCCCGCGTGGAAGAGCTGATGTTCGCCCAGCAGGAGGTCGCCTTCGCCCGCGCCAAGGCCATGGTGGGAAAGACCGTTGAGGTCCTGATCGATCAGGTGGATGCCGCCGAATCGACCGCCGTCGCCCGCACCGCCGCCCAGGCGCCTGAGATTGATTCCGTGGTGCACGTCCATGCCGGCGAGGCGCACCCGGGACAACTGCTCAATGTCGTCATTCGGGACTGGCAGCGGTACGACCTGGTGGCCGAGGTGCCACAGAAAAAGCAAAAAAGCCTGAAGGTGCTGCGAGCGTGATCAATGGACGGACAACTCACCGATCATTTTCTCTATCATGAAGTCGTACTCAAAATCGCACTGACCCTGGGAATCGGGCTTCTGGTGGGCCTGGAACGGGAATGGGCCCAGAAGGAAGTGGGGGTGCGCACCTTCGCCATCGTGGCGATCCTGGGCTCCCTGGCGGCCATGCTGGGCACCGGCATCGCCATCGCCGCCATGGTCGGCGTCTTCCTGCTGGTCACCATCCTCAACGTCCAGAGCCTCCTGAAGGACAAGTCGCTGGAGATGACCACCTCCGCCGCCCTGATCACGATGCTCGTGCTGGGGGTGATGGTCGGGCTGGGCGACTACTTCGCCGCCGTCACCGGCGCGGTCCTGGTGGCGATGCTGCTGGCGTGGAAATTCGAGCTGTCCAAGTTCGCCGACGCCCTCCTCCCCCAGGAAATCCGCAGCGCCCTGCTCCTGGGCCTGCTCGGCTTCGTGGTCTACCCCGTTCTGCCCAACCGCTTCATCGATCCCGCGGACCTCATCAATCCGCGCCAAAGCTGGCTGATCGTCGTCGTCATCGCCGGCATCGGATTCGTCAACTACGTCCTCCTGCGCCTCTATGGCCGGCGCGGATTGACCTGGGCGGCGGTCCTGGGCGGGCTGGTCAATTCCACCGCCGCGGCCGTCGAACTGGCTTCAGCCCTCCTGGGCATGGGCAAGGCGATCCTCAATCACGCCGTGGCGGTCATCCTTCTGACCAACGTCGCCATGTTCGTCCGCAACCTGGTCATCCTGGCGATCTTTTCCCCCAAGGCCGCCATGCTCGCCCTGCCGCCTTTGGCCGCGATGACCCTGGTCGGCAGCGTCGCGGTCTGGCTCTACCTGCACCGCGACGGCGGCGAAACGACGGCCGAGCCGATGAAGCTCGCCTCCCCCGTGTCGCTTAAGCGAGTGATCAAATTCGCCATCCTATTTGTCATTCTGGCCGCCGTCGGCACGCTGGCACAGCGCTATTTCAAAACACTCGGCTTTCTGGCCTTCAGCCTCTTTGGCGGGCTGGTCAGCAGCGCCAGCACCACGGCGACGGCCGCCGAACTGGTGAGCAACGGCCAACTGACACCGCAGATCGCCGCCACCGGCGCGGTCATCACCTCCATCGCCAGCGCCCTGATCACGATTCCGCTGATCTTTCAACAGATCAAGAACCGCGCTCTGATCATTCGACTGACGCTTCTGTCCATCCTCATCGTCGTGGTTGGATTGGCTGTCGTCCTGGTCATGCATATACGATAACATGGGCCTTCGGCATGGGCCGGTTGGCTTGCAGTTCGCGCCTCAAAGATGATCACGTTCCGTTGCCATGTTTGTCAGACGCCCCTGCACGCCGAGGAGGCCCAGGCCGGTGGGATGGTCCGATGCCCCACCTGCATGACGGCCCTGCGTGTTCCCGAACACGCCCCCGGCGGACTGGCGACCGCGATGGCGCCCGGCCTCACCCACGCCGGCAAGCGATACGGATTCAACTGCCCCTACTGCTCCTCACGCCTGGAGGCCAGCGAAGCGGTCGCCGCCCAGGAGGGGCAGTGCCCCACCTGCGGCAGCACGATCACCATTCCCATCCTGGACCGCTATGGGCGTCTGATCGATCCCAAGACCCGCCAGATCATCAAGCAGGCCCCCCACCCCGTCCACGCCTATGCCGCCGCCGGCGAACGCGCCCCCCGCATATTCCGCGCCGAGGACGGTACCCAGCAGATTCGCTGCCCGCGCTGCTCAGCGGCGAATCCGATCACCGCCAATAACTGCCGCGCCTGTGGCATGCCCTTCACCATGGAAGGGACCACGCTGGAGGCCGCCGGAACCGCCAACGGCTTTTGCGTCGCCTCACTGGTGCTGGGCATCCTGGGCATCCCCGCCTTCTGCACCTTCATCACACCGGTTCTGGCAGTCATTTTCGGCATCATCGGACTGAAGCAGGTCAAGCAGTCCGGCGGCAGCGGGCGCGGCATGGCCATCGCCGGCATCATCTGCGGCGGGATCGGGTGCCTCTTCGCTATCGCCGCATGGCTCAATTGAGGCCTGCGCTTGCCCATGGCACGCCTTGAGCCGATCATGCTTGCGACAGTGACAGGAACACACACCATGATGAACGGCGATACTTCCATCCAATCCCTCTGCGAACGCGGCCAACAAGCCCTGATGGCACAGGCCTATCTCCAGGCCGAGCGACTTCTGGCCCAGGCCGAGGCCATCGCCTGGAGCCAGCGTCAATGGGAAGTGCTGGCGCGGCTTTATCTGCCGCTGCAGGAGACCCGCCGGCAAATTCGCCAGCGCTGCGGCGAAGGGCAAGTGTGCATGGACCTCTGGGCTGAAGGACCCGACCACTCCCTCGATCCCGTCGACATCCTCAGCCGCTTCAGCGCCGGACAACTACTGATCGCCGGATGGGGATCAATGCAGCCTGCCCTGGAGGTCCGTCAACTGGCCGCCCAGCGCGAGCTCTATCTGGAGACCTTCCTGGCGGCCGTTTATCCCACCGATACCGGTCGCATTCTCATTCTCGCCCCCTCGGCCGCCACGCCATTGCCGCCGATTCGGAACCAGTCCGCTCACGCCCTGTCGGCCGCGCTCCCCGAAGGTTGCCTGACGATCGAGCCTGCGGAATTGCCCCGCGGCGTTGAAGCCGGTTCCGCCCGGACCTATGCCCGGGTGATGGATCTGTGGGAGCGGCTTCACCGGCCGCTCCTGGCCGCCGCCGACGCCCAGACCGACCCGCTTCGGCGCATGGCCGGTTACCGCCGCGCCATCGAAGCCGATTCCGCCTGCGAACTGGCGCATCAGCGTCTGTCGGAAGCCGCCCGGGAAATGGCCCGGCGTGGCGCCTGAGGCGCGCGAAAAGCGCTGTGAGTCTTCTCCTGTTTCTCTGCGTTATACTTTTGCGCCCATGCGCATAGAATGCGCTTCCATGGAAGCGATTCTCGGAGCACTTCTGATCTTTTTCCTTCGCATCACCGATGTTTCGCTGGGAACGCTGCGCGTGCTGGCGATGGTGCGCGGCCAGCGCCTCACCGCCGCCCTGCTGGGATTGATTGAAGCCAGCGTCTTCATCGTCGCCCTTTCCACTGTCTTCACGAACCTCAATGATCCGTTGCGGATGATCGGTTATGCCTGCGGCTTCGCCTGCGGGACGGCGCTGGGCATGACGCTGGAAGGGTGGATCGCCAGCGGCTGGATTCTGACGCGCATCATCAGCCGGGATGGCGCGCCCGATCTGCTGGGCAAGCTGCGCCAGCACGGATTCGGGGTCACCGCCGTGCGCGCCCACGGACGGGACGGCGAGGTGCTGGTGCTGTTCGTCGCCTCCCCGCGCCGGCGCGGCGCGCAATTGCTGGAGCTGGCCCGAAACGCCGATCCCCGTGCCTTTATCACGATCGATCCGATTCAGCGCGCCATCAATGGATATCTGCCGCACGCCGTGGCGGCCGCCTCCGTGCGGAAATGAAGCCCTCTGCTGCGCGGAGTTCCCTTTGAATTCGAACCGCGGGTTCCCTCAAGTGCATATGCGTGCCTCACCTTTTTAATCCCCTTTCTTCCACGCACATATTCCGAAAGCAAAAAAAACTTCATTTTTCCGGCATTTTTTGTTGACATCGCGATGCGATTGTGGATATATGGTTCTCATAGGAAATGTGTCCCATGGAGACTGCGATCGTCGGACATGTGGGGGTGACTGACATGCCGAGCGAGTCGTTCGTCGTTTAATTTTTTCGCGTCGGCCCACCGCGTTGTGCCCCATTGCCTTTTTTTGGAGCACCACGGCCACGGGCCGAGTCCGCGTCGCCTTCCGGCCACACCCTCGTCGGAAGCGGCAATCAACATCAATGGAGGTATCGTATGACCCTTACTCTTCAGGAACCCGTGTCGATTCCCTGCGCCCGGGCGCCCTTTGCCATCCGATTTCCCCAGGATCCGAAAAACCGCTCCCAGGATGTGGAATGGTGTGAAATTTACCTCGACAACCAATGGCGCCGCCTCCGCCTCCACGACTACAGCGACATCTATTCGATTCCCGGCCTCTACGAGCACCTCTTCAGCGACATCCTGCAATGCAACTCGCCCCAGCGCATCGTGGGGCTTCTGGGCGACTGCCTGAAGGAGGCGGGACAATCCCCCACGCAGCTTCGCGTGTTGGACGTGGGAGCGGGCAACGGCATGCTCGGCGAGCAGCTCCGCCTGCGCGGCGTGCGGTCCCTGGTGGGCCTGGACATCATTCCCGAGGCCGCCGAGGCGGCCGAGCGCGACCGCCCATGCCTCTACGACCAGTATCTGGTGGCCGACCTGTGCGATTTGTCCATCTCGCAGCGGCGGCGGCTGGGAGAGGCGCATTTCAACTGCCTGTGCACGGCATCGGCCCTGGGCTTCGGCGACATCCCGCCCCAGGCGTTCGGAACGGCGTTCAATTTTATCGAAAATGGCGGCTGGCTCGGCTTCAACATCAAGGAGCGATTCCTGGACGGCCACGACGACACAGGCTTCTGCCGCCTGATCCGCGCCCTGTCCGAGCAAAAAATGATCCGCATCGAGGCTTATCGGCGGTATAATCACCGTCTGTCGATCGAGGGCAAGCCGCTGATATACGTCGCCATGACGGCGCGGAAACTTCAGGACATGCCCATGGAGTTGGCCGATGCCGTCGCCTAGCGTCATGCCACTGGATGAGCCGCCGCCGGCCGCCGCCGCGGACATGATCCGCATGGAAAATGTGGACAAGACCTTTGATGAGGGCCAGACCTTCGCGGTGCACCAACTCTCGTTACAGGTGCACCCAGGCGAGTTGCTGGCGCTTTTGGGCGGCTCCGGCAGCGGCAAGACCACCACGCTGAAGATGATCAACCGCCTCGTTGAGCCCAGCGGCGGGACGATTCATATCGACGGCGTCGACACCGCGCGGCTCGATCCGGTTCAACTGCGGCGCGGCATCGGCTATGTCTTTCAGATGATCGGCCTGTTTCCGCACCTCACCGTCGCCCAGAACGTGGCAACGGTGCCCCGGCTCCTGGGCTGGGACAAGGCGCGGACTGCCCGCCGCGTCGATGAGTTGCTGGAGATGGTCGGCCTGGAGGCGGGCGCATATGCGCAGCGGTATCCCAGTGAACTCTCCGGCGGACAACGTCAGCGCGTCGGCTTCGCCCGCGCACTGGCCGCCGGTCCCAAGCTCATGCTCATGGACGAGCCGTTTGGCGCGCTGGATCCGATCACGCGCGACGCCCTCCAGGTTGAATTCCGGAACCTTCAGAAACAGCTCCATCTGACGGTCGTTATGGTGACGCACGACATGACCGAGGCGCTCCTGCTGGCCGACCGGATCGCGGTAATGCAAAACGGGCGCCTGTTGCGCGTGGGCACGCCGCATGAACTGATGACCGATCCGCAGGACGCCTATGTCGCCGAACTGCTGCAAACCCCCCGGCGACAGGCCGACCGCCTGGAGGAGATCGCCGAAGCCTAGTGCCTCAGGCTCCCCGAGGCACGACCACCGGCACTCAGCACCATGTTGTCAAAGCTCCACACAGAACTGCTCCGCCTTCCCACTCTTCTGGGCTATCACGTCGAGCTGACGCTCGTGGCCCTGGTCGTGGGCATCCTCATCAGCATTCCCCTGGCGATATTCGCCTGGCGTGTCAAATCGTTACAGGGCCCCCTTCTGGGCGCCGCCGGCATCATCCAGACGGTGCCTAGCCTCGCGCTCCTGGCCCTGATGGTGCCGCTGCTGGGAATGATCGGCTTTCTCCCGGCCATTATCGCCCTGTGCCTCTACAGCATTCTCCCCATCCTGCGCAACACCGTGACGGGCCTGGCCGGCGTCGATCCGGCGATCGTCGAGGCCGCCCGCGGGGTGGGAATGACCAACAACCAGATGCTTCGCCGCGTGCAGCTTCCCCTGGCCGCGCCGGTCATCATCGCGGGCATCCGCACCAGCACCGTCTGGGTGGTCGGCATCGCCACGCTTTCCACGCCGGTCGGGCAGCCGAGTCTGGGCAATTATATTTTCCAGGGCCTTCAGACCCAGAATCACGTCGCCACCCTCACCGGCGTCGTTGCCGCAGCACTGCTGGCGATTGCCCTGGACCTGCTCATCCGCGGCATTGAATTGGCAGTCACGCGACGCAGCCGCCCGCTGGGCGCCCTCTCGGCCACCGGGCTGCTCGTAATCATGGGCTTTGCCGCCATGCCGTTCATCTCCTTCGGCTCGACCCACTCCGGCGGGAGCGCCGTCCAAGTCGGGGCCAAGACGTTTACCGAGCAGTACATCCTCTCCGAAGCGATGGCGCAGCAACTGGAGGATGCAGGTCTGATCGTCCACAAGAACAGCGGGATGGGCTCCACGATCCTGTTCAATGCCCTGGCGCAGGACAATATTGACTGCTACATCGACTACACCGGCACGATCTGGTCGAACATCATGAAGCGATCCGACACACCCGGCCCCAAAAAGGTACTTCAGGAAATGACCGCCTTTTTGAAGGAGAATTACGGCATCGTCTGTCTGGGCCCGATCGGCTTTGAAAACGCCTATGCCTTCGCCATGCGGCGGGATCGGGCGGCCGAGCTAAACATCAAGACTCTGGCCGATCTGGCCGCGGCCGCGCCGAAGCTGTCGCTGGGGTCGGATTATGAATTTTTCGCACGCCCGGAGTGGACCGCCGTTCGGGATGCCTATCACCTTGATTTTAAAGACCGGCTGAGCCTGGACTCCTCGCTCATGTACGCGGCCGTCCGCGAAGGGCAGGTGGATGCCATCACCGCCTTCAGCACTGACGGGCGTATCGCCGCCTATGACCTGCTGGTCCTGAAAGATCCCAAGCACGCCCTGCCTCCGTACGATGCGGTGCTGCTCTTGTCGCCCCGCGCGGCGGCCAACCCGCGCATCTTCGAAGCCCTCAAGCCCCTCGTCGGGACGATCGACAACGCCAGGATGCGCCAGGCCAACAAAGCGGTTGATTTGGACGGAAAGGCCATACCCCTGGTCGCCCGAACGCTGCTGCCCCGGGCGCTGCCGGCCACCCGGCCCTGACCGACCGCCGTGCATGCGCATCACTGTCCGCGCAGAAAATGGGCCGCCCCTTGAGCCACATAGTAGAATCCCCCCTCCACCGGCTCCCAGTCGCTCCCCTCAGGCAACCGGATGGAAAACCGCAACAGGCCGCTCTCGCGTCCACCGGACAGTTCCTCCCGGCTGAAGCAGAGCATGCCCCTGGCTCCCTGCTGCGAACCGTCCAGGACGGCCAAGATGCCTTGCCCAATGTACAGGTTGGAAAACTCGGCCTCCGCGACGGATTCCCACCGCCACTGCTCGGTGGCATCCTCAACCCCGTAACAACTTACATTCTGCTGATCCAAAACGTATAGGCGGTGTGCCCCGGTGCGGAGGGAAACTGTCCACCCCTGCGTCCCCGTCGACAGCAGCGCAGGAATATCCAGCTTGTGCTCCGCATCGCGCCGCTTGAGAAGTTCGCCGTTTACCAGAGAATGAACCCGCACGAACTGTCCCCCATCGCTGAGCGCCAGAATCCGATCACCGCTGATGACCAGTTGATCCGGCCGGATCATCCCAATATAAGGATAGCCACCCGCTCCGCCCATGCCAGGCCGAGCCCGCGCCTGATCCCCCCGCACATGCCGCCCATCGGTTTGGAAAGTGAGTGCGTCGCCTCCCTCATACAGATCCTTTCCTGCGATCGCACCGCCGGTGGTAAAGACCAGCACCCCCTGGGGTGCCAACGCCACGTTCATCAATCCCGTGCTCTCCGACTCACCGAATCCACGGCGGAAAATTTCCCGCCCGTCAAAGGCGTTCAGCGCGATGAGCTTCTGTTCGTCCGCGCCCACGCTTCTGACGACGATAAAGTCGCCGTTGGCCAGAATCCGTTCGATCGGCTGCTGTCCAGCACTTCGCCGCCATAGGATGTTTCCCGTCCCCCCATCCAGGCAGATCAACCGCCCTTTGGTCGTGGCGACCACCAGCCGATCTCCCGCCGGTTGCACCTGGGCGATCCGCTCCGCTCCGGCGGATTGCTGTGGCGGCTGCACGACCGGCACATCGCCGAGCAATTGTGCGGCGGCGCCGACGCGAAATCGGACAACACCTGCGTTCATGCCTCCCCGCCGGACCATCACGGGACGTTGCCTCACCGCGCGCGGTACCGGCGGCTCAGCCCGCGATTTGGGCAATTCCGATGAGGCCATCGCCGGCGCCTGCGCCAGGGCAATAGGATGCGAGCCGGCCGCCGGCGTCCAGCGCCAGATCACCTTGCCCATGGCACCATCCAGGCATGCCAGTTCCTGCTCACTCCAGATCGAGAGATATTCGCCTCTCCACGCGCACCCCTCCGGCCGGCTGGAAAATGTCACCTTCGCCACCGGATGCTTCTGTCCCGGCTGAATCAGCACAATCCCATCGGCTTTGGACCACCCCACCACCCGATCCCACCGCTCATGGCCACGTAATGGATGGATCAGCGCCTCCACCCCCTCCACCCGGGCCTCTTTGGCTTCGGCAAAGGGCTTACCGCCGGGCGCTTTATCAATTTGAAACGAAGGGAAGCGCTCAGAGACGGGCGGAATTTGCCGTTCGATCGCCGTGGCTGCCTCGGCATATCCCATCGGCTGGATCGTCCCGCCCCCACTCAGTGGCAGGGGCGACTTGAGCCGTCCCGCCGGGTCCAGCCGCGCAGCCTCGCGCAGGCGCGCCGCCGCCGCCAGGGGATCATTCAGTCGCACATAGAGCCGGGCCATCGCCACCAGCACGCGCGGCCTGCTGATGGAGTCATTGGCCTGGGAGCCCTCCGGGACCTCGGCCCCCGTCTGGCCCTGGAGCAACAGCCCCTTGAGCATTTCTTTGGCCAGGATCAGATTTCCCCGCCCCTCATACGCCTGCGCCGCCTCCCACAGCGCCCGATCCGCCACCGCGGCGTTGGGATAGACCTCGGCCACCCGCCGCAGCGCCTCCGGGTCCTGCAGCGTCCGCGCCTGCTCGAACTGCGCCCGCGCCGTTTTCCCAAACTCCGCATACGCCTGTTCACCCTCCGCCATCCGAAGGATCACTCCAATGCGCTGCCGCGCCACATCCCCGGCAAAGACCGGGGCGGCATTGGGTGCATCGGCCGGCGGGCTCACCGCCACGCCCCGCAGATCACGGTCGCTCAACACGCTTTGCAGCATCGCCACTTCCGTCCCCCACTGTTTCCCATGGTGCGCCAAGTCCGCCCGCGCCAGGAGATATTCCACCTGCTCGCCCGCCGTCTGCGCGGCGTTGACCGCGCGCCCAAGCAACTGCTCTGCCGTCGTCCCATCGTTCGACTTCACGGCTCGATGCGCCATCGCCATGATCGCATCAAACAGTGAGGTCCGCCCGGCGCCCGCCCGCATGGAACCCGCCCCTCCCAAATCGGCGATCACCCGGTCAATCTGCTCCAGGCCCTCCTTGGTCCGGCCGGCGGCCAGGAGCGCCTGGGCATAGCGCAAGCGCAGGTCCCGGTCCTCCGGCGCGGCCTCAATCGCCTCGTGCATGCGCAGACTGACCCGCCCCCAATCGGCATACACGCTCACCTGGTCCGCCCCGGCCACAATCAGATGATCCTCGGCTGCCACCACATTCCCGGGGCCTTCCCCCTGGCCCCACACCCCGTCATAAGCCGGATGGGACTCCACCACCATAAACCCGCGTTCGGCCAGATCCCCTGCCAACGAAAGTCGCTTCAACTGGCGCTCAGTCGGCACATAAACCGAATCCGCCGTCACCACTCCCCGTCCGCGCACAGCCGAGAGGTCCGCCGATTTCACAATCACCCGAGACAGATTTTTTGCTTTCGGATCGTAATCCTTCCAATTCACAGCCCAGGCGCGCCGCTGGCCGGTCAGAATGATCCAGTTGCCCCGAATCCCCAGCAGCGTATCCGCCTCACCCAGTTGGGACAGGGGGATCCGCCGGACCTCACGCCCACTGCCGGCGTCAAAAACCATCAGGTCTTGGCCATCCGAGGGCAGGACGAATACCTGCCCGCCCTGGGCAATCACCGGATTAGCGCTCCAGGGGCGCAGAAGCCGTTGGGCCGTGTCCCGCTGGCGCTCCTGTCTTTCGGTTGCGCGCCGCGCGTAGAGGCTTAGCCACCGCACTGACCCATCAGTTGCATCCAGCGCGGCCACCGCGCCGTTTTCCCCCGCGACAAACAACCGTCCCTGCATCAGGGCCGGATACGACACGGGCGACGGTTCGCCCGATTCCATCCGAAACACCGCTCCCGCCGTGGCCGCCCCGGCGATATAGCGAACCCAAAGCCGCTCGCCCGAGCGGGCATCCAGGCAAATGGCATAGCAGCTTTCAAAATTGCCGCTGTCCCCGCGGCCCAGCACGTACACCCGGTCCCCCGCCACGATGGGATTGCCGCTGAACTCCATCGACTTCATCGCGGCTCCCATCTTCAACCCCTCGGGAGAGAGTGTCCATCGTTCCTGCCCGGTTTGTCGGTCCAGGCAGACCAGGCGGGTTGTGCTCCCCTCCCTTGGCTGCCGCCCAAAGGGCTGGAGCGGATTAAGCCCCCCCCCCATCACCGCAAAAACCGCATCCGGTCCAACCGTCACCGTCATCGGCCCGGTGCTCAATCCCCCTGCCGGCGCGGGCAATTCAAACCGTGCCCCTTGCGCCGCATAAGTGCTCGCCCAACCGCTCAGCGGCAACCCGCTGTTGAGGTCCAGGCCGTAGACGCGCCGCCCATCCTGAAAGTAGAGCGCATTGCCCACCACCACCGGCATTATCCCCAGCCGCATCTCCTGCGGCGGAGCTTCCTCCTGCCGGTTCATCGAGGAGGTGGGCTGCGGCAGCGGAACCGCAAAGAGTTTCTGCCCGATGGATGCCACCGCCGGCGCAAGGCGTCCCCGATCCGGCGATCCACCCGGCAGCGGCCAGTCTTCCGGCGCATGAGCCGAAAGCGACACCGGCGTTTCCAGCATCTGACCCAGGGCAGCGGCCAGTTCCACCGATTTTCCTCGAACCGTTCCCCGCAGAGGGGGCGCGATCTTCTTCAGTTCATTCAGCCACCCGTGCGCGGCCTCATCCTGCCCCGCCAGATGTGCGGCCCATCCCAGGCGAAAGAGTATCTCTCCCCGGTCGCCGGCGCTGGTCCACGCCAGCAGCCGATCGCCCAGCCAGATCGCCGCGTGGAAGTCCCCCCGCTCAATCCGCAAATCCATCAGCCGCAGCGCCGCCGCCCGCCCGGAGGAAGTTTCCAGATAGCGCCACACCAGCGCATGGAGCTTGTCCCAATCCCGTCCGGCTTCCGCCAATCGCCGATGGGCCTCCGGCTCATACCGGGTGGCATACGCCTGCCGCCCCTCGGCCGGCCAGCGGGCAATCCGATCGTGCACCGCCGCGGCGATGCCAACATACGCCTCCACCTTGCCCTGCGCATCCAGCCGCTGGGGCGCCACCTTGTCGGCATATTTCTCAAGCACCTCCTGCATCAGCGATCCGGCCGAATCCCATTGCCCCCGCCCGGCCATTCGCTGGGCCAGCGCCAGCGCCTCCAGCGCCGCCGAGGAGTCGGGAACGTAAACCCCTTCCTCGGCCGGGGCGGCATAAAATCCCCCCTGCGCTGTTTCCCCGGAAGCGGCGGTTGTTGCCGGCGCGGCCGCCGCCAGCGCGCTCCCCCCCAACAGAACCAGTGCCATGCGAATCAGCATATTGGCCATCATAGGCTCCCAAACCCACGGAAAACACCGGCAATCCGCCGACGCCCCCTGCTCACGTTCCCAGTCCGATCGACAGCACCGTTACCGACGCCGGAGCAAAGACATGCCGCCACCGCTCGCCCGAGAGCCCCAGGTGGCTGTACCGTGGCCGCACCGCTTCAGGCACTTCGAACGTATTATGCGCCTGCAATGCGCCGGCCATCAGCTCCGCCACGCGCAGCTCGCGCATCGATCCGCCAATCAGTTCAACCGTCGCCTCCACCGCGTTGGCGGGGTCGAGATTGGTCACGCTCAAGGTCAACTGGCTGTCAATGATGGATGCCGATCCGTTCAATTTTGCCAGTCCCATCCGCTTTCGCCCCGCCGTGAACAGAATCTCGTTGCTGCCAAATTGAGCGCGCACACCTTGGGCCCCCTGGTGCGGTCGGTATAGATCGAAAACGTGATACGTCGGCGTCAAGACCATTCGCTCTTCCTCCGTGAGAATCAGCGCCTGCAGCACGTTCACCGCCTGCGCCAGGTTGCCCATGACCACCTTATCGCAGTGGCGGTGAAAGACATCCAGCGTCAGGGCCGCCACAAGCGCATCGCGCAGGGTATTCTGCTGCCAGAGATGCAGCGGCTGCCTTCCGGGCGTCGGCGGATGCCAGGTCCCCCATTCATCCACAATCAAACCGATCCGCCGCTGCGGGTCCCATTCATCCAGAAGCGCCCGCTGCTCGAGGATCAGTTCCTCAATGGCGGCCGCTCGATGCAGCAGCTCGAACCACTGGTTGGTCGTGAAGTCCGTCGCCGTCCCGGCCGTGCCGCAATAATAATGGGCCGCCCAGCCATCCAGTCGCCAGTCTCCACTGGGCGCTCCCGCCTTCAGAAAAAAGCGCCGCGTCCACTCCGCATCGTTTCCATTGGGCCCGCAGGCGATCAGGAACAGCGGCATCTCCAAGGGCGGCCGCGTAAAGGTGGCCAGATGCGTGGCAAATCGTTTATAGAGGGCGGCATAATCCTCCGGGCACAGGCTCCCGCCGCATCCCCACGCCTCGTTGCCGACGCCCCAGTATGCCACTTTGAACGGCTCAGGCGCGCCGTTGGTGGCCCGCAGGCGGCTCAGGGTCGTGTCGGCCGCCACGTTGCAATACTCCACCCACTGCTTGAGTTGCCGGGGCGTGCCGCTGCCAACATTGCCCGCCAGATAGGCCTTGGCGCCGATCAGCCGGCACAGGTGCATGAACTCATGCGTGCCGAAATGATTCGTCTCCACATCATGCCCCCACCATCCATTGAGCCGCCGGGGGCGCTGCTCTTTTGGTCCGATTCCATCGGTCCAGTCGTAGTCGTCCGCAAAACAGCCCCCCGGCCAGCGCAGCACCGGCACCGCCAATCGCTTCAGCGCCTCCACCACATCCAGTCGCAAACCATGCAGGTTGGCGATGGGCGAAGCCTCCCCCACCCAAATCCCTCCGTGCACGCATGCGCCAAGCTGCTCGATGAATTGCCCGTGCAACTCCGGATGAATTCGGCCAATCGGCTCCCGAAGATGGACCGTAATCTGGGACATCGTCAACGGCGGGAAGGCGTTGTGCCTCTTCCGTGCTGGCATTCTACCCGCCGACGCCTTAAATTCCTCGCCACAAAGGAGGCTTCATGGCACAGGAGATGAAGACGGACGTGCTGGTCGTCGGGGGCGGCACCGGCGGATGCGCCGCGGCTCTGGCGGCGGCCGACATGGGATATCGCGTCATCCTGACCGAGCCGACGGACTGGATCGGCGGCCAACTGACCAGTCAGGCCGTTCCGCCGGATGAAAACGGATGGATCGAGGGCTTTGGCGCCACGCGCCGCTATCGCCGCTACCGCAACGGCGTGCGCGACTATTACCGCCGCCATTTCCCCCTCACCCAAGCCGCCCGGCAGAATCCGCACCTCAATCCCGGTCAGGGCACTGTTTCGCGCCTATGCCATGAGCCGCGCGTCGGGGTGGCGGTACTGGAAGAAATGATGGCCGGCCACCGTTCCAGCAGGAAAATCACGATCCTGCAGGGATACGAGCCGGTTGCCGTGGACACCGAGGCGAACCGCGCCACCGCCGTCACGCTCCGCCACCTGCAAACCGGCCAGACCCGCACCATCGCGGCCGATTACATCCTCGACGCCACTGAATTGGGCGACCTGCTTCCCCTGGCCAAAGCGGAATACGTCAGCGGCGCAGAGTCGCGTGCCGACACCGGCGAACCCCACGCCGCCGAACAGGCCGATCCCGACAACGTCCAGAGCTTCACCTGGTGCTTTGCGATGGCATACGATCCGGATGGCCGGCATGTCATCGAGAAACCCGCGTTTTACCAGCGCTGGCGCGACTACACGCCCCACCTTGAGCCGGCATGGTGCGGCAAAATGCTGAGCTGGACCTACTGCCACCCCCACCACCTGCGTCCCATCACGCGCGTCTTGCTGCCGCAGGAGGCCACGCCCGAAAAATCAGACCTGTGGCGATACCGCCGGCTGGTCACCAACGACCATTATGCCCCGCAGGACCGTCGCGATGAAGTGACATTGGTGAACTGGCCCCAGAACGACTACTGGGAAGGCAACATCATCGACAAGCCCGCCGACATCGTTGCCCGGTACCTGGAGGAGTCGCGCCAGCTATCCCTGAGCTTCTTCTACTGGCTGCAGACCGAGGCCCCCCGGCCCGACGGCGGCACGGGGTATCCCGGGCTCTATCTCCGCCCCGACATCACCGGCACGGAGGATGGCCTGGCCAAGGCGCCTTACATCCGCGAATCACGGCGGATCAAGGCCCTGTTCACCGTCACCGAAAACCATGTGGGGTTTGATGCCCGCCGCGCTGCCGGCCTCGACCGCGCTGAGAACTTCGCCGATTCCGTCGGCATTGGCTATTACCGTATCGACCTGCATCCCTCCGCAGGACACACCAACTACATCGACATTCCCTCACTCCCCTTCCAGATTCCCCTGGGAGCGCTGATCCCCGTGCGCATGGAAAACCTTCTGCCCGCCTGCAAAAACCTGGGCGTGACGCACATCACCAACGGCTGTTACCGGCTGCACCCGGTGGAATGGAACATTGGCGAGGCGGCCGGGCTGCTGGCGGCCTTTTGCCTCGGTCGTCGCCTCAAGCCGCGCGCCGTCCATCAAACACCCGCATTGCTGGAGGAATTTCAAAAGCTGCTGGTCGCCCAGGGGATTGAGCTCGCCTGGCCGCCGACCATCCGGCTTTGATGTCGCGATCTCCTTGGATTCTCGGACTCGATGCGCGGCATTGATTCCGACAATCCTATTCTCTTCTCTAAATTCCCCCCAATCCCGCCATTAAATTTCTAATGAAGGACCAGTCGCCGCGCATCAGCGATTTCCTGATGAATACTTTATTGTAATGAAATCCAGTGCCCGGCCGGACGCATTCCGAACGGCCGCCCACTCAGCACCACACATGGCAGGAGGTTGTGTTGTTTGAAATTCAAAGTCGCCAGCAGTGGGTCGGGTCCTGGTCCCGATGGTTGTCGGCCGTCCGGCGGCCGGCGATCCATCCCGCTGTCCCCGTCCGTACCTATACGGCGTCGGACGGGCCGTGGGATGTGGAGATTGAGGACCGCATCACTCTGGCCGGGCGGGATCACGAGCTTTCCCTCCGCATCTATAAACCATGCGCCCAAGGTCCTCTTCCGGTTATTCTCTTCTCCCACGGTGTCGTCGCGAAGCGGGAGGATTACGGACCCCTGGGCCGATTCTGGGCCAGCCACGGGTATCTCAGCATCCACCCGCAACATCGCGACCCCATGGAATTGACGCCCAAGCCGTCCAGCTTTCGCCGTCGCTTCAATGAGGCGCTCAAGGCCCCGGAGATGTGGCGGCGGCGCATCGGAGACCTGCAACTTGTGCTGGACAGCCTCCACTCCCGATCCTCCGGCTCCCTCGGGGACCTGTTCCACGTGGAGACCGGGCGGATTGGCGGCGCGGGACACTCCAGCGGCGCGGACCTGATGCAGCTTCTGGCCGGCGCACAGGCAATTCTGCCGCCCCCGTATGGGCGTCTGGATGTGTCGGATCCCCGGCTCAAGGCGGCGCTGCTCCTGTCGCCGCGCGGACGCGACTGGATGGCGCCCTCCCGCCGTTGCTGGAGGCATGCGGACCGTCCCATGATGTCCATGACCGGCTCGCATGACCTGCGCGCCCGACGGCGCGGAGGGCCGTCCTGGCAGTTGGAGCCGATTCGCTTCAGCCCGCCGGGCGGCAAGTACGGCGTGAACATCGACGGCGCCAACCATCTTTCCTTCACCCTCAAGATCAGGGACCAGACCGAAGTCATCGCCCCCAGGTACCGGGCGGCCCACGCCAACCACGGCATGATCTTTGATGTGATCAAGGTTGCCAGCCTAGCCTTCTGGGATGCCCATCTGAAGGAGGACCGGGCGGCCCGCGCGTACCTGCAGACCGGCGGCCTGGACGCCTTCAGCAACGGGGCCGTCCAGGTGGAATGCCGTTAGAGGTGATTTGCCTGGTCAGAAATGGAGAGCGACCGGCCGCCTTAGCTGGGCGGCAGAGCTTCGGTGGTCGGAGCATTCAGGCTGCGCGTGCGCCGCTTCGTGGGGCTGGGGGCGGCCTGCCGCGTTCCATGCTGCCCGCCCCGCGCCATCGCGATCACGCCGGTGCGCGCCATCTCCTGGATCGTGTAGGGCTTCATCAGTTCCGTAAACGCCTCCAGCTTTTCTTCCGTTCCCGACAGCTCGACGATCATGGAATCGGGCGCCACATCCACCACGCGGCCCCGGAACAGGTTGACGAT
>JBIQLO010000056.1:0-19821 GCA_044464175.1 Planctomycetaceae bacterium | reverse complement strand
AAGAACCAACAACAAGCTACAAAGAGCAACCTCCCATGTCTCTGATTGAGCTGAACAACATCCACAAGACCTACCACCTGGGCGAGATGGACGTGCCGGTGCTCAAGGGGGTGTCGCTGCGCGTGGAGCGGGGGGAGTATGTGGCGCTGATGGGGGCCAGCGGGTCGGGCAAGAGCACGCTGATGAACATCCTGGGATGCCTGGACCGCCCGACCAGCGGGGAATACTGGCTGCAGGGGCGGGAGGTGTCCAAGCTTTCGGCCGACCAGCGGGCGGCCGTGCGCAACGGCACAATCGGGTTTGTGTTCCAGAGCTTCAACCTGCTGCCGCGCACGACGGCGCTGGAAAATGTGATGATGCCGCTGAATTACGCTCCCCAGCCGGTGTCCGACCGCGAGGCCCGCCGCCGGGCAACGGAACTGCTGGAGCGGGTGGGGCTGGGATCGCGCCTGCACCATGAGCCGAGCCAGCTCTCCGGCGGGCAGCAGCAGCGTGTGGCGATCGCCCGGTCGCTGGTCAACCACCCCTCCCTCATCTTCGCCGATGAGCCGACGGGTAACCTGGACTCGACCACGAGCGAGGAGGTGCTGGCGATGTTCCAACAACTCAACGAGGCGGAGGGAATCACAATCATTCTGGTGACCCATGAAGCGGAGGTGTCGCAGCACGCCCAGCGGGTGATCCGGGTGCATGACGGCAGAATTGAGGGTTCGGAGTTCGGGGTTCAAAGTTCGGAGACGGTGGACCTGAACGCGGCTCTGGCCACGGAAAATTGATATGAAACTCCACCGCACATTTAAGACCGCAATCCACGCCCTGCGGCGCAATGTCATGCGGGCGATTCTGACGACGCTGGGAATCGTCATCGGCGTGGGTGCGGTGATCGCGATGATGGAGATCGGCAACGGCTCCTCGACGGCGATTCAAAAGAGCATCGCGGGCATGGGCGCCAACAACCTGCTGGTGCGCCCGGGGACGGCCACCAGCGGAGGCGTCAGCTTCGGCGCCGGCAGCAGCAAGACGCTCACGCCGCAGGACGCCGAAGCGATCCTGGCCGAATGTCCGTCGGTGAAGGATGTGGCCCCGATGGTGCGGGCGCGGACGCAAGTGGTTTACGGCGGGCGAAACTGGGTGCCGATGTACATCTACGGCTCGACCCCGGCCTACCTGGACGTGCGCGGGTACACAATGGCGGACGGTTCGTCGTTCACCGACCATGATGTGGTCAGTGCGGCCAGAGTTTGCCTGCTGGGCCAGACACTGGTGACGCAGCTTTTTGGCGGCCAGTCGCCCATCGGCAAGGAGGTGCGCATCAACAACGTGTCCTTCAAGGTGGTGGGGGTGTTGTCGCCCAAAGGGGCCAACATGATGGGAATGGATCAGGATGACATCGTTCTGGCCCCCTGGACGAGCATCAAATACCGCGTCTCCGGATCCAGCGTGTCGGAAACCAACCAGAGCGCGGCGGCCGCTTCCTCTGGCATTTCGCAGGCGCCTAATACGCTGAACAATCTGTATCCCAGCGCTTCGGTCCAGCTCTATCCCGCCCCCTCGCCCGCGCAGGCGGCGGACCAGCCGATGCCGATCCGGTTCACGAACGTGGATGAGATCCTCGTCTCGGCCGCCTCGGCCGAGCGGGCGGATGCGGCGGTGACGGAAATCACCGAACTGCTGCGCCAGCGTCACCGGCTGCGCGCCGGCGAGCCGGATGACTTCACGATCCGCAACATGGCCGAACTGATGACCGCCCTGACCAGCACCAGCCGGTTGATGACGCAACTGCTGCTGTGCGTGGCGCTGATCTCGCTGGTGGTGGGGGGGGTGGGGATCATGAACATCATGCTCGTCTCGGTGACGGAGCGGACGCGCGAGATCGGGCTGCGCATGGCGGTGGGGGCGCGGGCGCGGGACATCCTGCGGCAGTTCCTGGTGGAGTCGGTTCTGCTGTGCCTGGCCGGGGGGGCGATGGGGATTGTGCTGGGGATGGGCGGTGCGTGGCTGGTGACCTACCTGCTGCGCTGGCCGACGGAATCGAGCCCCGGCGCGGTGGTGGCGGCGGTGGTCGTCTCGGCGGCGGTGGGGATCATCTTTGGCTATTACCCGGCCTGGAAGGCCTCGCGGCTCGATCCGATCGATGCGCTGCGATACGAATGATGGACCATAAGGGCAGAAAGACGTGAGGCCGCGATGGG
Organism: Planctomycetaceae bacterium; assembly: GCA_044464175.1. GTDB lineage: Bacteria > Planctomycetota > Phycisphaerae > Tepidisphaerales > Tepidisphaeraceae > JBIQLO01. The sequence goes on along the minus strand of JBIQLO010000056.1, from coordinate 17,629 downwards.
CGCTGTTGTCCGTCTCATGGGCTCGCGTTTTGTGCGGGAAAGGCGCGGATATGCGATGCAAGGGAAGTGGAATGCTGACGGCCGCCGCGGGGCTGGCGCTGATCGGCGGATGCACGGTGGGGCCGGACTACCATCCTCCGGCGACGACGATGCCATCGTCGTGGGCGCCGACGACGGCCCCATCCACGCGGCCGACCACGCACCCCAGCGAGACGGTGGTCGCGCCGGCCGATCTGGCGCGGTGGTGGACGACCTTTGACGATCCGATCCTCACCGCGCTGGTGGAGCGGGCGATCGCGGGGAACCTCGATCTGCGGCAGGCCGAGGCCCGTATCCGCCAGGCGCGGGCGGCGCGGGAGGTGGTGGTGGGGGGATTCTGGCCCAGCGTGGATATCTCGGCCTCCTATTCGCGCAGCCAGGCCCCTTCGGGGCGCGTGTCGGGAGGAACGGTCAGCAACAGCGGGGCGCGCGACCTCTTTCAGGCGGGGCTGGATGCTTCCTGGGAGCTGGATGTCTTCGGCGGAACGCGGCGGGACATCGAGGCGGCCGGCGCGGATGTGCGGGCGGCGGAGGAGGATCGGCGCGATGTGCTGGTGACGCTGGTATCGGAGGTGGCGATTAATTACATCGCCCTGCGGGGTGACCAGCAGCAGATCGCCATTGCCCAGGACAATCTGGCCGCGCAGCAGCATTCAGCCGAGGTGACGCAGAAGCGCTTTTCCGGAGGCTTTGCCAGCGGGCTGGATGTGGCCAATGCCCAGGCGCAGGTGGCCACGACGGCGGCACAGATTCCGCTGTTGCAGTCGGCCGCCCGGCAGACGATCTATGCCCTGGGCGTGCTGCTGGGGCAGGATCCGCAGACGCTGTTGGCGGAACTGGAACCGACGGGCACGATCCCGCGCGTACCGTCGGCGATTCCGGTGGGGCTGCCCTCGGATTTGTTGCGCCGCCGCCCGGACATCCGCCGCGCCGAGGCCCAGCTTCACGCCGCCACGGCGCGCATCGGCGTGGCCACGGCCGATCTGTTTCCCCGCTTCAGCCTCACCGGCTCGCTGGGGGTGACCGGGGACAAGGCGTCATCCCTGACGAACTGGTCCAACCGTTTCTGGTCGGTCGGGCCGTCGGTCAGTTGGCCGCTGTTTGATGCCGGGCGCATCCGCGCCAACATCCGTGTGCAGAATGCGATTCAGGAACAGGCGCTGCTGGCGTATCGCACGGCGATCCTGACTGCGCTGCGGGATGTGGATTCCTCGCTGGTCGCCTATGCCCGTGAGCAGGAGCACTATCAGGCGCTGGCCCGGGCGGAGGCGGCCAACCGGCGGGCGGTCGATCTGGCGACCCGGCTGTATGTCGACGGGCAAACGGATTTTCTCAATGTCCTTACGGCCCAGCGGGCGCTGTATGCCTCGCAGGATGCCCTGGCGCAAAGCGCCCGCGCCATCGCCACCAATCTGGTGTCGCTCTACAAGGCCCTGGGGGGCGGGTGGACGTTGCCTGCGCGCGGACAGGGGCAAAAGTGACCGGATCGGAATGGGACGCTACACATTTTGGCCGCACCCCTTAAAATGCGACCATGCGCGATCCTAGACTGGAAAAACTGGCGTCGGTGTTGGTCAATTACAGCGTGGGGGTGAAGAAGGGGCAGTTGGTGCGCCTCAGCGGCCCGCCTGTGTCGCAGCCGCTCATTGTGGAACTCTACCGCAAGGTGCTGGCGGCGGGGGGGCATCCCTCGGTGCGGATGGTGCCGGAGGAACTGAACGAGATTTTCCTCAAGAAGGCCAACGACGAGCAGCTTCGCTTCTGCAATCCGATCGGGCTGTTTGAGTACGAGAAGCTCGATTGTTCCATCGGCATCTGGGCCGAGGAGAACACCAAGGCGCTGACCAACTGCGACCCGAAAAAGATCGGCATTACCCAGGCGGCCCGCAAACCGCTGATGGACATTTTCATGAAGCGGGCGGCGGAGGGGTCGCTCAAATGGGTGGGGACGCAGTTTCCCTCCATGGCCTGCGCGCAGGATGCGGAGATGAGCCTGGCGGAGTATGAGGACTTTGTTTTCTGCGCGGGGCTGATCGACAAGCCCGATCCGGTGGCGGCGTGGAAGCAGGTGAGCAAGCGCCAGCAGAAGCTGGTGGACCATCTCAACGGCAAGAGCGACCTGCATGTCGTGGCCGCCAATGGGACGGACGTGCGCATGAGCGTGGCGGGGCGGCGCTGGATCAACTGCGATGGGCATGAGAACTTTCCGGACGGGGAGGTCTTTTCCGGCCCCGTGCTGGACAGCGTCAACGGACGGATTCATTTCAGCTTTCCGGCCGTCCATCACGGGCGGGAGGTGCAGGATGTGAAGCTGACCTTCCGCGACGGCAAGGTGGTGGACGCCTCGGCCTCCAAGGGGGAGGACTTTCTGATCTCCATGCTGGAGATGGATGAGGGGAGCCGGTTTCTGGGGGAATGCGCCATCGGCACCAACTACGACATCACGCAATACACCCGCAACACGCTTTTTGATGAAAAGATCGGCGGGACGTGCCACTTCGCTCTGGGGGCGGGGTATCCCGAAAGCGGCAACACGAACCAGTCCGGCCTGCACTGGGATATGGTGGTGGACCTGCGTCCCGGCGGCTTCATCGAGATCGACGGAGAAAAGATCAACGTGGACGGACAATTCACGCACGAAGGATTTCCGGGGCGGGTGTGATCTCAATGAACCAGCCGGAGATTGTCGGCCTGGCGAACTGGATCAACAGCTGTATAAAGACGGACAGGGTGGAAAGCACACCTGAAGCGGCACCATCAGTCCAGCACGCAAAAGAATGCCTTATCCGAACACCGCCCGGTGCAGCAGTTCCACCGGATGGACGACGCGGAGGGTTTGGCCGCGGGCGGCGGCCTGGCCCTGGATATGCAGGGCGCAGCCGACATTCCCGGCGGCGCAGACGCCGGCGCCGGTGGCGGCGATGTGCTTGAGCTTGCGGTCGGCCAGGTCGGCGGCCATCTCCGGCTGCGTGAGGTTGTATGTCCCGGCCGCGCCGCAGCACATATCGCTTTCGTAGAGGGGAACCAGCTTCAGTCCCGGAATTTTCGCCAGTAGCTGACGCGGGGCGGCCGTCACTTTCTGTGCGTGGGCCAGGTGACAGGCATCGTGATAGGTGACCGCTTCCTCCACCGGATATTTCATTTCCGGCAGGCCCAGCTCCAGCAATGCCTCGCTGATGTCGCGGACGCGGGCGGAAAACTCCCTGGCCCGCTGGGCATATTTCGGATCGTCGCGCAGGAGGTGGTCGTATTCCCGCAGCATCGCGCCGCATCCGGCGATGTTGGTGACGATGCGGTCCACCCACGGCTTGCCCTCGGGGAGAAAGACGTCGATGTTGTGGCGGGCGCGCTTCTGCGCCGCTTCGAGCGAGCCGCTGTGATGGTGAATCGCGCCGCAGCAGTCCTGCTCGTCCGGGCAGTGAATTTCCGCTCCGGCGGCGGCCAAAAGCTCGACCGCCTGCTGATTGGTCTTTTGAAACAGAACGCTGCCGATGCAGCCGCCCAGGAACCCGATTACCGCCTTGGGCCCCTCATCGCTCTGGTCGCGGTGGTGGGTCAGCGTTGCGATCATGGCATCCGTCCCGCCGGCGCGGGTCACTTCCGGCAGGGCTGTCGGCCAGATCGGACCGTTGGGGGGAAGCATCTGCTCCATTTTTCGCCAGCCGGCCGGGAGCAGGTCGAACAGCCCCACTCGGCGCAACAGGGCATAAAGGCCGGTCTTCTGCATCACGCGGGCCGGCAGCAGGGCCCATTTGAGGCGCTCGCGGTGGGTCAGCACATGGAAAAACATCCAGCGCATCAGTTTCCCGCCGCTCTTATCCATTCCCTTTTCTGCGAAACGGGCACGGGTCTCTTCGATCAGTTCGTGATAAATGACGCCGCTGGGGCAAGCGGTCTCACAGGCGCGGCAGTCGAGGCACAGGTCTAGGTGGTGCAGGGCGGTGGGGGTCGGGTCGATCGTTCCTTCGTGCAGGCCGCGCATGAGTTGGATGCGGCCGCGGGGAGAGTCGGCTTCCCGCCCGTTCTGGGTATAGGTGGGGCAGGCGGGCAGGCACAAACCGCAATGCACGCAGGTCTGGGCGATCTTATAGGTGCGCGGATCGAGCCGGATGGCCGGTTCGCCCTTGGCGGCGGCCGGCTCAGACGGCGGAGTCTCCTGGATCGGCGTGGTGGGCATGTTCATTGGTCTGGTGTGGGTATCGGAGCCAGCATTCCATCGGGATCAAACGCGCGTTTAAGCCGCCGCAGCAACGCCTCGACGCCCGGCGGCGGGGGTGTTTGAACGACCCGATCGCCCTGAAAGACCGTCGCTCCCCCGCCCAGTCGCCCGGCTGCTTCCATGATTATAGGCGGCGATCCCGCGTGCGTCCCCCACACCACGCCGAACGCCCCGTCGGCGATCCATTGATCCGGAGACAGGGCTTGAACGAACGCGGCCAGTTGGGCCGGCGGGACCGAAGCGCGGAAGCGCAGACCCCCTCCGTTCCAGGCACCGGCCAACAATGAGCGGCGAAGGGCGGCATCCTGGTCCAGGCTTTGGATGGTGAGGTCACCCGGCGCATGGGCGGGCAAGGCCGCCTGAAGATAGTCGAGCGTCGCCTGATCGCCCAGATACCCGCAGCGGAGGCAGTCGGCGTCGATCAAGGCCCATTGCGGCTTGCAGGGGGTGGTCAGCAGGTCCCTCAGACGGTTGGCCGACACTTCCGGGGTACCGGGGCAGCGTGCCAGCAGCGCCCCATCCGGCAGGCGGTAGGTGCGCGCGGTGAGGGTGCGGATTTTGCCAAAGACGCCGCGCTGCCCGACCATGAATTTGGTCAGGTCGTAGCCGGCGACGTTTTTCATGGTCCGCCCGCCGGCGGTGATCAATTCCCCCTGCCCGTTTTCAAACTGGAACCCCAGCAGCATGTCCCGCCAGGCGCCAAAGCCCAGCCGCAGCGGGCCGGTGGAATTTTCCGCCACCAGTTCACCCAGCGGCCTGGATGCCTCCCCATCCACCGCCAGCCACTGGCGATGCGATGCCAATTCCCGCCCCACCTGTTCCAGCGTCACATCGGCCGCCACGGTCACCGTCATGTCGGGGACCTGACAGTCAATCCGGCCGGGGGGGACCATCGGCGCGCGCGGTTCTCGAAATCCATCACTCATCCCCCGCGATCATACGATGACGGGGCGGCGGAGGAAACAGGTTTGAGGAATCGGCGTGGTCCGCGAAGAATTATATGTGTATAATAACCTGCATGGCCGAGTTCCGCTGGAACGAATGGAATGTGGAACATCTGGCCGAGCATGGAATCACACCGGATGAAGCGGAATTTGTGGTGGAGCGTGCCCGGCGGCCATTCCCCAGGTTTATCGGAAATGGCAAGTACCTGGTTTGGGGGCAATGCCGGCACGGTGACTACCTGCAGGTAGTTTAAGTTTTCAGCCCGGGTGGCGTGGTTTATGTCGTGCATGCACGTCCCTTGGCTGATTCGGAAAAGCGAACGCTGCGAAGGAATAGGCGATGAAAACGAAATTCAGGACAGAGCCAAAAACCTTTGAGGAATGGACCCGCCTGAACACCGACGAACTGCGGCAGGCGACGGCTGAATTGGACAAACCCTTGGCGGGCGGGCGATTGCCGGGCAAGCCTCTGACGGCCGCGCAGCAAAAGACTTGGCGGAGAGCAAAGCGCCGCGGCCGGCCGCGCGTCGGTGCGGGCTCACGCCGGGTCCAGATCACGATCGAGCAGAAGCTTCTGGCAAAGACGGATGCCCTTGCCAAACAGCAGGGGTTGAACCGCTCAGAGTTGATCTCGATCGGTCTTCAGCGCGTGCTGGCCGAGGCGGGATGAACAGAACGGTGTCAGTCACACCTCAAATCATCCTTTCCAGCGCCTCCAGCTTTCTCTTCAAATGTGCCGGCGTGTAGAAGTAAGCCTGGCATTCCTGGTGGAAACCCAAACGAGGGTCGGCTTCGGCCAGCGGGATCGCCTGGCGGACCGATTCGATTTCATCGGCGACAATCGGCCGCAGGGATGCGTCCGGCTCGATGTGCCACGGAAAGGGGCCGCTGCGCCCCGCCAGCTTCGGCTTGCGCCAAAGGTGGAAGCGCATGATGTTGGCCGCGCTGCGCAGATGCACGCCGATCATCCGGGCGCAGGAAGACTCCTCCCATCGCCGCTTCTGCTGCTCGGGCGTGCCGCCGGGCTGGGCCAGGGCGGCGACATAGCCCGCCAGCGCGGCGGCCCATTGCTCGCTCATCGGGACGAAGGCGTTGAGCACTTCCTCGGCGGTGAACGGACGGATGCCCGTGTCGATGTCATCGCCCCAGGGTTCGTGGGCCATCCAACTGGGGCCCATGCGCCGACCGCGGTATTCCAGCGAGAGGGGATAGGCCGGGGCGTAGTTGAAGAAGGAATAGTAGGTGAGCCCGATCGAAAAGGGATATTGCTGGAACGTGCGGGTAAACGCCTCCCACGCCTGGGCCAGCGGCGTGGGATCGGACAGGCCCAGGTACTTCGTGGTCAGGTCGGCGTAAAAATTCTGCTTGTCGGCCGCGCGCCGGGGATCATCGCTCAGGATTTTATTGGCGAAGGTGTTGAGCGTCCGACCGCAGCCGAAATTCCAGGTGCCCATGAACCCCTCGACGCCGCGCTCGTTCAGGCCATTGAGCTTGCCATGCACACTGGGCATCAGCGGCAGATTGGGCACGGTCGCCAGTTCATGCGTCGTGCCGAACTGGAGCTTGGCGAACATCGAGCGCCCTTTCTGGCGGGCGGCCGCCTGCGAGCCCTTGAACCGTTCGCTGGGGCCGGTGAAAGAGAGGGAGTATTCATCAATGGGGATGGTCTTGCCCTGGAAGGGGCGATGGTCGCCGCGCTCCCAGTCGGCCATCAGCGACACACCCTCGGGCAGGGCGTCGATGACGGGCTTCTGGGGTTCGGGATACCACATCGACCAGCTCCAATTCCACGCCACCACGCGCGGCTCCCCCTGCTCCGTGGCAGCAGCTCGGGCGGCCTCCTGCCAGAATCCTACCAGCTCGCCCACAACCTCTTCCGGCTTGCGCTGGGCACAGCGGAGACAGCGCATCGGTTTGATTTCCTGCTCATGGTATTGATGTTTGAACAGCGGGTGGTGCGACCAGCAATGGCTGTGATGCTCGCTGGCGGTGATCAGCAGCACGCCTCCCAGCCCCGGCAGACCCTGCATCACCTGGGCGGTGGCGTCGCGCATATACGCCTGCACGGTGGGGTGGGAGGTGCACAGGGCGGTGTATTCATGCTCCTCGCCCTGGACGGCGTGGAAATGCGGCTCCCCCTTCAGTTCCGGGTGCGTTGTCCAGATCGGGGCATCGGACAGGGGGGCCAGCGGATCGTTGAAAAAGAGCCAGACCTTGATCCCATGGCGACCGGCGCGCTCGATCAGCTGCCGCAGCGTTTCAAGCTGCCTGGGGGCCTGGGGCTGATTCAATTCCGGCAGAATGCTCGACTGCACCATCTCCGCCAGCCGCCCGCGCAGCCAGATGCCGTTGAAGCCGTGGGAAGCAATCCCGGCCAGTTCCTCATCCGTGTACACCGTCAGGGCATCCAGGCATTCCTGCTGATAAAAGGAACTGTTGGGCGAGCGCCAGATGCGGGGAGAGGTGGGGGACATGGGTGGTTCCTTTTTGAGTCAATGGATTTCAGAATCAATGCATAAAAACATGAAAACATGAAACATGAAGCGGTCAAAGAAAATGCTTCATGTTTCATGTTTTCATGTCTTGGCGTTCTACGCGGTCCATGCTGCGGCACATTCCTTGGCCGTCACAAACCGCCCCCCGCGCTCCTTCAGCGCGTCAATGAGCAGGCCCATCTGCTTGATCGCCTCCGGACCGCAGTTTTTCACCAGAAATTCATCCGGCTTCACCGACGCCTCGCCGAAATGCAGCAATCCCTGCGGCATGGGCCAGTATTCCCACGGATGGAAGTAGAAGCAGAGGACCGGCGGCTTGTTCAGGTTCCGGGCATATCCGATGAAGCGGTCCACGTGCACCAGCAGCGCCTCGGCCCCTTCCGTGCGAAACAGCGGCCACTGGTCGCGGTCGCGCCCATAGGGGTCCTTCGACTCGATGGTCAGGTCCGCGAAGTTGGGAATCTGCACCAGCTTCATGTCCCCCGGCTTGGTCCAGTCCTCCCGGCTCGGGTGATACGGCACGATGGGCGCGCCGTAGTGATACATGGGAAAGCTGGCGTCCGAGACATAGCCCAGGTCCTCCAGCGCGTTGCAAACCGCCGTGGAGCCGAACAACCGCGGACAGCGGAAGGAGACGGGATTCTCTCCCGCCGCCTCGGCCACCCACTTCGTCGCCAGTTCCAGCCGCGGCTTCACCTCGTGATCCAGCAGCGGATAGAGATTGGGAATGGGAAAAATGCTCTTGCCGACGGTTTCGTGGAACAGGCTGTGACAGCCGATTTCATGCCCCGCCGCCTTCACATCCTTCACCACCTCCGGATGGTCCTTGGCCGCCTGCCCGACAAAATAGCAGGTGCTGGTCACGCCCTTGTCGGCCAGCAGTTCCATCAGCAGGGGCGTCCCCTTGGTCAGCCCCTCGTAAAAGGGCGTGAAGCTGCCGACGTCGGTCTCCATGTCAAAGCCGAGAACGACGGTCAGGTCGTTGTGAGTCATTGGTCATTTGTTATTTGTTAATTGTTATTTGTGTCCATTCACAAATAGCAAATAACAAACAACCTCCTTTAGATTTCAACCACCTTCTTCAATTTCCCGCTGAACGGCTCGAACCCGGTGGCGGTGACGCGCCCGCCGTTCTCAAAGCGCAGCCCCATGTCGGGGGCCGAGCAGAAGGTGTCCACCTGGAAGGTCATGTTCTCCTGCAGCGGATATTGACTGATCTCCTCCATCCATGGCGGCTCCACCTCGACGATGCCGATGCTGTGGCAGGGGCCGTAGAGGTAGACCTGGCTCATGCCGTTATCGGCGAAGAACTGCTTGTAGCGCTTAGCAACGTCGGCCGCAATGACGCCCGCCTTCAGTTGCTGGGCCGTCCACTCGTGCGCCTTCAATCCGAACTCCACCAGCTTGCGCTGCTCGGCGTTCATCGTCCCCATGCAGACCGGCAGCCCGACGCTGGAGGAATAGCCGCTGACTCGCGCGCCCACGTTGAGCTGCACCAGGTCCCCCTTTTCGATCACCTTGTGGGTGGGGCGGCTGATGGCGTGGCGCGAGCTGCGCCCGGAGAGAATGTAAGTCGGGTGCCCCTCATACTCCGCGCCCCCTTCATACAGCGCTTTCTGGGCGATGCCGACCACCTGCAGTTCGGTCATGCCGGGGCGGATCTGGCGGATCACTTCCTCGGCCGCCTTCTCGGAAATCTCAAACGCCTTTTTCAGGCAGGCAATTTCCGCCGCCGATTTCACGCCGCGCAGCTTGAACATGATTTGGTCGCCCCGTTCGATCCTGGCGTTGGGGAAGGCCTCCTTCAGGCCATCCAGCACGGGCGCCGTCGTCACCAGATACCCGCCGATGCCGATGCGCTTGGGATCGCCCACGCCCGCCTCGGCAAAGACCTCCTTGAACGTCTTCACCGCCACGCCCGGATAGGCCGGGTCGGCCGACTCGCGGTATTCCAGCATCTTGTGAACCGTCGGAATCTTGCTGCGGTCTTTGGCGAAGGCCTCGCTTTCAGGCCCGATCAACAGCGCCGGCTTGCCGTTCACCGGAATCAGCACGCCGGCAATCTCAAAAATCGGCCAGTAGTCGCTGAAATAGCGCACGTTCGCCAGGTCCGCCTCGTTGGAGTTGACCAGCAGGGCATCGTATCCCGCCTCTTTAGCCAACTGGCGCGCCCGCTCGATCCGCTGGGCGAATTCACTGTCCGGTATGGTTGGAATGCTCATAGCTCTCCGTGTAGGGTGGGCATCGCCCACCATCCGCAAAAAAGGTGGGTGATGCCCACCCTACTTCAACAACCCCCGTTCCCGCATCACCGGCGGCAGCAGCAACGTCCGCGCCGTCTCCTCCGGCCGCCCCAGGCGCTCCAGCAGCATCTTCACCGCCTCCTGCGCAATCTGCTCGATCGGCTGTGCCGCCACCGTCACGGGTGGACGCCAGAACGCGGCGGCCGGAAAATCGTCAATTCCGATCACCCCGATCTGTCCCGGCACCTGCAGGTCCATCCGGCTGATCGCCTCCAGCGCCACAAGATTGCTCGCCAGATTCAACCCTGCAAGGACATCAGGTTTCTGCTGCTCAACCTGCCGGCAGACCGCCTCGCTCGTATCGGGTGAAAAACTCGTCCGCGGGCCGGGAACGGTCCAAAGCACCTGCCCGGTGATTCCCAGCCCCTGCTTCAGTCCCATCAATCGCCAGCCGATGCCCGGGTCGTCCGGACTGTCCGGCAGGATCACCCCCACGCGGCGGTAGCCGCGCTGCGCCAGGTGCGCGCCGATCATCCGCCCGGCCAGTTCATCGTCCAGCCCCACATGCCCGATCCCCCGAATCTGCGTCGGGCGGTCCACCGTCACCAGCGTCACGCCTGCCGCCAGCGCCTCGGCCAGCCCGGCGGTCCCCGAGGGGGCCACAATCAGCCCCTCCATCGGATGGCTGACCAGTTCATGGATCAGCGCCGACTGCCGCTCCGCCTGCTCATCGGTGTTGCACACCACCAGCCGATATCCGGAGGTGCCCAGGTGCCGCTCAATCCGTCCGGCCAGTTCCGCGAAAAAGGGGCTGGCGATGTCCGCCACCACGAGGCCGATCAATGTGGTTTTGCCGGTGCGCAGCGCCCGCGCGGTCCCGCTGGGGCGATACCCCAGCCGCTTGGCCGCCTCCCGAATCCGCCGCACCGTGCCCGGATCGTAGCGGTGGCGCGGGCTGTTCCCATGCAGCACGCGCGACACCGTGGACGGGTCCACCGCCACCGCCGCCGCCACGTCTTTTGCCGTCGCCCGACGCATTTGCCGGACTCTACATACGAGTGTACATTGTGTCAAATTCCACTTCCGTTGTGTGGACAACGGACCCAAACCCAACAGACACGGAGCTTTACATGATCGGTCAAACCCGCTGGCTTTTCCCCGATGGCGACCTTCCCGAGCGCGGCAATGCCGAGCCCCACGGGCATGAATCATTAGTCATTCTTAACCCGAACAACCAGCCGGCCGACATCCGCCTGACAATCTATTTCCCCGATCGCCCCCCCGTGCGCGACATTCGCCTGCGCGTCGACGCCGAGCGGGTGCGGTGCGTGCGGATGGATGAGCCGGTCGGCGAGCAGGCTTACCACGTCCCCAAGGGGCAATATGCCCTTATGCTGGAGAGTTCCACCCCCGTCATCGCCCAGATTGGACGGATGGATGTACAGCAGCCGAACCTGGCTTATTACACCGTCATGGGGCATCCGGCCTGAAATTCCCTCATGCCTTAACATCCCCAGGTCCGATAATACGGATAAGCATCCTTATGAATGAGCCCGCTTTTTGACCGGCGGCTCGGAATGCTTAGAATCAATGGAGATTCCCGGACGTTGTAACCGTCCAGGATTGACGGACCGCCAGTCGCTCCAGGGACGGTTTGCCAGGATTTTTTATGATAGTCGATTGTCACACGCATGTCTGGCAGTCCCCCGAGCAACTGGGACAACTGGACCTTGGAGATCTGCCCCGGCCCCGGCGCCCTCGCATCGCCCGGGCTCCGGTCGCCCCGGCCGCCTGGCGGGCGCAGCCCTCGGCCGATCCCGAGCATCACTGGGCCCAAAGCGCCCTGGTCGATAAGTCCATCGTCCTGGGGTTCAAGAGCCGCTACCTGCACGCGGAGATTCCCAACGCCTACGTCGCCGATTACGTCAATAAGTTTCCCCAGAAACTGATCGGCTTTGCCGGAATCGACCCCACCGAGGGATCGGCCGTGCAGGATGTCCGCATCGCCAAGACCGAATTGCAGCTGCGCGGCGTCACGCTTTCGCCGGCCAATCAGGATTTTCACCCCGCCGACACCCGCGCCATGCGCGTCTACGCCGAGGCCGAGGAGCGGGGAATGCCCATCCTCTTCCACGGTGCCAGCCAGTTCACCGAACAGAGCAAAATGGAATTCGGGCGTCCCTGCCTGCTGGATGAGGTGGCGCGCACCTTCCCCAAGCTGCGCATCATCATCGCCCAGCTGGGCCAGCCCTGGGTGGATGAGACCATCTGCCTGCTCAGTAAGCATGCCAACGTCTTTGCGGACATCTCCGGCATGCTCGGCCGCAAGTGGCAGGCCTACAACGCCCTGGTCGCCGCCCATCAGTCGGGCGTGATCGACCGGCTGCTGTTCGGCAGCGATTTTCCCTACACCAACGCCGGGAAATGCATCGAAGCCCTCTACAGCATCAACCAGATGGCCCAGGGCACGAACCTGCCGATCGTCCCCCGCGAAGCGCTGAGGGGCATCGTCGAACGCGACACCCTCTCGCTGCTGGGCCTGGGATAGAGGCTGCACGCTGAATGCACACTCGGGAACTACGGTTTTGAGAATCCTGCAGGTCCTATCGCTGGCTTTCCTCACCACACTCGGCGGCTGCGCGAGCGTGAGCCACTTGACGCTCGCGCCCGACAGCGGGACACACAGGTTCGTCCAGAGTTTTGACCACGCCTACGCCAGCCGGGATGAGGCGGGGGATTACCGCTTTGTCCTGGTGGATGATGGGCTGGATGATGTCGCGCGGGCCGGACCGCTGCACCCGGCCCCCAATCCACCGGTCCGGCAGGTGGTGCGGATTCGCATGTTCTGGCGTCCAATGCAGGGGACGAAGCCGAACTTTCCCTCCGCCAGCAACGCCGCTATCGACTGGTATGTCTTGGGCACCGGTTCCCGGGAGTCCATTGACATGGTGCATTATCAGGGCGTTGGATTTGTCTCCGTCCGCCCGGCCGCCGGCGGGGCCACCGTCACCATCCACAAAGCCTCCCTCCAGCCGGTCGTGTGCACCGGCCACATGGGCGACCCCATCGGTCCCACGGTTCTCTCCGGCACGGTGTTCGCCCTTACCGATGAGGGACAGGTTCAACGCACCTGGGACCAAACCCGCCACGCGGCCGAACTGGCGATGAACCGGGCCGGCACTGCGATGGATGCTTCGGCCAGTTCACGATGATGAAGTCACTCAACCCCATGGAATATTCTCCGCCGCTGCCGGTCTCCCGGCCCAAAAAGAAGATGGGCCGCTTCGTTCAAACCATTACCCTCCGGGAGGGGCAGACGGTGGTCGCCCAGGCCATCTGGGTTTCGGAAAACGAAGGCGTGGTGCAGTTGCTTCATCTGCAGGTCGATTCCAACCGGGGCCGCCAGGGTTACGGCGGGCGGATGCTCGATGAGGTGGTCCGCCAGGCGGCCGCCTACCAGCGCCTTATCGACGTGCCGCTGCGGCGCATCTGGATGATGGTCGAGCAAAAATCGCAGGTCATCGGGCGGGCCTTCCTCACCAGCCAGGGCTTCCACCATGTCGGCACCATGAACGGCCTGTACAAGGATCAGGATGCCCTGATGTACATGCGCACCTTCAATTGAGGCCCAAAGACATCGCAGGGGCGGCTTCAGCTGCCGCTCTCCGCTAGTGCCGCGGCACCGCCGTCAGATACGCCCCCACGACCATCAGTCCGATCCCCGCCCAGTTGATCCAGCTCGGCCGCTCGCGCAGCAGCAGCACCGCCAGGAGAATCCCCAGCGGCATCGACAGCTTGTCAATCGGCGCCACCTTGCTGACCTGGGACAACTCAATCGCCCGGAAGGCGAAGATCCATGACAACCCGCCCGCCACTCCGCTCAGGACCAGCATCGTCCAGGCTAGGGGGCGGTTGCGCAGCATCGGCATCTTGGCCATCGAGCCCACGGCGAAGGCGAAGGCGACGACAAACGCCGCCTGCACCACGCTGCGCACCGCCGTGGCCAGGTCGGAATCGATCGCCCGCATGCCGATCTTGCCAAAGACGTTGATCGTCGCCGCGCACCCGGCCGCCGCCAGGGCGTAAATCAGCCACAAGGGAAGGGTCATGCGCCCAATTATAAATTGAACTCTCCAGCGAAGCGACGACGCCCTCCCTCGCTTCCGCCTTCTGTCTCCGGTCGTCTGCCTGTATTCTCTTGCCCATGTCGCTGGACCTGCTCAATGTCGCCGACCAGATCCAGGCCGTCCTTCGCCGACAGGAAGAGGCTTTGCGCCTGGAGCAGGCGGTCTACGGACTGGATTCGATGCCGGAGGTGGCGCTGCAGGCGCTGCTGGCCGAGGGATTGAAAGCGGTGGGGGAGGTGGCGCGCGAGGTGCATTATCCCTCCACCGTGGGGCGAAAGCTTTCCAATCGTCCGCGTTGCGACCTGGTGCTGACACCCCCGGGCCGGCCCCTGCGGCTCGATTCCAGTCCGCCCACGCTCTTTGACCCGTCCAACCCCTGCCAGCCGGAGGAAGCCCTCTGGCTGGAGGTGAAGTCGGCCGCGCAGTTCCGCTCGCCCGATGTGCGCCATCGCGGCTACGGTGCCCAGTGGCGCACCGGCGTGGTGGAGGACCTGCGCAAGATGGAGGCCGAGCCGCGCATCCGTCTGGCCGCGCTGGTGCTGATCGTATTCGTCGAGTCCGAGGCGATTCTGGAAAAGGACCTGGAACTGCTCGAGACGCTGCTGATTCAAAAGGAAGTGCTGGCCGGGTTCCGCCAGGTGCGCACACTCCCGATTCTGGACCGCATGGGCCACCGCCTGTGCGCGGCGGCCCTCTGGCCCACGGTACAGCGATAGGGGCCGCCGGTCCGTCTCCCTCATTTTCCGGCATAGGTTTTGCTGCTCGGGAAGCTGAGCACGGTTTTGCGTAAGCCGGCGCCCAAGGGGGTGTTTCAGAAGGAGACGGTTATGACCCTGATTACTCTGGCGATTATTTTCTTTGTCATTGCCATTGTGGCGTACCTCTTTGGCGCACGCGGGCTGGCGGGGATGAGCGCGGGAATCGGGCGGACCTTGTTGGGGGTCTTTATTATTCTGGCGATTATCTTCCTGATCTGGGGCCTGCTGGCGCGGTGATCCCAAAAGCCCCGGGAATCGAGGTTCGGGCCGTCCACCAGCGCCGGCCCGAATCTCGATCATTTTGCCTCCCCCCTTCACCCCGCCGGGGCGCCAAGGTACAGTAGCCTTGTCTCGACCGGGTCGATTATGAACGAATGGTACGATGCCGAGCAGCGTGTGGAGCGGGCGGAGGAGCTCTTCGAGCAGCGTAAGTGGTCCGAGGCGCTGGAGGAGCTGCGGGCCGCCGTTTCCATCAATCCCTACAACAGCGCCTGGCTCTACAACATGGGCCTGACCCTGGATGAAATGGAACGCTACGATGAGGCCATCCAGGCCTACACCAAAGCGCTGGCCATCGACGCCGATGAAATCGAGACGCTCTGTCGCCTGGCCGAGGACCTGTTCCGCACCAGCCGTTACCAGGAGGCCCTGCGCACCTTCGAACGCGTCGAAGCGCTCGAGCCGCAGCGCGAATCCTGCTACTGCGACCGCATCAGCATCTACTGCGAACTGGGGGAGCACGACAAGGCCGAGGAGATGTTCTATCTCGCCCGGCTCTACAAGGAACACTGCCCCCGCTGCTACTACAACATCGGCTGCTCCCTGGCGGCGCGGGGCCAATACGACAAGGCGATCCACTGCTGGCGCCAGTCGCTGGAGCTGGAGGAGGCCAACCCCCAGGCGCACGTGCGCATTGCCGAGGCCCTGTGGAGCAAGGAGCAACTGGCCGAGGCCCGACGGCATTACCTCTCGGCCATGCGCCAGGATCCCGGCAACATCGAAATCCTCCTCGACCTCGGGGATTTGCTGATGGAACTCGGTCAGGTCCAGGAGGCGGATGAAAAATACCGCCGTGCCATCGAACTGGTGCCGGAAGACCCCGCCGGCCATTTCTGCCATGGCAAATGGCTCGTCCAGCACGGCGGGGCGCGGGCCGCGATGATCTGCCTCCGCCGCGCCCTCCAGCTCGACCCTACCTGGCCCGAGGCCCATCTGCTGATGGGCCGCCTCTACGCCCGCCGCGGCGACCGCGCCCGCGCGCTGCGCCATCTCCGGGCCGAATGGCGGCTGAATCCGGAGGAGCCCCAGACGCTGGAGGAAATGGGAACGCTGCTGATGGACCTGCGGCAGTGGGCCCTGGCCGCCGAAGTCTATAAGCGGCTGGTGGAGATCGACCCCGCCCACCTCACCGCCCGCCTGAACCTGGCCGTCGCCTGCTTTGAAATGGGTCACGATGCCCCCGGCATCGCCGCCTGCCGCGCGGTCCTGCGAGTCCAGCCGGACAACCTGACCGCCCTCCACAACCTGGCCGTGGCGAATGAACGCCTCGAACGATACGCTCACACGCTCCATTGGCTCTGCCGGGGCCTTCGCGCCCACCCCGCCGAGCCGGACCTCCTGCGCCTTCGCTTCCGCGTGGTGGCGAAGCTGCTGTGGAGACGTCTCCGGAGCCTGGGCACGTTGCGCTTGAATGCACCCGACGAATCGGCCCTCCAGCGGAACAACCCGGTGCGCTAGGGCGTACTTGAACCCAGAGATGCCTTCAAATTCCAACGAATCTTCCTCCCCCCGCCGCGTCTGGGTGCAACCCCTGGCCGTCCTGTTCCTCTGTGCCGTGGCCCTGCTGCTGGGACTCTATTTCTTCGAGGCCGTCAGCACCGTGCTTCTGGGTATCCTGGCCGCCGCCATCGTGGCCAATGCGCTGCTGCCGCTGGTGCGCCGGCTGCCGATCCCCCGTGCCGCCGCCGCCGCCGTCGTGGGGCTGGGCCTCATTGCCGCCGTCGCCGCCATCGTCCTGGCCCTCTCCTGGCCCATGGCAGGCATCGTTGAACGCGAGTTTCGCAACCTGCCCCAGACGCGCCTCAAGGTGGACCATCTGCTGAGCAACTGGAGCGGGCGGTTGCAGCTCCAGGAGCCGCTAAGCGTTGACGGCATCATCAGCGCCGTCGGCCAGTTCTTCGCCGGCGACAGCGGCAGCCGGCTCCTCACCAAGACCCCCAATCTGGTCATGGGCCTTGGGGTCTGGCTGGCGTTCATCTTCATCGGCTCTATCTTCCTGCTGGCCGATCCGGGGGAATTGTTGCTTCAACGCGGCCTGCGCATCGCCCCACCGGAACTGCGCCGGCGTCTGGAGGAGACCCTCAGCATCCTGGGCCCCAAGCTGCGCCGCTGGGTCTTCGGCACCCTGCTGAGCATGTGCATCGTCTTCACCGCCTCCTTCATCGGCTACAGCGTCATCGGCCTGGATTTGGCCCTGCCCCTGTCGATGCTGGCCGGCATGTGCGAGATCGTCCCCACCGTCGGCCCGGCCGTCGCCGCCGTCATCGCCGTCCTCTTCGCCGCCACCCAAAGCGGCACCGCGGTGGTGGGGGTGCTGTGCGTCTATGCGATCATCCAGGCCATCGAGGCCTACGTCGTCCTGCCCATGATCATGCGCGGGGCCGTGCAGATTCACCCGGCCGTCACCCTCTTTTCCGTTGTCCTTTGGGGCAAAATCTTCGGCATCCCCGGCATGATGCTGGCCATTCCCATCAACATCACCATCGCCTGCGCCGTCGAATATCTCTACGTCCAGCCGCGCCGCC
>JBIQLO010000055.1:0-19994 GCA_044464175.1 Planctomycetaceae bacterium | reverse complement strand
CGGCGACAAACACGCCCCAGGCAAGACGGGGGTGCTTTCGGCGGCGGAGCCCTTCGCACAGGAGCAGCAGCGGCAGCATGGCCGCCAGGATCAGCGCCAGGAGGCTCCATTGGAGCAGGAGGGCATCGCGAGAAGGCAGGATGCCGAAGTTGAGGATATGGCGATAGGCGCGCCACTGGCCGGGGACCATCATCACGGCCAGCGTGGCGGCGGTGAGCCACATGGCCAGCGAATCAGCCCATTGGGACGCTGGGGACATGGATCGACCCGGCTCCGCCGGGGGCGGTTCCAGAGAGGGAATCTGCGTTTCTCTCATGCTCAGGCGCATGATGCCTCCGAGATTTGATTTCGATCTGGCCGCCGGACGGGTCCGGCCGGGAAAATGCTTACCTACGAGACAGGATAGGGGACATGCTACCCAATAAGCGGCCAGAGCCCAAGGCTAATTATTTTTGGGCGGGCAAGGCGGCCAGCAGGGCCGCCAGGGCTGCGGCGTGGCGGGCCTGGTATTTGGCGAGCATGGGGCGGTCGGTCTGATCGCGAACGATTTGGGGGTGCTCCTCAGGCGTGTCGCCGATGAATTCCAGGTCGAAGGCGGGGATGTGGAATTGCCGGTAGAGCCACAGAGGCAAAGAGCCGGCGCTGCAGCCGGGGCGGAGCCACTGGTCGGTGTAGGGTTCGCCGGGGCGCAGACCCTTTCCCATCGCCTCCACCAGCGTGCGGCAGCGCTGTTGATAAGGCTGATCGTCGGCCGAAGCGCGGGCGACCAGGGCGGGAAGTGAGCAGATGCTGGAGAGGGCGTGGTAGCTCAGAAGGCAGTCGGGGCGGTGCTGGGTCAGGGCGGCCATGATCGCGCGGGTTTCGTGAGCGCCGGCCGGTTCCGTGCCGCGGTAGGTGATGGACTGAGGGTCGGCGGTATTCAGGCCATATTCCAGCCCGACCTTCTCCCAGTCGGCCGGGAAGTTGCGATTAAGATCAACGCCGCCAGGGGTGGTGCGAAGATACCAGGGCGTGCCGCCGACCACCTGCTCACGTCCGTCGATGTTGACCGATGGGAGGGCCAGGACCTGGGCGGACTGGAACAGAGCGGGCTGGGAGTCGATCAGATTGCGCAGGGCGGGAACGATTAATTCCGGGCCGGATTCGCCGGGGTGAATCAGGCCGACCAGAGCCAGACGCGGGCCGGCATGGCCGATGTGGAGGCAGGGAATGGACCGGCCGGCGCCGGTGAAGCCGCAGGATGTCACGCGGGCCAGACCATTGGATGCGGCGACAAGGGCGGCGAGTTCCTGATTGAGGCGTTCATAGGACCAGTAGATTTCCGGATCGACGGTGCGGACGCCGAGGGGCCCGATGGACCGGCCGGGCTGCGGGGCGAGCGGCTCGATAAAATAGCTGTAGGTGGTGCGGAGGGTGACGGTGGTGTCGGTCCAGGTGAAGCGGCGATGGTTGTCGGGGGACAGTTCGCCCTCGAAGACCGGATCGGCTCCGGCGGCATCCCCGCCCATAAAGAACTCGGCATAGTCCTCGCCGCGCTGGAAGGCGGTTTCCGTACGGCGGAGGAGGCGGAAGCGCCAGGGGCGGTCGGCGGTGCCGTCGCGGAGGTCCTGCTTGAAATGGTCCGTGCTTTTAAGCCAGGTGAGACGGATCTGGCCGTCGGCGGCGAGGGCTTGGGGATGGGAGATGGCGGTTGGGGGCATAGGTGAATTTCCGTTGAACCTCAGGGCAGCCGGTCATGAAAAAATGCTTCCAACCATCGTGCGCCATGCACCACGGCAATGACCTGAATAGGCGAAACATCCCACCGATAGGCGATGACATACGAATGGACCGACCAGAATTTGTATCGTTGATCCAGCAGCTCCTCACGGAAATGCCCCATGCCGGCATTTCCCCAAGCTTGGCGAAGGCCTCCTCCAATCGATCCAGAATCCGATCGGCCGCGTCGAGATTCTCATCGGTAACATGGTCCCAGATGTCCATCATGTCCTGACGGGCTTCGGGGGTAATAAGGAAGGTCTTCATGATGCTTTGCGGTCACGCCGACCGCGGGCACGGGCGCGCAACTGGCGCATCACCTCCGGCCCCTCGAGCAATTCGCCGCGCTGCGCCTGCTCGGCGCCGCGTTGGAGTTTGGCCTGGAGGGCCCGTAAGGCCTCCTGGCGGCCGGTCTCCTGTTGCCGCAGCAGTTCCAAGCCCTCCTGGACCGCCTCATCGGCATTTTGAAACTGGCCGGCGGCAATGCGATCCTGGACGAACTGGTTGAGTTCGGGTGTCAGCGAGACATGAATCGTGGCTTGGGCCGACATGCTTCAAGTATTGCCCCCCAAAGCCGGGGTGTCAATTTCGGTTTCCCGCAGCAGGTCGCGGCGGCTGAAGCCGCCTCTACGCCGGCCCTGGCCTCACCGCCCGATTCGTTTGAGAAATTCCGCCTCGGTCAGGATCGGCACCTCGAGATTTTTGGCTTTGTCCAGTTTACTGCCCGCCGATTCGCCGGCGATGACAAAGGCGGTCTTTTTGCTGACGCTGGAGGCGGCCTTGCCGCCCAGTTGGGTGATCAGGTCTTCGATCTGTTTGCGGTCGAAGTGTTCCAGCGTCCCGGTGACGACGATGGACTGGCCCAGGAGGGGCTGCTCGGCGGCCCTGGGCTTTTCCATCCTGGGATCGATGCCCACGGCGCGGAGCTGGGCGATGGCCTCCTTGCCGGCGGGATTGTGGAAAAAGTCATGGACGGAGTCGGCGATGGCCGGGCCGATTTCGTGGACGGCGGCCAGTTCCTCGGGGGTGGCTTTGGCCAATGCGTCGAGGGAGCCGAAATGGGCGGCCAGAATGTAGGCGACGCGGTTGCCGACATGGCGGATGCCCAGGGCGGCCAGGAGGCGGTCGAGCGGTCGATCATGGCTGGCGGCGATGGAATCGAGAATGTTTTGTGCGCTCTTTTCGGCCAGGCGGTCCAGTTCCAGGAGCTGCTCTTTGGTGAGGCGATAGAGGTCGGCGAAGGTGTGCACCAACCCCTTGTCCACCAGTTGATCGACCAGCACATCCCCCAGGTGATCGATGTCCATCTGGTTTCGGCCGGTGAACCATTTGATGCGCTCCTTGAGCTGGTCGGGACAGGCGGGGTTGACGCAGCGGAGATAAGGTGTGTCGCTGTCTTGCTCCACCGGGGCCCCGCAGGAGGGGCAGACTTTGGGCGGCTGGATCGGCCTGGCGTGCGCCCGGCGCTTGGCCGGAACCGTCTCCACGATATAGGGAATGACCTCCCCCGCCTTCTCCAGCACGATCGTGTCGTGTTCGTGCAGGTCCAGGCGGCGGATCTGGTCCAGGTTGTGGAGCGTAGCGCGCTGGACGGTGGAGCCGGAGATGAAGACGGGCTCCAGGTCGGCCACGGGGGTGAGCGTTCCCCCCTTCCCCACCTGCCAGCGGACCCCCAGCAGTTTGGTCTGCATCTGCTCGGCGGGATATTTGTAGGCGATGACCCAGCGCGGCGCCTTGGTGGTCGCGCCCAGTTTGTCGCGCTGGGCGAAGGAATCGACCTTCATCACCATGCCGTCGGTCTGGTAGCTCAGCTGCCCCCGCAGCTTGCCGAAGGCCTCGATCTTCTCCAGGGCCTGGTCCACATTCTCCACGCGGCTGGCGTGGTCGGTGATGGGCAGGCCCCAGTGATGAATCTGCTGGAGCCATTGCCAGTAGGAGTCGGTTTGCGGGGGCGGCTCCACCTGCCCCTGGCCGTGGGAGATGAAGTGGAGCCGACGCTGGGCGACCTCGCGGGAATCCAGCCGCTTGAGCGTGCCGGCGGTGGCGTTGCGGGGATTGGCGAAAATCTCCTCCCCGGCGGCCTGGCGCTGCTGGTTGATGCGCTGGAACTCGGCCGCGGGCATGTAAACCTCGCCGCGCACCTCCAGCACCCGCGGAACAGCCCCCTCCCCTTTCAAGCGCAGCGGGATGCCCCGGATGGTGCGGATGTTGGCGGTGACGTTATCCCCCCGCCGCCCGTTGCCGCGCGTCGCCCCCAGCACCAGCAGGCCGTCTTCATAGCGCAGCGAAATGGCCACGCCGTCCACCTTCGGCTCCAGCACATAGCGGTACGGTTCCTCACCCAGGGCCTTGCGGACGCGGTCGTCGAAGGCGCGCAGGTCCTCCGGCGCGTAGGTGTTGTCGATGCTCATCATCGGGATGGCGTGCTCGACGGTTTTAAATCCCTCGATCGGCGCACCGCCGACGCGCTGGGAGGGGGAATCGGGCGTGATGAGTTCCGGATGGGCCGACTCCAGCTCGATCAACTGGCGCATGAGGCGGTCGTAGGCCTGGTCGCTGATCTCGGGCTTGGCGTGGACGTAGTAAAGGTCGTTGTGGTGGTTGATCTGCCGGCGAAGCTCGGCCAGTTGCTGGGCGATGGACATGGGGGAATTGTGGCTTGTCCGGCGGCGTTTGTCATGGGGGCGGAGGGATTCACCACAGAGACGCGGAGGGCACGGAGGCTCGCCGCGACGTCGCAAAGGTTGCCACAGATGGGGCACGGATGGACACAGATTGTTTAATGTGGCACGATCCAACTTGTCCGCGTGACGGATGGTAATCTTGCAGGATTCGCCTCGCGGACCATTTGACTGACTTTGTGGGAAATCAATGTCGAACGTCTTCATCTACTATATATTTCCGCTTCTTTTGGGCATAGTTTTCTTCATCATTGGATTGACGGTGTTCTGGCGGTTTGGACGCGGCGACCGCAATGCCAACGGGAAAAAGGGCGATCCGGTCGCTGGCGTGATAGGTCTCGTGTTTTCCCTGGTCGGGGGCATCGTCGTCCTGGCGATCCTTTTCACCTCTCCAACGCCTGGCACGCGACAGCGGCTCTTCCAACATATCTTCCACACGCCTCCCGAGCGGATCGAGCGTTTTATCATCAAGGCGGGAGCGCCGAAGCCCTATCAGCCGCTCACGCCCGTGGACGTTGTGATCGACGATCCGGCCCGCATTCGGCAGATCGCCGAGATTCTCAGCAAGAAGGTCGCATTCTCGCCGAATCATCCGGAAGCCCGATGGACTACGCAGGTTGAGATGGTCACCTCGGATGGCGTCTATCATTTTAGTGTGTGTGCCACCCTGGCGGGCGATGCCAATGGCACCCTGATCTATATCTGGTCAAACCCCGGCGGTGATGGATGGAATCTCGGCACGTTTCACGCAAATGGGTTGGAGACCATCCTGGAAGATGCCGTCAAATCGGGAGGCCGGGCGGAACAATAGAACTGCATGGCGGGCGTTGCCCACCCTAGACGGCTCCGTGTCCTCTGTGTCTCTGTGGTAAACCGTCCCCTCACTTCCCGCAGTAGTCGATCAGGCGCGCGATTTCGCTGCGGAGGTCCTTGCGGTGGACGACGAAATCGACGAAGCCGTGCTCCTGCAGAAATTCGCTGCGCTGGAACCCTTCGGGCAGTTCGACCTTGATCGTGTTCCAGATCGTGCGCGGGCCGGCGAAGCCGATCAGGGCCTTGGGCTCGGCGATGATGAAATCACCCAGCATGGCGAAGCTGGCGGTGACGCCGCCGGTGGTCGGGTCGGCCAGGAGGCTGATGAACAGCAGCCCCGCATCGTCCAGGCGGGCCAGGGCCGCGGAGGTCTTGGCCATCTGCATCAGCGACAGCGCCGACTCCTGCATCCGCGCCCCGCCGGAACAACTGACGATCAGGATGGGGAGCTTCTGCCGGACGGCCTCCTCGATGGCCAGCGTGATCTTCTCGCCCACGACGCTGCCCATGGAGCCCATCATGAACGTGGGGTCCATGACGGCCAGCATGAGCGGCCGCCCCTTGATGAACCCCTTGCCGCAGACAATGGCGTCGGGGTTGCCCGTCTTGGCCTGTTCCTGCTTGAGACGGTCCTTGTATGCCTTTTTGTCCACGAACTTCAGGGGGTCGGCCGGCTCCAGGTCGGCGAACATCTCCTCGAAGCTGCCGGGATCGACCAGTTGGTCGATGCGCGTGCGGGCGCTGATCCGGAAATGGTGGTCGCAGGCCGGGCAGACGTGCAGGGCCTCATCCACCACCTTGCGGAAGAGCATCTCGCCGCACTCGGAGCAGCGCAGCCACAGCCCCACCGGAACCCCTTCGGTCTTGCGGTCGGGCGGCGTCAACGTCATTGGTTTGTCGGTTGCCATGATATTTGCGGGTTGTTGATTGATGATGGCCGATCCTTCGGCACGGCCTTGGTGTGGTTCCATCGTCGCCATGTCGGGGTTTTATGCAAGGTCCGGGGGGCGGGCTGGGTGGTTTTCCTCACAGACCCGCGGCGGAGGCGTACGGCCGTAAAGTGGCGTATGATTGGGGTATGCAGTTGGCCTTGGCATCCGAGTTGAGCGTGCGGGAACTGCCTCCGGCAGCGGTGGACGGGCTGTACGTCCACGTCCCCTTCTGCTTTCACAAGTGCCACTACTGCGACTTCTACAGCATCACGAACCAGCCGGATGAACGGATGGAGCGGTTCGTGGACCGGATTCTGGCCGAGGCGACGCTCTGGGCCGAACGGGATGCCCGGCCCCGAACGATCTTTTTCGGCGGCGGCACGCCCAGCCTGCTGCCGATCGGGGCGATGCGGCGGCTGCTGGCGGGGCTGGCAAAGCGGTTCGACCTGTCGCGGGTGAATGAGTGGACCATTGAGGTGAACCCGGCCACGCTCAGCGCCGATTATGCCGCCATGCTGCGGGAAATGGGGGTGGATCGCCTTAGTTTCGGGGCCCAGAGCTTCAACCGGATGGAACTGGCAAAGCTGGAGCGGCACCACGACCCGGCCGACGTGGAGGCCAGCGTGAGCCTGGCCCGCCAGGCGGGGTTCCAGCGGCTGAACCTGGATTTGATTTACGCCATTCCGGGCCAGAGCCTGGCCAGTTGGAGCCAGTCGCTGGAGCGGGCGATCGCATTTGGGACGGGACACCTATCCTGTTATGGGTTGACCTATGAGCCCAATACCGCGCTGGCGGTGAAAAGGCGGCTGGGGCAGGTGACGGCGGTGGAAGAGTCCCTGGAGCTGGAGATGCTGCGCTACACGCGCCGGCGGCTGGGGGAGGCGGGGCTTGGGGCCTACGAGATCAGCAACTACGCCATCCCCGGGCAGGCCTGCCGGCACAACCTGATGTACTGGACGGGGGGCAACTACATCGGACTGGGCCCCTCGGCCGCCTCCCACATGGCCGGGTGGCGATGGAAAAATGCCGGGCACCTGGGGCGCTGGGAGGCGGCGGTGGACGCCGGAACGCTGGCGGCGACCGATCTGGAGCAACTGACGCCGATGCAGCGCGCCGGGGAATGGGCCATGCTGACGTTGCGGCTGGAACAGGGACTGGTCTTTGCCGACTTTTCGGCCTACAGCGGCCTGGACGCCCGCATCCTCTTTGCCCGCCCTCTGGAGCAACTGGAGAAACTGGCACTGCTGCAGGTGGATGAAATCGGAGCCCGGCTGACCGACAAGGGGCTGGCGGTGGCCGATGCGGTGGCGGGAGAATTCGTGGTGGCGTGAGCCTTTCCAGCGGGGCGGCGGACCCGGGATCAGCGCATAAAAAAGGTGGCGTGGTTCTCTCGGCTCACCACGCCACCCAGGGAAGGAGGATCGTTACATCTCTATATACGATCCTTTCCGTGGGAAGGTTCGTTCAAAAGCAAGAATTGCACAAAATTTTTTCCCGCGCCACCCCCCCGGGCGGAAAGATGATCCGTCTATCGGGGCTGGGAAGGCGGTAAGCCACGAAGCCGGCCACCCTTGCACGGCTAAGGCCGCTGACGCGGCTTCATTTGAGCTTGGCCAGGTGATGGTCCACCATCATGGCGATCAGCTGCGGGAAGGTGGTTCTGGGTTTCCAGCCGAGGACTTTTTCTGCTTTGGCGGGGTTGCCCACCAGCGGGCCGGTCTCCGTGGGGCGGACAAAGCGGGGATCGACGGTGACGTATTTCTCCCAGTCGAGCCCCACGTACTCGAAGGCGGTGCGGCACAGGTCCCGGATGGACCAGGTCTGCCCGGTGGCGATGACGAAATCATCCGGTGTTTGTTGTTGAAGCATCATCCACATCGCCTCCACGTAGTCGCCGGCGTAGCCCCAGTCGCGCTTGGCGTCGAGGTTGCCCAAAGCGAGCTTGCCGTTTTTGACGATCGGCTCCCCCTCTTCATTCAGGACCGGGGAGTTGCGGAGCCCCAGCTTGAGACAGGCCGCCCCGTGGGTGACTTTCTGCGTGATGAAATGGGCGCCGCGGCGGGGACTTTCGTGGTTGAAGAGGATGCCGCAGGCCAGGAACATCTGGAAGCTCTCCCGGTAGATGCGGGCGATGGTGTGGGCATAGAGCTTGGCCGCCGCGTAGGGGTTCATCGGCTCAAACGGGGTATCTTCATCCTGGGGAATCTGGCGCACCTTGCCGAACATTTCGGAGCTGGAGGCCTGGTAGATCTTGCAGTCCAGTTTCACCTGCTTGACGGCCTCGTAGAGCCGGTGGGCCCCCAGACCGGTGACATCGCCGGTGTGGATCGGCAGCCGCCAGGATTCGCCGGGGTAGGACTGGGAGGCGAGGTTGTAGATTTCGTGCGGCTGGTATTTTTTGACCGCCTCCACCAGCGAGGGGCTGTCGGTCAGGTCGGCATAGTGGAACTCCACCTGCCCCAGCAGGTGGCCGCAGTTGTTGGGGGCGGTGGCGGAGCTTTTACGCCACAGGCCCACGACGCGGTAGCCTTTGTGCAGAAGGAACTCGGCCAGGTAAGAGCCATCCTGTCCGGTGATGCCGGTGATGAGAGCCGTTTTCTTTTCGTTCATGCGAGGGTTCCGCTCTGCGAAGTACCGCCAGTGCCCTCACTGGCGGATGGATGCTTTTCCACACTTCCGCCAGTGAGGGCACTGGCGGCACAATCATGTCCTCACAACCCGCTGGTAAATCTCCAGCACGCCGCGAGCGGTCGAGCGCCAACTGAACAACGTCGCCCGCTGCTGCAAACGGCGGCGGATCGTCTCCCGCCGGTCGGGGTTTTCCTGCAGCTCGGCCATGGCCGAGGCGATCGACTCGGCGCTGGACGGATCGACCAGCGGCGCGTCGTCGCCCACGATCTCCGGGAGGGAACTGGCGTTGGAGACGATCACCGGCGCGCCCAGCGTCATCGCCTCCAGCACCGGCAGGCCGAACCCCTCAAAGAGGGAAGGATAGCACAAAGCCATGCAGTTTTGATACAGCCAGCGCAGCGCCCGGTCCTCCACATAACCCACCGTGATAATGTCGTGGTTGATCCCCAGGTTTTCCGCCACCTTGTCAAACCCCTCCATGAGCCAGCCATGCGCCCCGGCCAGCACCAGGGGCGGCGTGCCGGGATGCCGGCGCTTGAGCAGGGCATAGGCCTCCAGCAGGCGGCGGTGGTTCTTGCGCGGCTCCAGGGTGCCGACACTGAGCCAGAAACGCCCCGGCGTCAGGCGGTCGAAGGCGGCCGGGCGGTCGATCCTCTCGGCGCCGCCGCCGGAAAAGCGGCTGGCGGGATAGACCACGGCGATCCGTTCGGGCGGATAATGGGGAAAGATGCGCAGGAAATGGTCTCGCGTGGAGCGCGAAATGGCGATGATGAAATCGGCCAGCACGGCGGCGTTGAAGACGCCGTTGAAGACGTGGATGCGGTTTTGCTCCGTAAAAAAATCCGGATCGTCCAGGAAGGCCAGGTCGTACAGCGTGTAAACCAGCTTCGTGCGCTTCAGGTTCGTCGGGCAGTAGAAGTTGTTGGAGTGGATCAGGTCCACCGGGCCAAGCTGGCGCTCGAAATCGTCCGGCGGATTGGCCCAGAACTCGCGCGCCGCCTCGGCCGAGCGCTGCACCGGCCCGCGCCCCCATCCCGGGCGGTCGAGGCGGATGGTGGTCTGGTCCAGCGGCGGATCGCACCAGGCGTCGCCGAACAGGGGATAGAGGATGTACTGGTTGGCCGAATCCAGCTCCGCCAACTGGCGAATGAGGCTGTCGGCAAAATAGCCGCAACCCGCTTTGTCGGCGCCGGTCTGACTGATGTCGTATCCGATCCGCATGGGAAGGGCGGAAGTATACGCGCTGGCGGGAGAATGCAAAATGGGCGGGAGCCATTGGAAGCGTAAAATGGGCGACGATGAAGAAGCGGACCGTAATCATCCTGTGTCTGGGAGTGGTCGTGCCGATTGCTCTCGTTGTGGGCGCGTTAATCTGGGGAGCCAGCGCATGGCCGGAAGAAGTGACCAACCCGGCTCAGTTTCAAACCATCCTCGGCTCATTAGGGCAAAACGTCAGTCCCGGCGCGGCCAAGGGTCTGGCGTATTTCCCTACCGCCATTCCGGCGGCGGCAACGAATCCCCGATTCTATTATCTGCCCCACTTTTTGCAGGGTGGCACACGGCTTCAACTGCGGTATGGCTTGCCGCATGCCCGGATTCAATCTCTGGCGGGCCAATACGCGGCGATCTCGAAGCAGACCACCCAAGGCAGTGCGCACACCTTCGCGGCTGTCCATGGGCAACAGGGCCTGCCGACGGCCGAATTCCGGAACGCTGCCAACACCCAGTTCGCCGCGCTGCCGACGGATTTTGCGGTTTATGTCCTCGACGCCAGCGGCTTTCCCTCCTTCAACCACGGCTATTCCTACGGGGCGGCCATCAGTCTTCAGCGGGATGAGGTGATTTACTGGCTTGAGGATTGGTAGCCATTGCCGCACGCAGGAGCGCCCTACAAGACTTGCCCACTATCGCAATCTATGCTAATATTGGCATATGCCGCGCGGTGATCCATCTAGAAAGCCGTTGCATTGGGTTGGTTCATCGCTGGGTGACATACGGAAGCTCCCGGTTGATGTGAAAGATGTATTTGGCTTTGCGCTGGATCAGGCCCAGCGTGGAGAAAAGCACATGGACGCCAAGCCACTCAAAGGATTCGGCGGTGCGGGTATTTTGGAAATCGTGGCTGATGAGGCAGGAAGCACATTCCGGGCCGTCTATACCATCAGATTTTCTCTGGCAGTGTATGTGCTTCACATTTTCCAGAAGAAATCGATCAGGGGAATCAAAACGCCCCAACGTGAGATCAATCTCATTCGAACGCGCCTGGCCGATGCTCTCCAGCATTACAAGGAGCATTATGAGCAACAAAAATAAATCGCCCGGGGGTGTGCCGAAAAAGGAACCTATCCATGACGGAAGCGGCAATGTGTTCGCGGACATCGGATTGCCCGACGCCGATCAGCGATTGGCCAAGGCGGAGCTTGCGGGTCAGATATGCAAATTGATTCGTCAGGCCGGCCTGACCCAAGCCCAGGCGGCCGCTCGGATGGGCATCGATCAGCCCAAAGTCTCGGCGCTGATGCGTGGGCGACTGAAGGATTTCGGTACGGACCGGCTGTTACGTTTGATCACCACGCTCGACCGGGACGTGCTGATCCAGATCCGGCCGCCCAAGGATCGAAAGCACCCAAGCATTCGCGTGCTGGCCGAGGCATGAATTAATACGGCGGCGCTTCGCCGCGCTTCCACCAGTCGGCCGGATCGGCAGCCTCGTTGCCGGCCGCCGGGAAGCCATCGTCGAAGGGATTGTCCGCCGGTTCGGCGGGCGTGTGGGCCTTGACCATCTCGGCCAGGGCGGCGGCGAAAATCGGGCTGATCTGCTTGAGCAGCCCCGCATGTTCCTCGGTGAACGGCGTGCGCTGGTCGCGGAACAGCGCGATCACCGCCAGCGATTCGCCCAGGTAGGTGCAATTGACGGACAGGAGGCTCTGGTCGGCCAGGTAATCCAGTTCCGAAGCGGTCAGTTGATGCTGCACGTCCTCGCCGTTGAGCAACAGGTGCCCCTGGCGGAGCGTCCGGTGCACCAGCCCCTCCTTCATGGCATCGGTCATCGCCTGCTCGCCGGGCAGGGTGTGCTTCATATACGCCCCCAGTTGGAAGTCCTGGTCGTCGCAGGCCAGCCAGATCGCGACGTTGCAGTAGCCCAGCTGCCGCAGCAGCCAGTCCATCGTATGGCAGAGCATCTGCTCCAGGTCCTGCGTGCGCCCGATATAGCCGCGAAAGCCCTCCTGATGCCGCATATCGTTGAGCTGCCGCGCCAGATGGCCATAAGCGCCGATCAGGTCGTTGCAGAGCAAATCCACCTGTTGGCCGACGATGCGGCGGGCCTCGCTAAGCCGGCGCACCGTCTGGCGCAGGCGTTGAATTCGCCGGTCGGCGCGGGCCCCGGCCACCTGGCGCGCCAGCGCCTTCTCCACGCGGTCGATGATTTCCTCGGCGGAAAAGGGCTTGGGCAGGAAATCGACCGCCCCCTGCCGCATGGCCTGAATCGCCCGGTCCATCGTCGGCGCGCCGGTGATGATGATCGCCTCGGCCGACGCGTTGCGCTGGCGCAATTCCGGCACCAGCGCGGTGCCGTCTCCATCGGGCAGGTTCACATCCGCCAGCAGCAGCGAAATCCCCCCACCGGCCAGCGCCTTTCGGGCCTCACCCAGCGAACCGGCCGAGACGACGCGGCAGTGGAGCCGCCGCGAGGCGATTTCGTTCACCAGCTCGATCATCGCCGGCTCATCATCCACCACGAGAATGCGCGGAGCGGCCGTCTTGGCCGAAGTGGAGCCGGCGGGGGTTGCTTTGGATGCCATAAATCACCTCTTCCTGCATTGGGCCTCGGCCCGACATTCACACGGAGGCGGCCCTCAAGCCGCCCCCAATCACTGCGCCGCCTTGCGCGCGGCGGCCGGCGGTTGTTCTTCCTGCTGCGACACCGCCGCCTCCGGCAGCAGCAGCAGAATCCGGGTGCCCTGGCCCGGATAGCTCTCCAGGCGGATCGTCCCGCCGCTGGCTTCCACCCAGCGCAGCGCCTTGGGCAGCCCCATGCCGCGCCGGCGTCCGGCGGTGCGCTGGCTGTAAAATGGATCAAACGCGTGCCGCACCGTCTCTTCGTCCATGCCCCGCCCATTGTCGGCCACCTGGATCACCACGCGCCGGCCGGTGGGATCGTGGGCCGCGTGAATCGCGATCTGCCCATCCTCGGCCGTCGCGTGCAGGGCGTTTTGCAGAATCTCGCGGAGCGCCGCGGTCACCTGCTGCGAATCCACCTCCACCGGCGGCGTGCGCCCCAGGGTCAGCTCCACCGAACGCTGCGCCCAGTGCGGGTCCTGCTTCACCTCGCACAGCGCCTGCTCCACCAGGTCCGCCGGATCGACCGCGCGCACGCGCGGCGGCTGCGGACGGGCAAACTCCATCAGGTCCGTGATGATCCGGCTCAGGCGGTGCGCCTGCTCGTGAATCTGCGTGGCGGCCTGTTTCATCGCCGGATCGTCGAGCTGGGACGCCAGCAGTTGCGAGCGCCCGCTGATGACCGCCAGCGGATTGTTCATCTCATGCGCGGCCCCGGCCGCCATTTCGCCGATCCCCAGCATCGCCCGTCCGCGCGTGATTTCCCCCTGGGCGCTGTGAAGCCGCCGGTTGGCTTCGGCCAGCTGCTCGGCGAGATACCGCGACTCCTCGCGAATCTGTGCCGTGCGCAACGCCAGGCTCCACCCCGAGGCAATGGCGTTCAATTCGCGCGCCTGCGGCCCCAGCCGGTTGGATTCGCCCATGGCCCCGCCCCACAGGACCCCGCCGATGCACTGCCCCTCGCAGCGGAACGGAATCCAATAGCGTTGATCCTGCTCCAATCGCGGCGAAACCGCCTCGACCAGCCATTCCAGCTCACGCCCGGCCGGGAGCACCGGGCCGTCGGCCGGATCCACAACCCCCATGCGCTCGGCGCCGGCGTCGCCCCCACCCGCCGCCGGGCAATCGATCAGTGTCGTGTCAAAAACCGTCCCCGACTCATCCACCAGAATCGCCTCGGCCCAGTTGCGCCCCGGCGGCGTCGAAAAGACACAGCAGGCGCCCGTTTGAATCGCCCCAATGGCCGTCTGCCCGATCGCGGTCAGCACATGCTGCGGCGAGGCATCGGGCCGCAATTCCTCCTGAAAGCCGGCCAGCGCATCAAAAAACTTGGCCCGCACCGTCAGCTTGCGGTTTTTCTCCAGGAGCTGGGCGCTGACACGGCTGAGTTGCCGGTTGGCATTGGAGAGCGCCTGCTGATAAAGCTGGTCGGCGTTGACATCATCCAGTCCCAGCGATTGGGATCGGCGCTCGATGCTGGCGACCAGTTGCCCGGCCACCTGCTCCACCTGATCCTCGGTGAGCCCCACCGCCTCGGCCAGATCGCCCACCGGAATCGTGAAGGTGTAGTTGCCGCTGAACCCGAGGTGCTGGCGGCGGGCCAGGGCATCGGCCAGCGTGATCAGGTTGATCAGGCGCGGTGAGCCCACCGTCACCGGCAACGCGCCGGGACGCTGCCCATGCAGCCAGATCGCCTCGCGCACCGCCCCGGGCAGTCCCCACCGCTCGGCCAGGCGCTTGCCGGCCACCATGTGGTCCAGCCCGATCACCTGCCGCTCCACATCGGCGATGTCGCCCCGCAGCAGCTCCGCCGCCTCGGCCACCCGCTCAAAACTCTTGGGCAGGGCCGCATCCAGCGCCACCTTCCCCAGGTCGTGCAGAAGCCCGCACATGAACGCCTCGTCCGGATTCAACGGCTGGCGCCCCCCGCCATTGGGCGCCGACCGCGCCAGCAGCTCGGCCGCCGTGGCCACGGCCAGGGAATGCCGCCAGAAGGCCTGCCGGCTGAAGTGCCGCGTCTCCGCTCCGCCGCGTCCCGCGTGATTGTCGGGAAAGCACTGAAACACCGACACCGCCAGCACCGTGTTGCGCACCGCCTCGAACCCCAGCAGCACCACGGCCCGTTCAACGCTGTTGACCTGCCGCGGCGCCCCCAGATCGGCCCGGCTGGCCATGCGCAAAATGGACGCTGTCAGCGACTGATCGGATGAGAGCAGCGCCACCAGGTCCCGCACGCCGGCATCCTCATCCCCGGCCACCTGCAGCAGCCGCGCCGCCACCGCCGGCAACGTCGGCAGCTCCTCCAGTTGCTGGAGGATCAGTTCGACGCGCTTTTGCTGTATGCCGGTCATAATGACAATCTTGTAGGGTCCGCTTCAGCGGACCTGGTTACGCCGTCTGTAAAAGAAATAACCGGTCCGCTGAAGCGGACCCTACATATCCGCAAACCGCAGCCTGCCAACTAAATGGCCAACAACTCGCCGATGCGCTCAATCAGTTTTTCGATGTTGAAGGGCTTCTTGACGAAATCATCCGCCCCGCTCTTGAGCAGGTCGTTGATCTCCTCCTGGTTCACCACGCCCGAGACAATGATGATCCGGACATGCTCGAAGGCGGGATTGCGGCGGATCGTCTGGCAGACAACATTCCCGTTCACGTCCGGCAGCATGTAGTCCAGGATGATCAGGTCCGGCTGGAACTGCTGGGTCATCATGCCCGCGTCATAGCCGCTGCCCGCCGTCTTCACCTCAAAGCGCCCGTCCCGCTCCAGCACATCCACGAACAGTTCCACAATCTCCGGGTCGTCGTCCACGACCAGAATCTTGCGTTTTCCGGAATCCAGCTGGTCGGCCGGAATACCGTTTTCTTTCATGAACGTCACCAGCGCCTCGCGCGGAATGCGCCGGAACCGGCTGCCCGGAACCCGAAACCCCTTGAGCCGTCCGTTGTCGAAGCAGCGAATGATGGTCTGCTGCGACACTTTGCAGACGTCGGCGGCCTCACCGGTGGTAAAAACGGTCTTCATGACGTACCTCTCATCCCTTTCAGTCAAAAACCGGCGTAACCTCAGGCCGGACAATCCTTTTCCGTGTTAAAGGCGGAGAACGGCACTCAGCCGCCCGCATTTAGCCGGTTTATCCATTTTCCCCCATTTAACCATCGGACGCGACCGTTTGCAACTTGAATTTAGGGCATCCAGTAAGGCAAAAAAGGGGAAATGTCCCAAACATAACCCGCACTTTCCTCCCCTCCATTACGGAAATTCGCCCTTCCCAATGGATCGCTCCCCTTGGCGCCGGTATGATCCCCTGGGCTCGCGCGGCGAGTTCAACCCGTTCACCCCTGACCCGGAACCCCCATGGCCAAGATCGCCATCCTTGTCGAAAAGCTCTACGAAGACCTGGAACTGCAATATCCCCGCCTGCGCCTCAAGGAGGCCGGCCACACCGTGGACGTCGTCGGCCCCCGGGCCGGCGAGACCTTCATCGGCAAGCATGGCTATCCCCAAAAGAGCGAAAAATCGGCCCGCGACGTCAAAGCCGCCGACTACGACTTGATTGTCATCCCCGGCGGCTCCTCTCCCGACCATATGCGCCGCGATGAGGGGATGGTCAAACTCGCGCGGGAGGCGGCCAAACAGGGCATCCCCCTGGCCGCGATCTGCCACGGCCCCTGGATGCTCTGCTCCACCAACGCCCTGCGCGGCCGGCGCTGCACCAGCTACATGTCCATCGTCAGCGACGTCCTCAACGCCGGCGGCCGGTGGGTCGATGAGGCGTGCGTTGTGGATGGCCCGGTCATCACCGCCCGCACCCCCGACGACCTGCCGGCCTTCATGGAAGCCATTCTGCAGTTGCTGGAAGGAAAGACCCCCAAAGGCGAAGCAGGCGCCCCCGTCGCCCCCGCCTGGATCAAGGACCTGCTCCCGGGGGGATAATTACGATTTGGCCACAGATGGGGCACAGATAGACACAGATGAATTAAGCTCCTCACAAATCACCGCGGAGACGCAGAGTGCGCGGAGAAAAAAGGAACAAGTGAATTCTCCGCGCTCTCCGCGTCTCCGCGGTCATTTTTTCATCTGTGTTCATCTGGGCCCCATCTGTGGCAATTCTTCGGTGGTCTTGTAGGGTCCGCACTGCGGACCATCCGCCGATGGGCGCCGCCACCCCGAAAGGTCCGCAATTCGGACCCTAATGTCATAGATACAAAGCTGGGCCCCATCTGTGGCAATTCTCTGCCGGATCGGGCGGCAAATTCACTCCGAATATGTGCACCAAGTCTTGGGCGTCTCCCAGACTGTCACCGCCGCCAGCTCGGCAGGGCCGCCGATGGCTGGTTTCAGCAGGGTATAAATCACCTTGGCAATGTTCTCCACCGAAGGAACCAACGTGCGGAATTCCGGCACCTCCAGGTTCAGGTGCTTGTGGTCAAAGCGTTCGATGACCGTCCGCGCCACGATGCGCTCCAGTTCCGGCAGGCTGGCCAGCAGGCCCGTCTCATCCACCCGCCCCTTGAGCGTCACCTCCACCTCGTAGTTGTGTCCGTGCCCGTGTGGATTGCTGCATTTGCCATAGAGCTGGCGGTTGGCCGCCTCATCCAGTTCCGGATTGAAGAGCCGATGGGAAGCGGCAAACTCAAATTTCTGACTCAGGCGAATCATGGGATGCTCCCGGGCAAGGCATTGAATCGACAAAAAGGGGGAAAGGCACAGTTCCAGGCGCTCCAGCGACGCCTCCGGCCAGGCATCACGCAACTGCTCCATCAGCAGCGCCGGCAACGCCAGCCCCTGCCGCGGATCGCAGCGGGCGATCAGCCCGATGGCCCGCTCGCGCACCACCTGGTCGATCCGCTTGATGTTCAGCAGATATCCGCTGTTGGCGTCCAATTCCCCCCCCAGCGTCACGCGCAGCATGTAAAACCGCCCCAGCCCCACCAGCGTGGGAAACCCGCCATATCCATTGGCCGGCCGCTCCTTCAGTTGCGGATCGTCCACCCCATTCAGGCCGAAGCGGACTTCGCGGGTCAGATGAAACATGCAGGAGATTCTACCTGCAAAAGCCCTTCGACGCGACGCAGGCCGGCCGCCGCCCCATCACTCCTCGATCTCCCGGTACGCCTCGCGCAGGATGGCGATGTTGCGCTGCAGCGACGGGGCGGTGGGGATCCCGCCGGTGGCCGGGAGCGTGGTGGCCGGATCGGCCTGGGCAAAGCCGTAAAAGCCGAATCGCGTGCGGTCCATTTTCCGCCAGGCGCCGGCATCGTGATCCCCCCAGCCGCATAGATTCTGGATGATTCGCGTCCGGGGACCGACCTGCTTCTCAAGCCACGCCAGCATGGCGAGGTCCGGCCCCTCGTTCAGCACCCAGTCCACCTCCTTCAGCAGCGGATGCCCCGTCCAGAGGGGATCCTCAGGCCGGCGGAACGGATGATTCGTCCAGAGAATCGCCGGGCGCGTCTCCTTCACGGTGTCGCTGATGCGCCGCCAGGCCCGCTCCAGCGCCCGCCGGTCGAATTCCAGCTGCTCCGTCGCCGGCAGCAGCGCCGTCCGGTCGAAATCCACGGGAATCGGCTCGGGCAGCAGCCGGGCGGAATCGAATTTTTCCCCCATCAACTGCTCGTACATCCCCGTTTCGCACGCCAGCCACGCCGATCGCCGCGGCACATTGAACCAGTCAATCATGAATCCATCCACCCCGGTCAGCCGCAGGGCGTCGCGCACGGAAGCGCAGAAAAAATCGAGATATTCCTCCGTCATCGGAATCCGGTAGGACCCCTGTTTCTCCGCGTGAAACAACTCTCGATGCTCCCGTTCCCATCGTGGATTGGCCCCCAGGCAGAAGTATCCCATCACCTTCATGCCGCGTTGGTGCCCCAGTTCCACCAGCCGTCCCAGGAAATCCCCTTTGAGTCCCGGCTGGGGCGGAACCACCTGGCTCGGATACCAGGCATATCCGTTGTATGAGACACAAAACACCTGGATCGTGTTCACCCCCAGGTCCGCGTACCACCGGATATGTTCCTCAGGATCGGCCTGCACATACAACCCCGGCGAAGCCGGCTGGCCCAGCCAATCCCAGTTGAAATCGATGTCGAACGCTTTGATGGTTTGAGTGGACATGCGTCAGACCGTTTTAACGCCTGGCCGCCGCCCGATCCAGAACGATCGCCGCCGATGCCCTTGAAGGTTGAGACAATCGCAGTGGCACTTCGGAGGCCGCCCCTCCGGCAGATTCTGGCAACTGCCATTTGTAGGAGCGAACTGAGCCGCGAGCGTGAGCGAGCGGTCTTTGCCCAAGGGATGTCGCCTGCGAAATGTCCGCTCGCTGACGCTCGCCGCTCCGATCGGCACCCCTCACTGGCGGCGCGGAAGGTTGCTTCCCCGAGCCCTTACCCGCCGCGCCCGGGAAGCGGCACGGGCTCCCGCCGCCGCCCCAGGCGAATCGCCCCCCCCTGCTGCACCAGGGCATCGCACAGGCAGCACGCCCCCCCGCCCACCGGCTCCATCAGCCGCTGGAATACCCCCCGCGTCGTGTGCGCATCAGCCAGGGCCCGGTGCGCCCCCACCGGCTCCACCCCCAGCCGCCCCGCCAGCTTGCCCAGGCTGTTGCCCCCGCGCCCAAAACGCCTCCGGGCGATGCGCAGCGTGTCCATCACCAGCGTGTCGGGCCCCAGCACCGTCTCCAGCGGGCATCCCGCCCGTTCGAACTCGCTGCGGAGAAACGACAGGTCAAAATCGACGTTGTGTCCCAGAAGCACCCCCCCGGACAGCAGCCCCGTCACTTCCTCCAGCACCCCCTCAAAGGCCGGCCGCCCGGCCAGCATCTCCGGCGTGATGCCGGTGATGCGCGTGATCATCGGGCTGACATAACAATCCGGATTAAGCAGTTGTTGATATTCCCCCGTGACCCGCCCCCCCTCGACGCGCACGATGCCGATTTCGATGACGCGATGCCCCCACGCCGGCGAGGTGCCGGTGGTTTCGGTGTCAAAAAAGACAAGGGGAAGGCGATCCAGGGGGTCCAGAAGGGAATACGGCATGGGCGATTATAGCGCACGCGGCGGGCGCCGCCCACTTTACATCTCGGTCCCCACGATCGTCGCCTCAAAGGCAAGGTTCCCATCCACAATCCCCTGCACGTCGCAGCGGATGCGATGGTGGCGGTACCAGACCTGCTGCCCCAGCAGATACATCCGCACCCCCGGCGCCACCTGAAGGCGGAATTTGCAGTCCTGCACGCCTCCGAACCCGATGAACCCCTTCCAGCCCACAAATGTCCGCGTGTAGAACGACGCCAGTTGCGCCCCCGCCTCAATCATCAGCACCCCCGGCAGCAGC
>JBIQLO010000054.1:0-20248 GCA_044464175.1 Planctomycetaceae bacterium | reverse complement strand
CTTCTCGTACTGGGCGTTGTTGGTCGCCAACTCGATCTGGGCGATCGTCTGGTTGGTGAAGCTGTTGCTCATCACGAAGCTCGGGTGCCCGGTGGCGCATCCCAGGTTCAGCAGGCGCCCCTCGGCGAGGATCAGCACGCTGTGCCCATCGGCGAAGGTCCACATGTCGTACTGCGGCTTGATGTTGGTCTTTTTGACCTTCCCCGCCTTGGCGAGCTTCTGCAGCCCGGCCATGTCGATCTCGTTGTCGAAGTGCCCGATGTTGCCGACGATCGCCTTGTCCTTCATCTTCGCCATGTGCTCGGCCGTGATGATGTTGAAGTTGCCGGTGGTGGTGATGAAGAGATCCGCATACGGCAGGGCATCCTCCACCGTCAGCACCTGATACCCTTCCATCGCCGCCTGCAGGGCGCAGATCGGGTCGATCTCGGTGACGATGACGCGGCACCCCTGACCCTTGAGCGACTGGCAGCATCCCTTGCCCACGTCGCCGTAGCCGCAGACCACCGCGACCTTGCCGCTGAGCATCACATCCGTCGCCCGCATCAGCCCGTCCACCAGCGAGTGGCGGCAGCCATAAAGGTTGTCGAACTTGCTCTTGGTGACCGAGTCATTGACGTTGATGGCCGGGAAGAGCAGCGTGCCGGCCTTCTGCATCTCGTAGAGGCGGTGCACGCCGGTGGTCGTCTCCTCCGATACGCCGCGCATTTCTTTGGCGACGTTCGTCCAGCGCTGGGGCGTCTCGGCCAGCGTCTTTTTCAGCAGCTTCAGCACGACCGTGTATTCCTCGGAATCGGCCTCGGTCGGCTCGGGCACCTTCCCCGCCTTTTCAAACTCCACTCCCTTGTGGATCAGCAGCGTGGCATCCCCGCCATCATCCACGATCTGCTGGGGGCCTTTGCCATCGCCGAAATTCAGCGCCTGATCGGTGCACCACCAGTATTCCTCCAGCGTCTCCCCCTTCCAGGCGAAGACCGGCACCCCCTTGGGGTTCTCCACCGTTCCCTCCGGCCCGACGACCACGGCCGCCGCGGCGTGGTCCTGGGTGGAAAAGATGTTGCAGGAGCACCACCGCACCTCCGCGCCCAGGGCCGACAGCGTCTCAATCAGCACCGCCGTCTGGATCGTCATGTGCAGCGATCCCATGATCCGCAGCCCCGCCAGCGGCCGCTGTTTGGCGTATTCCTCCCGAATCGCCATCAGCCCCGGCATCTCCTGCTCGGCCAGCATGATTTCCTTGCGGCCCCAGTCGGCCAGCGACAGGTCGCGCACCTTGTAGTCCGGGGCCTGGGCCTTCTGGCTCGTCTTGGCGGGGGGGGTGAGTG
The DNA here is from genome assembly GCA_044464175.1 of Planctomycetaceae bacterium. Lineage (GTDB taxonomy): Bacteria > Planctomycetota > Phycisphaerae > Tepidisphaerales > Tepidisphaeraceae > JBIQLO01. The sequence goes on along the minus strand of JBIQLO010000054.1, from coordinate 18,923 downwards.
TCTGCGTCATGATATCGATGCTCCTTCTGTAAAGTGCGCCTGCGCGCACCGGTTAACGGCTTTCCAAACGATGTATTTTATTTCCTTCGGGCCCGCGCCACGAAGAGCGCCGGCCCCTTCACATTCGGCTCCGGCGGCAGGGGGCGGATGTCGGTGGAAAACCCGATCTCCTCCATCTGCCGCTCCAGGGCGGTGGGGTCCAGCCCGGCCGAAACCTGCCCCATCTGCCGGCGAAATTCCTCCCGGTCGTGCGGCAGCAGGTCCACAATCACGATCGAACCGTCGGGCCTGAGAATGCGCCCCGCCTCCTCCAGCGTGGCCGCCACGTCCGACACATACGTCAACACCAGCAGCAGCAACACCGCATCGCAGGCGGCATCCTCAATCGGGATCGCCTGGATGTCCCCCTGGCGGATTTCCACGTTCTCCCACTGGGACGTGCGGCCCCGGGCGGCCTTGAGCATGGCGGCGGAGTTGTCCACCCCGATCACCCGCCCCACGTGCGGCGCCAGTTGCGCCGCCATCGCCCCCGTGCCGCACCCCAGGTCGGCCACCACCATGTCGCGCGGCAACAGCCCCAGCAACGCGGCGCTGATGAACCCCTGCCCGTACAGGTCCATCCGCATTTTGTCCCAATGCTCGGCCGAGGCGGCGAAAAACCGCTGCCCCCGGCTCTGCCGCTGTCGCAGCGTCTGCGCCAGCCGCATCTCATCCTGCCGAACATCGTTCCATTCTTCGGTCCGCTGCCGCGCCAGGAGCCACAGCCGCCGGGCGGCCGGGTCCAACTCGTCCAGAATCATCCGGTACAGATGCGTCGTCCCATGCCGGCGCGAGCGAATCCACTTCTTCTCCGCCAGCAGCTTCAAATGCCGGCTGATCGTCGATTGGGGCAGCTGCAGGATGTCGCACAACTCGGCCACCCCCAGCTCCTGCCGCTCCAACAGGCGCAGCAGCCGCAGGCGCTTCTGGTCACCCAGAGACTCCATCCAGCCCATCAGGGGATCGGGTTTGGCCGCAAGTACATTCATCCATTCATCCGGATGGATTGTTGGAGAAAACGCGGCCGCTGTCAAGAGGGGACCGATTCAACGCGCGCCGTCCGACGGCAGCGCCTGGGACAACTGCTCCAGCGCCACCGACAGCCGCCGCTGCTGGGTCGGTTTCAATTCCGATTTCCCGAAACGAATCCGGTAAAAGATGCGCGTCAGTTCGCGGATGATGTCAAACGCCTCGGTCGGCAGATACGTCAGCGACTGGCTGAATTCCAGCGGCGTCAAATGGCGCGGCCGCACGATCCGCCGCCGGGCCAGCAGGCGCATCATCTCATCATAAAAGCCCAGTTGCCGCATCAGGCGCACCTGGTCCGATACCGACAACGCCCCCAGCCCCAGATGCGCTGCCCGCCGGCGCAGCCTCAGCCGCTCCCACGCGAACCACCCCACCGCCGCCAGCACGCCCACGGCCATCAAAATCAGGATTCCCGCCAGCAGATACGAACTGAGGAACCACGACTGGGCCGTGCCGAACCAGCTGTACGCCTTGGTGACCGCCACATGGCTGGTGGCCGCCGTCTGGGTCAGCTTCGTCTCCAGCCCGGTGATCAGGTTCTGGCGGTTGTCCTGGTCGTAGGCGACGACCGAGTTGGCCCAGGTGAACTCGATGTAGTCGAACAGCTGCTTGAACTGCCGCCAGGTGCTGGCGTGCCCCTGGCCCTGGGCCTGCCGGCCGGAGGTGGGATCGAACGCCTGCCACCCCTGCGGCGTCAGCGCCTCCACCCAGGCGTGCGCCTGCGACTGGCGGATGACGTAAAAGCCCCCCACGCGGTTGTATTCGTTGCAGGCGAAGCCGATGACCATGCGGGCGCGGATGCCCAGGCTCTGGCACATCAGCGTCATCGCCCCGGCGAAATACTCGCAGTGCCCGCGCTTCAATTGATAGAGAAACGCCACCAGCGGGTCCTCCCCCCGGATGCGCTTGGCGTCGGTCAGGTCCAGCGTGTAGGCGTAGTTTTTCTGCAGGTAGGCGGCGATGTTCTTGGCGATCTGGGCGTCCAGCGGCGTCGTCAGGGCCTTGGGGTCGCGCTGTGCCGCCAGCGGGCCCTTGGCGTTCTTGCCCGAGACCTCCGGCCTTCGGGCGAACTCGGCGATCTTCGGGTCGATCCGCGACTGGATCGGCTCCTCCGCCAGCGCCTTGAGGTCCGGCGGCAGCAGCTTGCCGCGCGACACCACCTCATACTCCAGCCGGTGCCGCATCGGCTCGATGCTGTGCAGCGTCTCATCCCGCTCCTCGTAGCGCGCGGCGATGGAATCGCTCAGCGGCGTGAATTCCGACATCCCCGCCAGCCCGAAAATCAGCCGCGTGTCGGTCGGCTCCAGCAGGATGCGCTGCCGCCAGGTGTCGGCCGAGGGAGTGCGCACCTTGCCCCGCGGCAGCAGCAGCGGCGTCTGGGCCGCGATCCGCTCCACCGGCGGCTGGGCGCCCGGGCGTCCGTGTACCCAGCGCCACGCGCCGTTGCGCCGGTCGGCGCCGGTATAGATGTCCAGCGTCGAGCCCCGGAGCATTAGCTCCCGTGTCCCCTGCACCAGTTGCCCGTTGTGCCACACCCACACATGCCCCACGACCTCGGTGTTCTGGCTGATCCGCGCCAATTGCTGGAAACTCACCTGCTCGCTCATGCCGGTCATGCGCTGCACCGCCTTGAACTGCAGCGGGCCGATGAAATTCGCCCCGGCCCCGCGCGGAAAGAAGACGAACACCACCACCGCGCACGCCACCGACACCACCGCCACCACCAGCGTCAGCCGCCGCATCGAGCGGGTCAAAAAGCGCTGGTCCTGCCGCAGCGTCGCCAGATTTCGCGCCTCCTCCCGCAGCCCCAGCACCTGCTTGGCGTGGTCCGTCTCCACCTTCAGGTGGAACAGCAGACAGCAGTAAAGGCTCAGGAACAGGTAGACGATCAGCATGATGCCGAATAGCAGGCTGGCCGTGTTGATCGAGGCGGCCACCATCAGCAGCAGGCTCAGCACCAGCAACTGGGCGTAGTCCCGGTTGTAGCGCTGCTCAAAGAGCTTGATGATCTGCAGCAGCACCAGGAACATTCCCACCGCCAGCACCGGCGTCACGTTCGAGCGCACCTGCAGCAGCGTCAGCGCCAGCGCCCCCAGCGTCACCAGGTTGGCGATCAGCCGCGGCAGTGGCACGAACCAGTTCATCCAGATCAGCCAGGCGTTGATCAGCACCGCCCCCACCCCCAGCACCCACAGCCCCATCGACTCGGCTGCCAGCCCATAGGCCGTCATGCCCAGGATCAGCAGGATATACAGCGTCGGCTTGAATTGGCGAATATCATACATCGTTCGTAGGGTCCGCTTCAGCGGCCCTGGTTATTGACTTCACTCCCTCGCCCCGGACTCCGGCGGAAAACGTCCCAAATCCGAAGTTCGACATCCGAAACACGCCCGAAAAATCGAAATTCAAAACCCGCCGTCGCCCCAGGTCTGGGACTTCGACGATTTGGCGGTTGAATGCGTTTCGAATTTCGAGCTTCGGACTTCGACCTTCTCCATTTCCGGCTTCAGCAGATGCAGCGCTCCGTCGGCCCGATCCGCTTCTGCGCCGTTGGTGCTGATCTTCCTCCAGAACCATTTCCACCGCCCTTCCGCCTCCCGCCGCTTCCGGTCGATCGTCTTTTGTCCTTCCTCCTCCGGCATCGTGCGGGAAAAGTCGATGTTGGGGTCGAACCGGAACCACCGCGACGCTTCCCGGCTGGTGGCCGAGAGGATCAACTGCCCCCCGCGCCCCGCCTCGGTCCGCGCCACCGTGATTTGGCGCGGCGTCAGGACCACCGGCGTGGCTCCCCCTTTGAGAAACTCCCGGCTGTCGGCCATCAGCATCTTGGGCGAATGGCTCACATTCCGCGGCAGCTGCGCCAGGGCCGCCAGAATGTCCCGCGCGTGCCGCTTGCCCCGGTTGGGCGGCAGCGTGATCCACCCCTCCTGCCCCCCCCACACGTGCAGCCCCACCGCCATCCCCGCATCCAGCGCGTGATGAGCCAGGGAAGCGGCCATCGCGATCGTCCGCTCCACATCCGCATACCCCGTGGGCGACACCTCCGGCAGATAGGTGTCCACCAGCAGCATCAGTTTCGGCGGGGCCGCCTGCGTCATCTCCCGCGCCACCAGCACCCCCGTGCGGGCCGACCGCTTCCAGTAGATCCACCGCGGGTTCTCGCCCGTCCGGTACTCCTTGAGCCCGTAAAATTCATCCAGCCCCCCGCGCCGCGGGCGCATCACCGCCCCGGTCTTGTCTGCCGACTGGCACAATTTCAGCAGCCGCGCATCCACCTGCCCCAGCGCCGGGCAGACCAGCAGCGCATCCTTCTGCCGCCGCGTGACCGCCCGCTTGATGAACCCGAAGGGGAAGCTGGTGCCGATCTGGTAACGGTCCAGCACATGCAGCCCCCGCCGCTTGGGCACCACGTCCGTCGGCACTCGCGCCGTCATCTTGGCCGCCGCGTGCAGCATGTAGGTGAACGGCTGCTTGACGAACCCCTCACACCCGTCCAGTTCCCCCATCGATACCGACAAACTCGGCCAGAACCGCTTCTTATTGACGAATTCGTACATGATCGCGCACTTGCGCCCCACCACCGCCATGTCCGGCAGCACCCGCCGAACCTCCAGCTTCCGCAGCACCAGCCGGCTGATCGACCCGCTGATCAGCAGCACCCCCGCCATCAGCCCGAACACCCCAAACAGCAGGTTCGCCTGGCTGTTCATCGCGGCCAGCGCCATGAACATCATGATGGAACAGTAAATCAGCCCCGTCAGTGAAAAGTCGAACGAAGGCCGGTATCGGATGAACGTCTTGGTCGGGTCGCGTCGGGCCACTGCCCCATCATAGCCGCCACGCTCGACAAAAGGCAAAACAACCTCCGGCCTTGTCGAGGCCGTTGAGCCTGTGGGGCCCTCGCCCCTCTGGCCGATGTATCCGCAAGCCGCAGGCATCGTAGGAGAGGCTTCGGGCGGCCCTCTTCCTTTCCTCCCCCCGCTGTGCCGCTGGGCCGAAGGCAGGTGTTTCCCATCCCTCGAAAATTCATGACCCCCGCCCCTTGACAAAATCCGAACAACTGCCTATGCTCCTCCATGCGTCAACGTCATTCATCCCCTGTGGAAAGCCGTTGGTCCCCCGCCCTAAAATTCTCGACGGATGAGACGACAACCTGTCGTACCCAACCCAAACGAACCAAAGCCAAAACCCCCGTGGCATGCTCAAAACGCCGTTTTTGACCCCGACACCACTACGACAGATTACGAAACGAACCAAACCCAATTCCGCCCAACGGAGTCCCCATGCCCGACCTGCAAGTCATCAGCGAATTTCAGCCCCAGGGCGACCAACCACGCGCCATTGAAGCCCTGGTCCAAGGAGCGCACCAGCACAAAAAGTTCCAGACCCTCATGGGCGTCACCGGAAGCGGAAAGACCTTCACGATGGCCCACGTCATCGAAAAGCTGCAAAAGCCCACGCTGGTCATCTCCCACAACAAGACCCTGGCCGCCCAGCTTTATGAGGAATTCAAGGAACTCTTTCCCAACAACGCCGTCGGCTACTTCGTCTCCTACTACGACTACTACCAGCCCGAAGCCTACATTCCCCAGCGCGACATCTACATCGAGAAGGATGCCAGCCGCAACGACGACCTGGACCGCCTCCGCCTTAGCGCCACCAGCAACCTCGTCTCGCGCCGAGATGTCATCCTCGTCGCCAGCGTCTCCTGCATCTTCGGCCTCGGTTCCCCCTCCGAGTACAAGGCGTCGGTCCTGCCCATCCGCGTCGGCGAATCCATCGACCGCGACGACCTGCTCCGCAAGCTGATCGAGCTGCAATACACCCGCAACGATGTGGACTTCAAACGCGGCACCTTCCGCGTCCGGGGCGATGTCGTCGAGCTCCACCCGGCCTACGAGGAATTCGCCTGGCGCATCGACTTTTTCGGCGATGAAATCGCCTCCCTCAACGCCATCAACCCCCTCACCGGCGAGCTGCTCAAGGAGGAGACGCAGCTTTTCATCTACCCCGCCGTTCACTACGTCATGCCCCAGGACCAGTTGGCCGGCGCCGTCGCCTCCATCCAGGAGGAACTGGAGATGCGCGTCATGCAGCTGCGGGGCGAAGGCAAGCTCCTGGAGGCCCAGCGCCTGCTGGCCCGCACGAAATACGACCTGGAGATGATGCAGGAAGTCGGCTTCTGCTCGGGCATCGAAAACTACTCCCGCCACCTTGACGGGCGCAAGCCGGGCGAAAAGCCCTACACCCTGCTGGACTACTTCCCCGAGGATTACCTGATTCTCATCGACGAATCCCACGTGACCCTCCCCCAGCTCCGCGCCATGTACAACGGCGACCGCCAGCGCAAGCAGATGCTGGTCGATCACGGCTTCCGCCTCCCCAGCGCCCTGGACAACCGCCCCCTGAAATTCGACGAGCTGGAAGACATCTGGAAGCAGGTCGTCTTCGTCTCGGCCACCCCCGGCAAATATGAACTGGAACACTGCGGCGGCGAGGTCGTCGAGCAGATCATCCGCCCCACCGGGCTGGTGGATCCCGAGATCACCGTCCAGCCCGCCCAGGGGCAGGTGCCCCATCTGCTGGAGGCGATCCGCCAGGTGGCGCAGCGCGGCGAGCGCGTGCTGGTCACCACCCTCACCAAGCGCCTGGCCGAGGATTTAAGCGCTTACATCCAGGAGGCCGGCCTGCGCGGGCGCTACCTCCACAGCGAAATCCAGACCGTCGAGCGCGTCGAAATCCTCCGGGACCTGCGCCAGGGGGACTATGACGTGCTGGTCGGTGTCAATCTATTGCGCGAAGGCCTCGACCTGCCGGAAGTCTCCCTCGTTGCCATTCTCGATGCCGACAAGGCCGGCTTCCTCCGCAGCGAAACCTCCCTCATCCAGACCATCGGCCGCGCCGCCCGCAACGTCAACGCCCGCGTCCTTCTCTACGCCGACACCGTCACCCCCGCCATGCAGGCCGCCATGGACGAGTCCAACCGCCGCCGCCAGATTCAGATGGAATACAACCGGGCCCACGGCATCACCCCCGCCACGGTGCAGCGCGCCATCCGCCGCGGCATCGATTCGGAAATCAAGGCCCGCAAGACCGTTCAGGAAGCCATCCGCGCCAACGTCGAGCAGATGGACCAGACCGAAATCATCAAACTCCTGGAGGAGGAAATGCTTCAGGCCGCCAAAAACCTCGAATTCGAGCGCGCGGCCCAGCTCCGCGACAAGCTGCGCGAATTCAGCGCCGCCCCCACCATCGGCTCCGGCGAGCCCGAACCGCGCGACGAGCGCGCCATCTGGCAGCCCAAAAGCAAAGGACGCAGACACCGCGCGGCCCGCTAAGCCGTCGCGGGCGATTTTATCGGGGGCCCGCCAGGTCGGCGGGATTCCATCGGAAAAAGCGCAGGGCGTTCTCGGTGGTGAGGCGGTCCAGTTCTTCCAGCGGGACCTGCCGCTCGGCGGCGATGCGGGCGGCGACGTGAATGACGAAGGAAGGTTCGTTGATCTTTTGCTTGCGCACCGGCTCGGGCGAGAGGTAGGGGGCATCCGTCTCGACCAGCAGGCGGTCGGCGGGAATGAAGCGGGCCACCTCGCGCAGCTCGGGGGAGTTCTTGAAGGTCACCACCCCCGTCAGCCCGATCATGTACCCGGCGTCAAGGATGCGCCGGGCCTCCTCCGGGGTGCCGGTGAAGCAGTGGAAGTCACCGGGAATGGAGGGGAATTGCCTGAGGATGGCTAGGCAGTCATCTACGGCCTGGCGGCAGTGGATCACGATGGGCAGGTTCAGTTCGGACGCCAGTTGAAGCTGGGCCTCAAAAACAGCGGCCTGGTGCGGTTTGGGGGTGTCGTAGTGGTAGTCCAGCCCCATCTCCCCCAGGGCGACAACGGCCGGATCGGCGGCCAGCCCCCGGAGCCGGGGCAGCTGGTCCAGCGCGACGTTGGGCGTGTAGTTGGGATGGACCCCCACCGCGCAGCGGAGGTGGGGGCGGTTCCGGCAGAGGGCGGCGGCCTCGGCGCTGTCCTCCAGGTCGGTACCGATGGAGATCATCCGGGTGACGCCGGCGGCGGCAGCGCGCTGGAGGACGCCCTCCAACTGATCCCCCAGACGCGGATCGGTCAGGTGGCAGTGGGTGTCGATCATGGAGGGGGGATCATAGGTCCGCCAGGGAGCGGTTGCCAGTTGGGCAGGGGCTAATTTTTCGGGGTCAGGGGATTGCCGTAGACGGCCTGGGTGATCTGGAACTGGTGATCCCCCTGGGGCCGCCCCTTGAGCAGGATGAAGATGACCTCGGGCGCCGCGGCGGCGCCCAGGAGGTTTTCGCTGTCCCGGTTGGGGCGGAAGAAGACCAGGACGCCCACGGGATCATCCTGCCGGGCGTCCAGCACCTCGGCCACCCACTGAACGGCGGTGGCATTGGCTCGCTTGATGGCGTCATCGTCCACCGGAATCATCCGCTGGCGCACCTCATCGGGAATGCCCTGGGCGTTTTTGAAGTCCGCGGCGACATCCGCCCCCATGGCCAGGGGGGGGAAGAGATAGCCGTGGGAGCCCAGGAGAGTTCCACCGGCGATGTAGGCGATCAGACGCTCAATGGATTGCTCCCGCTCGGCCGGGCTGGCGCTGAGGGAGCGAAATCGGGCCTGAGGGTCGCATTCGCGGGCGGCGGCCTTGGCGTTGCCGTCGAGCAATGCCTGGGCGAAGCGTTGGACCGTCGCGGGCCAGGGGGGAACGGCGGCGGGGCGGGTGGTGGCTTGTGCGCCCGCGGCGTCGGCCGCCAGGGTGGCGGGGGTCAGGACCAGAAGCAATAAGGCAATCCAGCACTTCATTGAACAACCTCTATATGAAATGATCGGCATATTTTACCTCCTTCACCACTGGGGGCGGCTTTTTGCCGCACTTTGGGGGGGCGAATCGTCCGGCAGAAAATGGTTGTCAGAGCAACGGCGGGGGGGGTATACTGCGTTTTGTTCATCGGGGCGGTTCCAGCGCCGGTGTCTGCAATCCCTCTTGGCCGCCGCTGTGCCGCGCCGTATTGGCGAGGTGTCCGTCATGGTGGCTCAACCTCGTTCTTCCAAAAAGGAGCGGGCGGTTCCGATGCCCCCGATGCCGGAAATCGGACTGCCGGAATCGCAGTACGCCCGGCTGGCCCGCCACGCCGAGCGCGACGGCAATCCGCACGCCCACGAGGCGGCCAAGGTGGGGCAGTACCTGACCTTGGCGCTGGACCCGAACCTGAGCTGGGAAGAGAAGGTGAAGTATTTCCACCACGCGCTGCTGCGGCATTGCCACCCGCCGCCGTTCCCCGATGAGGAGGTGTGGATGTTCTATCAGCAACTGGCCGACTGCGTGCGGCGGACGGCGGGAGAGGAGGCGCTGCGGCTGGTGAGCCAGGAGGATGATCTCTACGCCAAGCGGCTGGCGCTGGGGCAGGACCGGGAGCTGATCGAGGAGGATGCCGAGGCGTTTTTTGCGCGCTTTATTCCGGCGGGGGATGAGTGCCCGGAATGGTTTAATGCCGAGGATTTCGCGCAGTTGAAAATGCTCCGGGATCAGTGGATTTGAGGGACGGAGTCTCTATATTGATGCGCTGATGAACCACACGACCAATACCGTTGAGGCGGACCTTCTATCGATCCTGCGCTGCCCGATCACCCACAGCAAACTGCATCAGGAGGGGGATTTTCTGGTGGCGGAGGTGGGGGGGCTGCGCTATCCGGTGCGCGAGGGGATTCCGGTGATGCTGGCGGAGGAGGCGAAGCTGCCGTCGGGCTTCACATCGCTGGAGGCGTTCAAGGCGCAGTTCGAGAAGAAGGGGTGAGGGAGCGGAATTCTGGGTTCTGGATCCCACCCCTCCAAATCCAATATGAACCGGGCCATTTTTGGGGTTTGCCACTGGGGGGAAATCGTTAAGATCAGCTCGATTGGTAAGGCACTTTACACAAGGAGCTGCACGATGATTCGGATGATGGCGATTGCGGTGATAGGGGCGGGGCTGGCGGCCGGTGGATGCGCAGCGCAGGGTTCGTCGGAGGCGGGGACGGAACATTCGACCCATGCGATGGCGGCGATGGACACTTCGGCCCGCCACAGCGGCGATTCGGCCGTGGCGGTGATTCATCCGACGCGGGGAAACAAGGTGGAGGGAACCGTGCGATTTGAGCCGGTGGCGGGGGGCGTGCGGGTGACGGCGGACCTGCAGGGGCTCAAGCCCAACAGCACGCACGGGTTCCACATTCATGAATTCGGCGATTGCAGCGCGCCCGACGCCAGCAGCGCCGGCGGGCATTACAACCCGGAGGGGCATCACCACGCCGGGCCCAAGGCGGGCATGCGGCACGCGGGGGACATGGGGAACATCAAGGCCGATTCCAAGGGGAATGCCCATCTGGAACTGACGCTGGACAACATCACCGTGGACGGCTCGAAGAACCCGATCCTGGGCCGGGCGGTGATCGTGCACCAGAAGGCCGATGACCTCAAGAGCCAGCCGACCGGAGATGCCGGCGGGCGGATCGGGTGCGGGGTGATCGGACTGGCCAAGAAATAGCCGCTTTTGGCACGCCATGGCGTGGCGTGTGAATAAAATGAAAAAGGCCGCTTCCCGGTGGGAAGCGGCCTTTTTTGCCGTTGGGTGTGTCGGCTTATTTGCCGGTGGCCCATTTGATGAGGATGTCGGCCACTTCGGGGCGGCTGAATTCCTCGGGGGGGCGCTGGCCATTGCGGAGCATCTCGCGGACCTTGGAGCCGCTGAGGAAGACGCGCTCTTCCGGGGCGGAGTTGGTGGTCTTGGAGCTGGCCATCTGCTTGGTCTTCTTGCAGTAGAAGGTGTTCTCGAACTTCAGGGGGGTGATGCCGATCTCGGCCGGGTCGAACTTGTCGAACAACTGCTGGGCCTCGTAGGTGCCGTAGTAGTTGCCGACGCCGGCGTGGTCGCGCCCGACGATGAAGTGGGTGACGCCGTAGTTCTTGCGGATCAGGGAGTGGAGCAGCGCCTCGCGCGGGCCGGCGTAACGCATGGCCAGGGGCATGACCGCCAGGAAGGTGCGTTCCGGGTTGTAGTAGTGCTCGATGAGGGTCTTGTAGCACCGCATCCGGGTCTCGGCGGGGATGTCGTCGGCCTTGGTCTTGCCGACCAGGGGGTGGATCATCAGCCCATCGGTCATCTCCAGGGCGCACTTGGTGAGGTATTCGTGCGAGCGGTGGATGGGGTTGCGGGTCTGGAAGGCCGCGACCGTTTTCCAGCCGCGCTTGTCGAATTCCGCGCGCGTTTCTTCCGGGCGGAGGCGGTATTCGGGGAACTCGGGGTCGTAGTTCTTGTTGACGACCTCAATCGATCCGGCGATGCAGGTGTCTCCCTGCTTGCGAATCTCGGCCACGCCGGGGTGGGCATCCTCTTCGGTCTTGTAGACGTTGGGGATCTCCAGGTTCTTGTCGTGAGGGTATTTTTCCGTGACGCTCAGGATGCCCAGGATGCGCCCCTGGTCGTCCTTGAGGGCGACTTTTTGCCCGACTTCGATTTTGGCGGCCACGTCATTGGGGGGGGTGAGCGTGACAGGAATCGGCCAGACGGTGCCGTCGGCCAGGCGCATTTCCTTGCAGACGCGCTGGAAATCGGCCTGTCCCATGAAGCCGGTGAGGGGGGAGAAGGCCCCCATGGCGATCATTTCCAGATCGCACTGCTCGCGGGGCGAGAGGGTCAGGGAGGGGAGGCCCTGGGCCTCCCGCTGTGCGGCCTCGGCGGCCTTGGAATCAAGAATGCGGTTAACCAGTTTTCCGCCATGAGGCGCAATCAATGCCATCGATAGTACTCCTTAAAAAACAACGGAGGGAACAGAATACCGACTTCTCCGATAGGAACAAGGGGTAATGCAAAAGTTTCCGCCGGGGGCCTATAATGGAGCGTGAATTTGAAGCAATGGACAGGGTGGATGGGGGTGGCCGGGGTTTGTTTGCTGGCCGGCGGGTGCGCCGGGGTGGCTCGGCCGACTCAGATGCGTGCGCCAGCGCCGCCGCCGGCAGCGCAGGGGATGGCTGTGGCCCCCTCAGCGCCCCGGGCCTTTGTGGCGCCGGTGATCGAGCTGAGCGGCACGCCGGAGCAGATCGGGCGGGAATATGGCCAGGCGCTGTCCGCGCCCATGCACCTGTTGTTTGAGCGATACCTCAAGCCCTGGTTTGCCACCGACTTCAAACGCTGGTCGGCGACGATGGCGGCGCGGGCGTTTGAATCGCATATCCCGGAGGAATATCGGGCGGAGATGGATGCCATCGCCCAGGCGAGCGGTCTGGATCCGGAGCAGGTGCTGCTGGCGCAATGCTTTTTGGACCTGTCGCCGGTGACGGCCTGCTCGACCATCACGCTGCCGGCGGCGGCGTCTGCGGATGGGGTGGGGCGGTTCGGGCGCAATCTGGACTTTCCGGGCCTGGGGGTGGCGGCCCGGCAGACGGTGGTGTTGATTTACCACCCCAAGGAGCGGTACGCCTTCGCGGCGGTGGGGTGGCCGGGGATGATGGGGGTACTTTCGGGGATGAACGAGCATGGGCTGACGCTGGCGAACATGGAGGTGCCGCGCGGGATGGCGCTGCCACGGGGGATGCCCTATCCGCTGCTCTACCGGACGATCCTGGAGCGCTGCCGGACGGTGGATGAGGCGATCGCGCTGCTGCGCCGGCTGCCGCGCCAGACGGCCAACAACCTGATGCTGATGGATGCGGCCGGCCACCGGGCGGTGGCGGAGATCACGCCCGAGCAGGTGGTGGTGCGGCGGGGGGAGCCGGGGTCCGCGCTGCTGAGCACGAACCACCAACGGGGGCAGGACCGGACCACGCCGGGGCGCTCGTGGCGGTTTGACTGCATGCGCGCCGAAGCGGACCGGGAGTTCGGGCGGATCGGCGTGGGGCAGATCGAGTGGATGCTGAGGGAGGTGGCGCAGGGGAACATGACGTTGCAGTCAATGATTTTCGAGCCGGGGGCGCGCCGGCTCTATCTGGCGGTGGGGGAGAATGCGCCGACGGGGAGGTTTTACCGGCTGGACCTGGCGGATTATTTCAAGAAATCGCCGAGGAAATAGCGGGGGATGCCCCGGGCGGTTGCAGCGCTTGCCGGAGTCGTGCATGAACGAAAGCGGTCGGGCGGCCGGCCGCTTATTTCGTGCGCGGCTCGTTGAATCTGAAGCGAAGGGTGGGACTACACCGCCGCCTTTTCGATGCGCAGGCCGCGGGCGTCGGCAACCAGTTCGAGGTGGAGGGTCTCGCTGTCGATCATGAGGGTGTAATGGCCGGGAATGCGGGAGCTGGCGCGGATGCCGCTGATGCGGTGGCCGGCCAGGGCGGCCAGGCCCTGGTTGACCTGGGCCAGTTCCTGCTCGGTCGCCTGCCCGCGGGGGGTGCGCTTATAAAGGGCCTGAAGAAGGCGTTCCCCCTCGGCACGGTGGGCATGGCGCACGCGTCCGCTGCCCAGCAGCAGCTCCAGCACCGATTCCAGGAGCTTGATCTGCTCCGGCGGAATCGCGCCGGCGGCGGCGGCCTGGGCCAGCGCCTGGTACGGGGCGCGGCGCTCCGGCGGCAATGCCTCGCTCAGCGCGGCCAGTTCCTCGGTGAGGAGGGATTGTTCCTGAGATTCCAGGGAGAGGGGTTGGTCCATGGGTGGATCCTCCGTCATGAGCGCCTGTGGACTTTGGGCCAGAGGATCGGAGCCGCGAACTTAAGCAGGCGGAGGCCCCTCCGGGCCAATCCGCCGCCTGCCGGTCGCGGCTCCGACGCCTCGATTCACACGGCGAGTTGATTAAATGCCCTCGCCGCCTTCGTGCTCGTCGCCGAGGATGGCGTGGACTTCGTGCTCGAAGCCGCCGGTTTCGATCGGGCAGTGGATGCCGCACTCCTTGGGGGCGTTCTTTTCCCACCACCAGCGTCCGGCGCGGGCGTCCTCGCCCGGCTTGATGGGGCGGGTGCACGGGGCGCAGCCGATGCTGGTGTATCCCTTTTCATACAGCGGGTGCGTGGGGACGCCGTTGGCCTTGAGGTAATCCCAGACGTCGTCTTCCATCCAGTCGGCCAGGGGGTTCACCTTGACGATGCCGTGGTGGTCGTGGTCGATCTCGCACTTGCGGATGTTGGAGCGGGAGGCCCATTGGTCGCGGCGCAGGCCGGTGACCCAGGCATCCAGTCCGTTGAGCGCCCGCAGGAGGGGGCGCACCTTGCGCACGTGGCAGCAGAGGAGGCGCTTGGGGACATCCTGGCGGAAGAGATTGATGCCGTGGCGGGCGACCAGCGGCTCCAGCTCGCGGTGGTCGGGCGTATGCAGCTCCAGGCGGATGTCGGGATAGTGGTTCTTCACCTGCTCGATGTAGTCGTATGTCTCGGGCTGGAGGCGGCCGGTGTCCACGGAGATGACGCGGATGTCCGGCTTGAGCTTGTAGGCCATGTCGAGAATGGCCATGCCGTCGGACTGGAAGGAGGTGACGAAAGCCAGGCGCTCGCCGAAGGTCTCCAGGGCCCAGGTGATGACATCCTGCGGCTCCTTGTCATCCAGGTCGAGGGCGATTTCGCCCAGGTCCAGTTCGTCAAAAATGATCCGTTCATCCGAAGGCGCGACTGATGGCGCGCTCTGTGTTGCGTTGCTCATGGGTTTGCTTTCTTGGGACGCTTTGGCGTTGCCCGGTAATTAGTTTTTATCTGCCGTTGCGGGCGGGCTCAGCGACCCCGCCCCCCGGATTTCTCAGGCCGGAACCGTCTCCAGTTCGCCGGTGACGATCGTCTGCAACTGCTCGTCGGTGCGTTCATCGCAGAAGTCGCGGAAGGAGAGATCCCGGTCCTCCAGCTCGGCCTGTTCCCTGGCGTCGAGCCAGGCGGCGATCAGGCGCTCGAGGTAGCCGATCACTTCATCCGTGCGCACCCGGCGGAAGACCGGGCGGGCGATCGCCTTTTTGGCGCCCACGCCGCCGCGGAGGAGAATGTCGTACCCTTCCATCTTGCCGCCGCCGCCCAGGCGCACCGTCGTGCCGGTGAGGTTGATGTCGCCGGTGAAGTGCTGGGCGCAGGCGTGGGGGCAGCCGTCCAGGTGGATGCGCAGGTGGCTGATCCGGTCGCCGAAGCGCTCATCCAGGGCGGCCAGAATCTCCTTGAGCTTGTCCTTGGTCAGCGTCACGGCGTAGTTGCAGAACGGCTCGCCCGTGCAGGCGATGGAGTTGCCGTAGAGGGCGTTGGTCTTGAGGGAGAAGCCGATCTTTCCGATGCGCTCGACGACCTCATCGACGCGCTCGTTGGGCACGTTGGCGATGATGAAGTTCTGCTGCTGCGTCAGGCGCACATCGCCGCCGACGGCCTCGGCCACCTCGGCGATGGCCTGCATGTCGTCGCCGTTGATCCACCCCATCTTCACGGGGAAGCCGATGTAGGAGAGCCCCTCCTGCTTCTGGCGGTTGACGCCCAGGTGGGAGGTGTGGCCCACGGGGTGCGGGGCGGGGAGGCGCTCGAGCTTGCGCCCCAGCTTGGCCTCGACCATCTCGCGGATAGCGTCGGGGCCGTAGTCATCGACCATGAACTTGAAGCGGGCCTTGGCGCGGCTGCGGCGATAGCGGAGGTTCTCCAGCCAGGCGCCGGTGATCGCCTCCAGCACCTGGCGGGCCTCTTCCTTGGGGACGAAGACGTCCATGTCGCGGGCGAGGCGCGGCTGGGCCGAGAGGCCGCCGCCGATGGTGATGGCGAATCCTTCGCGCCCCTCCTTCACAGCGCCGATCAGGCCCACGCAGTTGATCTCCGGGGCGTTGCACTGGTGGGGGCAGGCGCTGATGGTGTACTTGTGTTTGCGCGGGAGGTTGGCGTAGGTCGGGTTGCCGTAGAAGTAGTCGGCCACCTCCTGCAGCACCGGGCGCACGTCAAAGGCCTCCTGCGGCTCCAGCCCGGAAACCGGGCAGCTGGTGATGTTGCGCAGCACGTCGCCGCACCCGCCGGCGGTGGTCAGTCCGGCGTCTTTGAGGGTTTGGTAGACATCCGGCAGGCTCTCCAGGCGGATGGAGTGGAGCTGGATGTCCTGGCGGGTGGTGATTTCCCCGTGCCCCTGGCCGTGCTTGTTGGCGATCTGCCCGATGACCCGAAGCTGGGGCGCGGTCAGCAGCCCGCCGGCGATCTTCACGCGGAGCATGAAGCCGCCGGTCTTGGGTTTGTCGTGGTAGAGGCCCCACCACTGGAGGCGGACGATGTCCTCCTCGGGGACGGCCTCATAGCCGATGTCGATCAGGCGGGGGATGTCGTTGATGATCTCGATCGGGGCGCGCTCGTGCTTGAGGCGCTCGATGGTGTTGCGCTTGAGGACCTGCTCCCAGGTCGGGATTTCCAGCTCGGCCGGGGCGGGCTTGGCGGTCGTTGCGGCGGGATTTACACTCATTGGATCAGCTCCTTGATGCCTGGGCGGGGCCGGCCCCCTGGCGGGCGTAACAACCGCCCGATGCCACTGGCCGGCGTGCCGGCGCCGGACAGCCGCCAGCGCGGTTGCCTCGACGATGACTATAGAATAGCAGAGAAAAAGGGGAAAAGTCAACAAAAGCGACCAATTAGGTAGGAAATTCATAAATCCGGCCCTGGTGCCGGCTTGTGAATGAAAATCGAGAGAGAGAAAAAGATTTTTCCGGCTTTCTCCCGGGCGAATGGGCAAAGGGGCTCGCCGCGGGGGGGCTCTTTTTTGTATTTTGTTCACGCGGTCCGTACCGTGGAGGCTGATGCCGGTGACGCGCTTTGAATCTCCCAGGGCCTCGGCCGCGCCCGGCGCCCGGGCGGCGCTGGCGCTGCTGCTGGGGATCAACCTGTTCAACTACATCGACCGGCAGGTGCTGGCGGCGGTGGTGCCCAAGATCCAGCACGATTTCCACCTGAGCGATGAGAGGGCCGGGTGGCTGGCGACGGCGTTCCTGCTGAGCTACATGGTCACCTCGCCCCTGTTCGGGTGGCTGGCCGACCGCTTTTCGCGCTGGCTGCTGGTGGGGGTGGGGGTGCTGATCTGGAGCGTGGCCAGCGGGGCCTCGGGGCTGGCCCAGGGGTTTGTCTTCCTGCTGTTGACGCGGCTGTTCGTGGGGATCGGGGAGGCGGCCTACGGGCCGATCGCGCCGACGGCGCTGTCGGATTATTACCCCGTCGCCTCGCGCGGGCGGGTGCTGAGCTGGTTTTACATGGCGATCCCCGTGGGCAGCGCGCTGGGGTACGTGCTGGGGGGGGTGGTGGCGCGGTACTGGAGCTGGCACTGGGCCTTTTTCCTGGTGGTGCCGCCGGGGATTTTATTGGGGGTCTGGTCCTTTTTCATGAAGGACCCGCCGCGGGGGGGGAGCGAGGGGGCGGCCCAGGAGCGGCCGGTGCGCGCGCGGGATTACCTGATGCTGGGGCAAACCCCCTCCTACGTGCTCAACACGCTGGCGATGACGGCGATGACCTTCGCCATCGGGGGGGTGGCCTACTGGATGCCGACCTACGTGCTCAAATACCGGCATTGGGGCTCGATCGCCTCCGTGAACACGATCTTCGGGGGGATCGCGGTGGTGGCGGGGCTGGCCGGGACGCTGGCCGGCGGGTGGGCGGGGGACAAGCTGCGGGGGCGCTTCAGCGGGTCGTATTTCCTGGTCTCGGGCGGGGGGATGCTGGCGGGGTTTCCGCTGTTTCTGGCGGTGTTGTGGACGCCGTTTCCCTGGGCCTGGGGGATCATCTTCGTGGCGGTCTTCTGCCTCTTTTTCAACACCGGCCCGAGCAACACGGCCCTGGCCAACGTGACGCACCCGGCGATGCGGGCGACGGGATTTGCGATCAACATCTTCATCATCCACGCCCTGGGGGATGCGATCTCGCCCCCCTTGATCGGGTGGATGAGCGACCGGTGGGGGATGAACGTGGGGTTCGCGGCGGTGTCGGTCATGATGCTGGTGGGGGGGGTGATCTGGATGGCCGGGGCGCCCTACCTGGGGCGCGACACCGAGCGGGCCCCGCACCGGCTGGACGAGGCGCAGGGTTTTCCCGTCGTCTTGCCCCCCCGAGACTCACCACCAAAAAATCAGCTCGGCCAGAATTGAGCCCAGGGGACGCCAGAAGTCATCGCCGAAGAAGGCGGACAGGAGGCCAAAGATCAGGGCGGGCACGGCGATCAGGAGCCAGGGGGCGCCGAAGAAAAAGGTGATTCCCCACCCCAGCAGCCCCCCGACCGCCGCGCCGAGGAGGAGGCGGATGAAAAAGGCAAAATCGAAGAGGGGCGGGGCATCGTTCATGGCGCGGGAGAGTATAACCGATCGGGCGCGGATTTTTTTCCCGGATGCCGCGCTGCGGCCGGGCGCGGGGCAGCGCAAGGCCCTCAAGCCATGAAGGCATGAAGCGGCCCCGCGGGGGGTTGCGCCTCATGCCTCCTGGCTTGAGGGTTCACGGTTCCCTACGCCGCCTTGCGCAGTGGCGTGCGGGTCTCAGCGCCGGCGGATTGTTCCGCGCCGCCCGCCGCAGGCATGCCCACCGCAGACGTGCTCGCCGCAGGCGTGCCCACCGCAGGCGTGCCCACCGCAGGTGTGCTCACCGCAGGTGTGCCGACGGCGGGGGATCCGAACTGGATCAGGGCGCCCAGGGGCTGGGCGCTGGGGCCGGGCTGGCCGCGGGGGTTGACCCAGTAGGCGCTGACCCAGACCTGGGTGCCGGGGCTCAGGGCCAGGTCGAAGTCGATGGTCGCGGTGGTGCGGCCGGTGTTCCGGCGGTAGGTCCACTGGGCCAGGTCGGCCGGGGGGGTGGGGCCGACGAAGCTGAAGAGGGCCGCCCCGCTGACGCCGGCGGGCTTGGCCCGGCGGCCGGTGGCGGCGTCGTGGAGGCGGATTTTCAGCTGGTGGCCGCTCATGGCCAGGCGG
>JBIQLO010000053.1:9901-20449 GCA_044464175.1 Planctomycetaceae bacterium | reverse complement strand
TTTGGGGGACCGGGAGGCGGGGGGGCTGTTTCAGCGGGAGTTGGGGGCGCTGGCGGGGTGGGAGGCATTTGTCGAGCCGCTGATGGGGGTAAATCTCGTGACGGGGCATCTGGCGGGGTGTCTGGCGCTGGGGCTGGGGGATGAGCGCGGATGGGAGCCGGGGCTGCTGGGGCGGGCGCGGGAGGCGGCCGGGGCGCTGCTGGAGCGGGATGTGCGGCCTTGGGCGAAGGATGTGTGGGCGATTGAGCCGCCGTTTTCGCCGACGCAGCTTCATAACATTCGGACCATTACGCTGATGCGTTCAGCACAGCTGGCACGGGCGATCGGGCATGGGGATTCGGCGTGGCTCAACGGGGTGGCGGAGCGGGCGGTGGGGCGATGGCTGGAATTGCGGGAGACCGCGCATCACACCGAGGGGTTTGCGTACGATGGGTATCTGATGGATCACGTCACGGGATGGCTGGCGGATTATAGCGGGCGGGAATCGCTGCCGGGACATCGGGAGGCGTGGGGGTCGCTGCTTGAGGAATGGATTGGGTGTGTGCTGCCGGGACGGGCGGACATTCAGGCGCCGGTGGGGGATGTGGAGCCGGAGATGCCGTTCTGGATGACCGCGCTGCTCAGGCTGAGCGACTGGTGCGGCTGGGGGGAGGGGCTGTGGCTGCTGCGGCGGTGCCGGCCCGAGCGGATGCCGGGCGCGATGCTGGCGGGGGCGCTGGAGCGTGAATCGGCGTGGGGGCAGGAGCGCGCGCCGGGGGCGGGGGTGCGGGATGTCCAGTGCGCGATCAGCCTGCGGCGGGGATGGGAGGCGGGGGATGTGCTGGTGATGGCAGGGGCTCCGCGCACGTCGGTGGGGCATCTGCACAAGGATGGGGGGCATCTGTGCATCGGGAGGGAGGGGCGGTTTTGGATTGTGGACCCGGGGTATCAGCAGTATCGCCCGGGGCTGGAGCGGGAATACACGTTGGGGGTCAGCGCGCACAATGGGCCGGTGATTAACGGAAAGATGCAGACGCGGGGGGGAGTCAGGGTGTTGGCGCTGGAGGCGGGGTTCGTGCGGCTGGATTTGACTCCGTGCTATGAGGGGTTGGGGGTCGAGGTGGTTCGGGAGGTGCGGTTGGAGACATCCGGCAATGTGACGGTACGGGATGAGTTTGAGAGTGGCGGGGCGGAGGTATCCATCGCCTATCACTGGCATGGGGGGACGCAGCTGGCGTGGGGATTCAAACAGGGATGGGCACGGCTGAGCGATGGGACGCGGGTGCTGTGGATCGGCACATCGGCGGGGGCGCTCGGGGGTGAGCAGGTGACGAAGCAGGAGGGGAGCCGGGGGCCGCTGACCTTGAAGGACCAGCGGATGGGAACCGGGGGACGGTGGGTGTGCACGTGGCGGTTTGTGTGGGATGAGGCGGGGGGATGGGACATTCCGGAAAGTTTCCAATGAGCAAGACCATTCAGGCGGAGGGTTCGGTCGTGGATGTGCAGTTGCCCCAGGGAGTGTTGCGGGTGGAGGTAGTCGCGCCGCACACGTTCCGCATCCGATTGCGGGCCGATGGGCGCTTTGGACCGGCGACGTTGGAGCGGTACGGCGTGCTTTGCCGGACGGCGGAGCGGACGAAGTTCGAGGTGGAGGAGCGGGGTTCGCATCGGGTGATCCGGACGGGGGAGGCGACGCTGGAGGTTGGCCTGGCCGATGGGCGGGTGACGCTGGGGGATGGGCAGGGGCGGACGCTGCTGCGGGAGGCGGAGGCGGCGTGGTCGGATGAGCGGCAGGGGTTTGGGGCGGAATTTCATCTGGAGGAGGGGGAGCGGCTGTATGGGCTGGGGGATGTGGCGCGGGACCGACTGAATCGGCGGGGGTATGCCACGCCGATGTGGGTGAAGAATGTCGTGTCGTACGTGCCGATTCCGTTTCTGATGAGCACGCGGCATTGGGGGATGCTGATCAACACCACCTGGAAGCATGGGGTTGATGTGGGACAAAGCGCGGCGGATCGGCTGCGGGTGGCCGGGCGGCAGGGGGAATTGGACTATTTCCTGTTTGTGGGCGAGTCGCTGCCGGCGCTGCTGCAGCGGTACACGGCGATTGCGGGGCGGCCGGTGCTGCTGCCGCTGCACGCGTACGGGCTGACCTTCGTGTGCAACATGCGGGCGGATGCGCGGGAGATGCTGGAGGATGGGCTGAATTTCCGGCGGGAGCGGATTCCGTGCGACATCATCGGGCTGGAGCCCGGGTGGATGAGCAAGTTCTATGACTATTCCACCGAGAAGCAGTGGGACCCTGAGAAATTTTTTATTCCCTCGTATCTGCAGAAGGGGCCGGGGAACTTCATGGATGCGGCGGAGCGGATGGGGTTCAAGATCAGCCTCTGGCTCTGCTGCGACTATGACCTGAGCTATGAGGAGGAGCGAAACGCGGCGGCAAAGAAGCCGGCGGAGGCGGAAAAGCTGGCGGCGGGGGGGAAGCCGGTATTTCATGAGGATGATTTTGAGAAGGATGAGCACTTCCAGACGGTGGTGCGGATGGACAATGTCACCAAGCCGCAGGAGGCGTGGTTCGAGCATCTGAAGAAATTTGTGGATCAGGGGGCGTCGGCCTTCAAGCTGGATGGCTCGAACCAGGTGATCGACCACCCGGACCGCAAGTGGGCCAACGGGATGGAGGATCGGGAAATGCACAATCTCTATCCGCTGATTTATGACAAGCAGATGTATCAGGGGTATGCCCGGTACACGAAGCAGCGGCCGATGGTCTACAGCGCGGGCGGGTGGACGGGAGTGCAGCAGTACGTGGCGACGTGGGCGGGGGACACGGGGGGCGGGGCCAAGCCGCTGGTGTCGCTGCTGAACCTGGGGCTCAGCGGGCACGCCAACACGAGCTGTGACATGGAGATCGTGACGCCGGCGGGGATTCATTTTGGATTTTTGCAGCCCTGGTCGCAGCTGAACAGCTGGAATTACTGGCGGCATCCCTGGTTCCAGGGGGAGAAGCTGGGGGCGATGTTCAAGTTCTATGCGCGGTTGCGGTATCGGCTGCTGCCGTACATCTACTCGGCCGCCCATGTGGCGCATCGGACGGGATTGCCGATCGTGCGGGCGATGCCGCTGGCATTTCCGGAAGACCCGAAGGGGGATGAGTTGCTGGGGCAGTACATGTTCGGCGATGCGCTGCTGGTGGCGGCGTTCACGGATCGGGTGCATCTGCCGGCGGGGCGGTGGATCGACTACTGGACGGGGCAGGCGCATGAGGGGCCGGAGGACCTGGTGTACACGCCGCCGGCGGGCCGGGGCGGGGCGCTGTTCGTGCGCGGCGGGGCGATTGTTCCCAAGTGGCCGCTGATGCAGTACGTGGGGCAGAAATCGACGCAAACGGTGGCTTTGGATGTCTTTCCGCATGGGGAAAGCGCTTTTATGCTGTATGAGGATGATGGGCTGTCGCTGGCATATCAGGCCGGGGAGGTGGCGACGACGACGATGCGCTGCCGGCGCGAGGGGGAGGCGCTTGAGTTGGAGATCGGGCCGCGGCAGGGGCGGTATGCGGGGATGCCGGAGGCGCGGCGGTATCTGGTCCGGCTGCGGAGCGAGGCCGCGCCCAAGGCGTTGTGGGTCAACGGCCAGGCGGTGGCTTCATCCGACGCCGACGGGGGTGGGTCTATGACGAGCAGCGCAAGCAGGTGCGGGTGATGGTGAGGGAAGCGGCGGGACGGGATCGGGCGGCGGTGGTGGCATGCCGGTGGGGTTAAAAGCTCCCGGATCCGGTTCCTGAGGCGGCATGCAACGGGCGCGAGCCACGAAGGCACGAAGCGGTTGTTCCGATCGTGCCGGGGCAGGGACGGGAGGCTACAGGCGGTTTCTCAGCCAAAAACCCCCACCCCACCGCTCCTTTGGCGTACGGGGGAGGGGGGAGGAGAAGCGACCGGCAATCCATTCAAAATGGGGGGTGGCGCCTCCGGAAGGATTGCCGCCGAGGGCGCATCGGTGTACCGTCAGAATCAACTTCAGGAAAACTCAATGCAACAACCCAACGTCTGGTTCATCATGGTCGATCAGTTGCGGTGGGATGCGATGGGCTGCTACGGCAACCAGGTCGTCGAGACGAGCCATCTCGATTCCATCGCGGCGCAGGGGACGCGCTTCGATCACGCCTATACGTGTACGCCCAGCTGCATTCCGGCCCGCGCGTCTCTGATCACCGGGAAGGATCCGTGGAATGTCGGCATCATGTACCGCGACCCGGCCAAGGGGCCGATCCTGTCGGCGCAGAACACGCTTCCGCAGATGCTGGCGCAGGCGGGGTACCATACCCAGTGCGTCGGCTATCTGGGGGTGGAGCCGCACCGGAGCCTGCATGGTTTCCATGACGTGCGCACCTACAGCCTGAATCCGGAAGTCGATACCGATTACCGGCGGTGGTTCGACCAGAATCGGCCGGGCGACTGCAGCAGCACGGTGCACGGCCTCGGTCCCAACTCATGGATGTGCCGCCCCTGGCACCTGCCCGATCACCTTCACCCCACCGCGTGGACGGCGCAGGAGTCGGTTCGCTTTCTGGAGCGCCGCGACCCCAACCGCCCCTTTTTCCTCAAGACCTCCTTCCTGCGGCCCCACGCGCCCTACGATCCGCCGGCGTATTACCTGGACCTCTACAAGCAGCGCGACCTGCCCGCCCCGGCGGTGGGGGACTGGGCGGGGATTCATGACGTGCGCAGCGTCGATCCGGACGCCTGGCGCGGCCGGTTGCGGCCGGATCAGGAACGGGAGGCCAGGGCGGGCTATTACGCCAGCATCCATTTCATCGACCACCAGATCGGCGGCGTGCACCATTTCCTCAGGCGCAACGGCCTGCTGGAGAACACGATGATCGTTTTCACCTCCGACCACGGCGACATGATGGGGGATCACCACCTGTGGCGCAAGACCTACCCGTATGAAGGCTCAGCGCACATTCCCTTCCTGGTTTGCCTGCCGCCGACAATGAAGGCCGAGGTTCAGGCCCAAAGCGATGCGCCGGTCTGCCTGCAGGACATCCTGCCGACGATTCTGGAGGCCTGCGGCGTCGACATTCCGGCGGGGGTGGATGGAAAGAGCGTGCTGCCGATGATGCGCGACCCTGAAGCGCCCCGGCGCGACTTCATCCACGGCGAGCACCGCGCCAGCTACGCGGCTGAGAACGAACACCATTTCCTGACCGACGGGAGATGGAAATACATCTGGTTCACCCGGACCAATCAGGAGCAGCTGTTTCACCTGGAAAGGGACCCGTACGAAACCAGGAACCTGGCGGAGCTGCCGGCCCACGCCGAGCGGTTGCGGGGCTGGCGCGATCGGCTGGTCGAGACCCTGGCGGCCCGCGGGGCCGGGCTGGTGCATGAGGGGCGGCTGGTCTGCCAGGCGGGAAAGCCCGCGCCCATCTCGCCGCATTACCGGGGCATCTTCCCGGTGAGTTGAACTCCCGGGGCGCGCCCCTACACTGGCCGGACAGGACAACCATTTTAAACCCGGAGACACAAACAATGCGCATCGACTCCCATCAACACGTTTTCTGGCATCGCCGCAACGACGTCGGCTTGGTGGCCGACATGGATGAGCAGGGGATTGACCTGGCGTGGCTGCTCAGCTGGGAAATCCCGCCGGCGGAGGACAATCCCAGCTATCACGCCGTCCTGAACCCCATCCATTTCCGCGCTGACGGCACGCACGCGGGCGTGCCGCTGAGCGACCTGGTCCTGACCAAGCAGCGCTATCCGGATCGGTTCATCCTGGGCTACTGCCCCTATCCCCTGCACGCCAACGCGCCGGGCCTGTTTGAGTCGGCCTACAACATTCACGGGGTGCGGGTCTGCGGGGAATGGAAGTTCCGCATCCCGTTCGACGACCCGCGCTGCATCAATCTCTTCCGCAAGGCGGGGGCGCTGGGGTGCCCCGTGGTGCTCCACCTGGACGCCCCGTTCCTGCCGGACAAGGAGACGGGCGAAATGACCTATCAGCCCAACTGGTACGGCGGCACGATCGACAACCTCGAACGCGCCTTGCAGGCCTGCCCACAGACCATCTTCCTGGGCCATGCCCCGGGCTTCTGGCGCTACATCAGCGGGGATGCACTGACCAACCCCCAGAGCTATGCCGGCGGCCCGGTGACCCCGGGGGGGCGCATCCAGGAACTGCTGGACGCCTACCCGAACCTCATGTGCGACCTGTCGGCCGGCTCCGGCCTCAACGCGCTGAAGCGCGACCCCGCGCACGCGAAAAAGTTCATCGACCGGTATGCCGAGCGCCTGAGCTTCGGCCGGGACTACTACGGGGGGGAGCTTCACGCCTTTCTTCAGACGCTGGACCTGACGCCGGCCCAGCAGGCGCTGATTTATGAGGAGAACGCCAAGAGACTGATCAAGGCGTAGTCACCCGGCCCACTCCACCATCGTGATCCCCGCTCCGACCAGCGGGATGTGGAGAAGGCCGTCGGGATTGTTCTGCACGTCGATTGCCCGCCAGCCGGCGTCGGTGTACTGGCGAACGGCCGGCTCCAAGGAAGCGCCCGGCTCCACCCGCACCACCGCCTCGTTCATCCGCGGGTTCAGGTGGGCGATGCCGAGCCGGATTTTGCCGCCATCACGAACCGCCAGGGTTGCCAGCTCCTCCGGCAGATCGGATTGCGCCTGGATGCGCTGGGCGCTCAGGAAGGAGGCGAAGACTTCGAAGCCGGCAAGGCTGTTTCTGGGCATGCCGCTGAGCGCCTGGAAGAGCCCGAAGCGCAGCGAGGCGATGCCAGTGTAGTAATGCGCCAGATCGACCGGCAGCGCCTGCAGACGCGCCAGCGCGCCGAAGATGAACGCCGCCCCGGCCGCGCCGCTCGTCAACTCCAGCAACTCGGCCATCTTGTCATATTTCTTGTCGCGGCGGGCGGCGAAAAAGGGGGTGCCGTCGGGCAGCACGGGCGTCCAAGCCCATTCGGTTAGATGACTTTCGGCCTGTTTCAATCCATGTTTATCAAGAAACCGCCGGACGCGGAGGGCGCTCTGCTCAAGGTTGTCCCAACTGACGCAGTAGCGGTGCCATGAGATGAAATCGATCGGCAGCTTTTCAGCGATCGCCCTCAACAACACCTCCCGGTATTTATGGACCGGCCGGCCCTCCAGTTCATCCTCGTGAAAGGCGAAATGCGGTGAGGCGAAGCCGGCCAGCCCGATTTTGATTGACGGATCGTGCCCCTTCATGGCCGGCGCCACCGCGCGGTAGAGGTTGAGAAACTGCTCCGGATCGCCGCCCCAGCAGGGGGCGATGTCCGGTTCGTTCCAGAATTCCCAATATCGGATGCCCCATTCGTGGCCGTCGGCCCATCCGTGATTGTAATGCCGGGCGATGTTGACGCAGACGCGCGCCAGGCGATGCGGATCGCGCCAGCGCTCGGGACGGATGTACGCCTTGTGCGGCTGGTGCTCGATGCTCTGGCCCAGCCGGAAATAGACGCTCGAACCGCTGTCGAGGATGGCCTTGAGATAGTCGTCGGTCTGGGTGAAGCGGTAGGCCGCCGGATCATCCGGATCGGCGTCGGGATCGGGAAAGATCGTGTGCAGGTCCGCGGTGTCCAGGACGGTGAGATTGGCATCATGCGTCCGCACGGACGGAATCGCCAGCTGCCTGAAGGCTTGCGTGAAATCCAGACTCCAGAACATATCGATCGGCCCGAGATTGACGCCGTGCAGCGCCTTGACCGGACCACGGGATTCTTGCGGCCATACATGAATCATTCCGTCTCCTTCGTAAAATAGCGTCCCCACAAGGGGCGCAGGCGCTCGACCTGGGCCGGGTCGATCGCCGATTTGTCCGACCAGATCCCCAGTTCCAGCGCCGAGAGGGCGGGAGAGTGCATGAGCCGCTCCTTTTGCGCCGGCATCAGCGCCACCGCTTTTTGCAGCAGGTTCAGGGCGTTGGCCGTGGCCGCCTCCAGGTTGGCGATGATCTCCTTGAGCAGGTGGTGCGGATCGGCCGTCGCCTCGGTCGGCTTCCAGCAGTCGTAGTCGGTCACCAGGGCCACCGCGGCGTAGGCCATCTCCGCCTCGCGGGCGAGCTTGGCCTCGGGCATGAGGGTCATGCCCACCAGGTCGCCCCCCCAGAGGCGGTGCATCAGGCTTTCAGCCCGGGTGGAGAAGGCGGGGCCTTCCATGGCGACATAGCAGCCGTGGGGGTGGATGGTGAAGTCGGTCTTCGGCCCGGCGTCGTCGTCGGCTTTGGCGGCATCCAGGAGCAGTTGGCGCAGCAGGGGGCAGAAGGGCTCGGCGAAGGGGACATGGACGGCGGCCTGGTCGTAGAAGGTGGCGGGGCGCTGGATGGTCTTGTCGATGAGCTGGTCCAGGATCACCAGGTCGCGCGGGCGGTAGTGCTGGCGCAGGCTGCCGACGGCGCCGGAGGCGAGGATGTGCGTGCACCCCAGGGCCTTGAGGGCGAAGAGGTTGGCCCGGTAGGGGACCTGCGTCGGGTTGAGCCGGTGACCCGGGCCGTGGCGGGAGAGGAACAGGAGCGGCACGCCCCCCCAGTCGCTTTCGATCAGGGCGTCGGACGGGGGGCCGAAGGGGGTGTCGACCTCATGCCGCCGGCCCCCCTGTGCCGCGAAGGTGTGTCCCAGTCCCGAGCCGCCGATGATTCCGATTTTCATCCCGACCAGCGTAAAAGCCGGGGCCCCAAAGGTAAACCGCCGCGGCTAGTCCAGGAGGCCGAAGGGGAGGTCGGTGGGCATGGGGCGGGGGCGCTGGTAGGGGAGGGCCGGGCGGTGGGCCTGGCCGGTGGCGGCCGAATCCAGAAACCCCTGCATGGCGTCCAGGACCGCCATCGCCTGCTCGCCGCTGGCGCGGTGGGGTCGGCCGGTGCGGATCGCCTGGGCCATGTCCGCCAGCCCCACGGCCCGGCCGTAGCCGGTGACGAAGGCGGGGGGGATCTCCCGCCAGTCGGCATCCCCCCGGCGCTTCAGGTGGACCGGCCCGTCAAAGCCGTTGGGGTCGGGGACGCGGAGGGTTCCCTCCGTGCCGTAAAGGGTGATCGGCTGATTGCTATCGTAGTTGCCGACGGGGATGGCGAAGCTGGTCATGATCACTCCGGCCGCGCCGTTGGCGAATTCGACGACGCCGGCGATGTGGTCGGGGGTCTGGACGTGGATCGGCTTGCCGCGCTTGGGTTCGGAGCCGATGACGCGGTCGGGAATGGCGATGGTGGCCGAACCGCTGAGGCGCTGGATCGGGCCCAGGAGGTTGAGCAAGGCGGTGAGGTAGTAGGGGCCCATGTCGAACATCGGCCCGCCGCCGGGCTCATAGTAGAACTCGGGGCTGGGGTGCCAGCTTTCGTGTCCGGGGCAGAGCATGAAGGCGCTGAAGGCCACCGGTCGGCCGATGGCCCCGTCATCCACCAGCTTGCGCGCGGTCTGGAGGCCGGAACCCAGAAAGGTGTCCGGAGCGCACCCAATGCGCACGCCCTTGGCCCGGGCGGCGGCCAGGATTTTTTCCCCCTCGGCCCGGTTTACCCCCAGCGGCTTTTCGCTGTAGGTGTGCTTGCCCGCTTCGATGCAGGCCAGGGCGACGGGGGCGTGGGCCTTGGGGATGGTCAGATTGAGCACCAGGTCGATGGATGGGTCGGCGATCAATTCCTCCACCGAGCAGATGCGGGGGATGGCGAATTCCTCCCCCCGGGCCTGGGCGGCGGCGGGGTTGAGGTCCGCGCAGGCGGCCATTTCCAGAATGGGGAAGTTGGGGGCCATCTTGAAGTACTGGGCGCTAATCGCGCCGCAGCCGATCACACCGATGCGCAGGGGGTGGGTCATGGTTGAATCCTTTTTCCTGGAGCCGATCCAAGCGTACCGGGCGAGCCGTGCGGTGGCAAAAGCGCGGCCGCCGGGCTAGGCTGGCGCCCGGTCAGGGGGAATCCAAGGAGACAGCGGCCATGAGTGCCATGACGCCGAAGGTGGAGGGTTACATTCGCAAAAACAAGCGATGGGAGGCGGAGCTGTCGGCCCTGCGGCGGATTCTGCTCCAGAGCGAGTTGAGCGAGGAAGTGAAGTGGCGGGTTCCCTGTTACACCTGGGCGGGGCGCAACATCGTGCTGCTGGGGGCGTTCAAAAGCGGGTGCGTGCTCAACTTTGTCCAGGGAGCGCTGCTGAGCGATCCGCATCGCCTCCTGGTTCGCCCCGGGCCTCACACGCGGGGGGCGCGGGTGATCCGGTTCACCGGGGCCGATGAGATTTTGCAGCGCCAGGCGATCCTCCAAGCCTACGTCCAGGAGGCGATCGCGCTGGAGAAGGCGGGTCGGAAAGTGGATTATCAAAAAGAGCCAACGCTGCCGGCGCCCCCGGAGCTGGAGGCGACCCTGGCCCGGGACCCGGCCCTGAAGCGGGCCTTTGCCGCGCTGACCCCGGGACGGCGGCGGGGCTACCTGCTCCATTTTGCCCAGGCCAAGCAATCCAGCACCCGCGCTGCCCGCGTGGAGCGATGCAGGGCGCGGATTCTGGCCGGCAGGGGGCTTCATGATCCGGCCGACTGAGGCGCCCGCGGCAGGGGATAAGCC
>JBIQLO010000053.1:0-9801 GCA_044464175.1 Planctomycetaceae bacterium | reverse complement strand
ATTTTTTGTTCCCGGCCGTGAACTAAAGATTCTCGGCCGTGAACGGACAGTTTGCGGCCGTGAATTTTCTATTTGCGGCCGTAAACAAAAAATTTCCGACCGGAAACTGAGAGTTTTCGGCCGGGAATTCTCCATGGGCGGCCGAAAACTAAAAATTTTCGGACGGAAGGGGCCCGGTCACGGCCCGCGATGCCGGTTATCGGGCCCCGGGGCCCAGGACGGCTTGGCGGGCGGGGCGGGCGTGGCCCCGGGGGCGGGGCGGCGGTATAACCGGGGGATGGTTTCATCCGTCATTGAATTGTTGGGGCAGATGGTTCAACTCGACTCGGTGGGGAAGGCGATCAGCGGGCGGGCCGAGGCGGAGCGCCCGTTGGCGGAATTTCTGGAGGAGGTGGCGCGCGGGTTCGGGCTGGCGACGCGGCGGCTGGCGGTGGAGGGGCGGGGGTTTAATTTATTGGTGATGCATGAGGTGAAGGCCGGTGCGCCGTGGCTGCTCTTTGAGAGCCACATGGACACGGTTGGGGTGGAGCAGATGGCCGATCCCTTCGGCGGGGAGGTGCGGGAAGAAAAACTCTTTGGGCGCGGGGCGTGCGACACGAAGGGGTCGGGTGCGGCGATGCTCTGGGCGCTGAAGGATTACGCTCATGCCGGGGGGGGAGAAAACAATGTCGGACTGCTCTTTACGGTGGATGAGGAGATCGCCAAGACGGGGATCGAGTCGTTTGTGAAGAACGACCTGCCGATCCTGGGGTGGCGGCCGGTGGGGGCGGTGGTGGGGGAGCCGACGCTGCTTCGGCCGATCGTGGCGCACAACGGGGTGGTGCGCTGGCGGATCCGAACCGAGGGGGTGGCGGCCCACTCCTCCGACCCGTCCCAGGGGCGCTCGGCGATCAGCCAGATGGTGAAGGTGATCCAGGCGCTGGAGGGGCGGTACATCCCCTCGCTTTCGGCCGAGCATCCTCTGACCGGGCGGGCGGTGGCGAGTGTCAACCTGATTGGCGGGGGGATGCAGATCAATGTGATCCCGGCCGACTGCTGGATCGAGGTGGACCGGCGGGTCGTGCCGGGGGAGGATGGGTCGGCAGTGCTGGCGGAGGTGGAGCGGCTGCTGGAGCAGTTGCGGGCCGAGGACCCGCATTTGGTGGTACGCCAGGAGGAACCCTTCATCGACCCCCCTCTGGACCCGGCCGGGGGCCAGGCCTTCGCCCAGCAGGTGGGGCGGGTGCTGCGGGGGTGCGGCCTGGAGGCCGCGCCGGGCGGCGCGCCCTACGGCACCGATGCCGGGGACCTGGCGGCGGCGGGGATTCCGGCAGTGGTGCTGGGGCCGGGGGACATCGCCCAGGCGCACAAGGTGGAGGAGTGGATCGCGCTGGAGCAGCTGGAGAAAGGCGTGACGGTGTACGGGGCGCTGATGCGAGGATTGTAGGAGAGAGGATTGTGGCTTGTTCCTTGTTATTTGTGAGGGAGCCACAACCAAGCAACAAGCGACAAGGAATCCGATCCATGGCCATAAAACCGTTTGAACCCGTTCGGCTGGGGGTGATCGGGGCGGGAGCGTTTGGGCGGCTGCATGCGCGGACGATCGGGGGGTTGGTGGAGGGGGAATTGGTCGCGGTGGTGGATCGGGATTTGGAACGGGCCCGGGAGGTGGCGGCGGAGGCGGGGGGCGTGCCGGTCTGGGCGCAGGCGGAGGCGGCGCTGGCGGCGGCGGGGGCGCAGGGGTGGATCATCGCGGCCGCGACGGGGGCGCACGTGGAACTGGCGAAAAAGGGGCTGGAGGCGGGGGCGTCGGTGCTGGTGGAGAAGCCGCTGGCGGGAAGTTTGGCCGAGGCGCGGGACCTGGCCGCGGCGGTGGCGCGGGGGCCGGGGCGGCTGATGGTGGGGCACGTGGGGCTGTTCAACAGCGAGTTCGAGCAGCTGTGGATCGAAGCGCAACAGCGCGGGGGGGTGCGGCTGATCGATGCGGTGCGCCATCGGCCGGCCGCGCTGCGGGCGCGATTTGCCGGGGAGTCGTTGTTCGAGCTGTTGATGGTGCATGACCTGGTCGCGGTGCAGGCGCTGACGGGGGGGCGGGAGCCGGCGGCGCTGGAGGGATGGGCCGATGGGGCGATGGCGGGGGCGACGCTGCGCTGGGCCGATGGATTGACGGCGCGCCTGGCGGCGTCGATGCTGACGCCGGCGGGGATGGCGGGGGATGGGTTTGACCGGATGGAGGTCTTCGGGGCCGGGTGGTGCGCGCGGATCGAGCCCAATCCCCGGCCGATGGCGCTGTGGGAGGATCGGGCGCGCTGGCCGCTGGAACTGGAGATCGGGCCCGGGGCGCGGGGAATGCTGGCCGAGGAGCTGCGCTGCTTCTGCCGGGTGGTGCGCGGAGCGCGGCCTCCGGCGGGAACCGGTTATGAGGAGGCGATGCAGGTGCAGGGGTGGATGGAGCGGCTGAAGAATTATGAATTATGAATGACGAATTGCGCATTCCAATTCATAATTCGTAATTACTAACCGAAAGGGATGCTTTGCTGACGGACACGACTCGACGGGCCGATTTTCCCGCTCTGACGGGGAAGGCGTATTTGAACACCTCGGCCGAGGGGATTCCGCCGCGGCAGGTGGTGGAGGCGATCCATGCCTACGCGCAGGACAAGCTGCTGGGGATGGATGGGCGGAGACTACATGAAGCGCGCTGGGCGGGAGCCCGGGAGCAGGCGGCCCGGGCATATGGACTGACTCCGGAGGAGATCGGCATCTGCTCCTGCTCCTCGGAGGCGTACAACCTGGCGGCGATGGCGCTGCGCCTGCGCGAGGGGGAGGAGGTGATCATCAACGACTTGGATTTCCCGGCCGGGGCGACGCCCTGGCTGCAGCCAAGCTGCCCGGCGACGGTAAAGGTGTGGAGGGCGCGGGCCGGGGCGCTGCGCGTGGAGGACCTGGCGGCCCTGCTGACGCCGAGGACGCGGCTGGTGACGGTCTCGCTGGTGAGCTTTTTCAACGGCTTCCGGGTGATTCCGGCGGAAGTGATCAGCGCGGTGCGGGCCCGATCGCCGGCGCTGGTGGCGTTTGACGTCACGCAGGCGCTGGGGCGGATTCCGCTGGAGCTGGGGGAGGCGGATTTGATCGTCAGCTCGACGCACAAATGGATTCTGGCCAGCCACGGGGGCGGGCTGGTGGGTGTTCCGAAGCGCCGGGCGGCCCAGTGGACGGTCCCGGCGGGGGGGTGGTTCAATCTTAAGAACGCCTTTGAT
This sequence comes from Planctomycetaceae bacterium, assembly GCA_044464175.1. Taxonomy (GTDB): domain Bacteria; phylum Planctomycetota; class Phycisphaerae; order Tepidisphaerales; family Tepidisphaeraceae; genus JBIQLO01. The sequence continues at coordinate 6,562 of JBIQLO010000053.1, read as the reverse complement.
GCGGACCGGTTTGAGCGGACGGCCCCTCCTGTGTCGTGGCCGGGGGCGGCCGGGTTTATGGTGGGGATGCCGAACTATCCGGCGGTGTATGCGATCAAGGCGGGGCTAAAGTATGTGCAGGGGGTGGGGATTGAGCGGATTGATGATTATGCCCGGCCGCTGGTGGAGGCGTGCCTGGCGGGACTGCGCCGGCTGCCGGTGGAGTTGATCACGCCGGAGGAGCCGGAGCACATTGCGGGCATTCTGGCGTTTCGCCATCCCGACAGCGCCCGGCTGAATGCCGCGCTGCACGGGGAAAACATCCACATCATGGAACACGCCGGGCGGCTGCGCGTGGCGATTCACGGGTATAACACGGCGGAGGACATCGAGCGGTTCCTGCGCGTGCTGGGGGAGGCGCTCCATGGCTGATCGCCTGGACGCCCATATCCATCTGTTCCGCAACGGCTTTGGGGGCACGAATCCCCGCCCCTCTGAACTGCAGCGGTACATAGAACTGGCCAGGCAACACAACATCAAATCGGCGCTGGTGGTGGGGTACGAAGGGGCGGCGTGGGCGGCGGGGAACAATGCGTATCTGGCGCACCTGATGCGCGAGCATGACTGGATTCGGGCGACGGCATACGTTGGGCGGCCCGAGGCGCTGACGGTGCGCCGGCTGGAGCGCTGGGCCGGGCAGGGGTTTATCGGGATCAGCCTTTATCTGTTTGATGCGGCGGCCATCGCTTCACTGGCGGCGGTGGGGGAGGGGGTGTGGGCCTGGCTCCGGCGGCACAAGTGGCTGGTGAGCGTCAACGGGCGGGGGGTGGCGTGGCAGGCGTGGGGGGCGGTGCTGGAGCGGCATTCGGAATTGCGGCTGGTCATTTCGCACATGGGGCTGCCGCCGGCGCAGTCCAGGCCGCCGGAGGCACAGAAGGCCGAAAAGCAGCTCGCGCCGGTGACGGCGCTGGCGCGGTTTGAAGGGGTGCATGTCAAGATCAGCGGGTTTTATGCCCTCAGCCAACCGAGGCATAATTATCCGCACCGGGCGGTCTGGCCCTATGTTCAGGCCCTGCTGAAACATTTCGGGGCGCGGCGGCTGGTGTGGGGGTCCGATTTCACGCCGGCGCTGAATTCGGTGAGCTTTCCCCAGACGGTGGACGTTCTGGGGCATCTGTCCGGCCTCTCATCCACCGCCCGTCGCCAAATCGAGGGAGCGAACCTTCGCCGTCTGCTTCAGGCGTGTCTCTAGGCTGAGGTCGCTGCCTTGGTGGAGCGATTCCGGTCAATAAATCGAAATTTTACCCGGAAGTTTTTATTGACGTGAATAGATCAGCACGATAGGTTAACCCTCCCTGACTCGGCAGGTTCCATGCGGCCACAATATTCAATCACCCATGTTGCCCGCGAGGCGGATGTTTCCGTCAGCACCGTTTCCCTGGCGATGAACAAGCCGGATCGTGTTTCCCAGGAGATGCGTCGGAAAGTTCAGGAGGCCATCCTTCGCCTGGGATACCGTCCCCGCCATGCCAAGCACAAATGTCAGGTGGCGGCCGTCTATTCAAAGGGCCTGCTCCTGCATGATGTGCTGGTCGAATATTGCCAGCAATGGAACGCTGGGATCAAGGAGGCCTTTGCCCAGCAGGGGGCGACGGTGAGCATCTTCCAGGTTGAAGCCTGCATCGAGCAGGATCCCATTTTTCATAAATGCCTGATGGAAAAAGAATTTGAGGGCATGCTGGCGATGGGTCTGCGCGAAGATCGAGGTTATGTGGAGACGGCGATCGAGCAGGGCATTCCCGTTGTTTCGCTGGATCGCCGCCCCCTTCATACGGAGTTCAGCAGCGTCGCCATGGATCATTTCGGAGCCGGGCGGCTGGTGGCGGGGCATTTGATCGAGCAGGGGCATCGCCGCATTGCCCTGGATTTTTTATCGCCGCGCCGAAACATGCGCGAAGTGCGCGAGGGCTTTCTGAAGGTCATGAAGGCGCATGGCCTGCCGGACCCGATCGATCTGGCGACCCCGGAAAAGCCGTATGGGACGGTCGATGTGGCGCGGGAGGTGCAGCGCATGCGGGACGCCGGCGCCACCGCCTGCTTCAGCGGCACCCCCCTAGTGGCGGCGATGGCCGAGGAACTGATCGCAAAGGGTCTGGACATTCCCCGGCAGTTCTCCCTCGTCGGCCTGGACAATTTGAGATACAAGACCTCAACCGGCCGGCAGATTACCTGCGTCGATTACAATGCCCGGGCGGTCGGATTAATGGGCGGGCATCTCCTGCAGCAGCTATTGAACATGCGAGGCGAACTTCAACACCTGGAAGCGACGGTGCCGGCCCGCTTGGTCCGCGGCCAGACGGTGGCGCCGCCATGCGACTGAACGCCCATCACTTAAGGAGCAGCCATGCACCTGTCATCTCCTTCTCCCATCGTGCCGCCGACAGTCTCAATGCCGCCCCTGCCGGCGGCATCCGGATCGGCGGATCTCCGTCGGCCGGTCAGGACGCGGGCGGCCCAATTTGGTTTCACCCTGGTGGAATTACTGGTCGTTATTGGGATCATAAGCATTTTGATAGCAATGTTGATGCCGGCGCTGAATCAGGCACGCCGCTCGGCCCAGGCGGTCCAGTGCATGAGCAACCTCCGCCAGATCGGGCAGGCGATGCGGATGTACGCCCAGGACAACAAGGGATGGCTGCCGACGGATATTTACTATTGGGAATATCTCCTGGACCCCTACCTGGGCGCGCCGTCGTACCGAGCGCGAATGTATGCTCCGGTCTGGCAGTGCCCGTCGAATCCCACCAGGATGCAGACCTACCCCACGCCGTCGATGTACAAGGACATCCCGGCCTTTGACTCCAGCACGACGTCCTACCCCGGCAACATGCTCATCCTCGGGGGCGGCGGCAGCTCAAGCAATGACAATCCCTTCAGCGACTGGTCTTATTGGCCGCATAAAATGGCGATTCGCAACGCCTATGAAAAAGTGATTGTCCTCGAGCAGAATCCCCTGATCGGCGGGGGGTCCAAACTCAATGGCCTGACTCTCCATGCCACTTACTTCTTCTGGGGACATCCCGGTCCGTCGATGAACGTTCTTTATCTGGACGGCCACGTCCGGGCGGTGCGGAAGGGGGACAAGGCCTTCCTGGGAACGGCGACGCCGGAAAACAAGACAGCGTGGCGGGACCTCCAGACATGGCATTACTCATGGTAAGGATGAATATGAATTTCAAGAGAATTGCGGTTCGGGTGTTTTGGATGGCGGCGGCCGTCGCGATGTTCAGCAGGCCGTCCATGGCGAAGGTGACGGTCAACGAAGGCAACGGCGTCAACATCACCATGGAGAATGATGTTCTCAAGCTGAACATCGCCGTAGAGGCGGGCGGACGCATCAGTTCCTTCATCAACAAAAAGACCGGCCACGATCTGGTACCGCTCTGGAAGGGCCTGGATACGATCGGGGGCCTGCTGGATGATCGCAACGTCTTCACCTCGCTGGCGTACCGGCCCCGGGTCACGCAGCCTGGCGGACAAATCGGACAGGTCCGTCTGACCGCCATCCATTCCGGCGGCCTCTCGATGGTCAAGACGCTGACCCTGCGGGAGGGAAGCAGCACGTTGGAAGTGAGCGAGACGCTCTCCAATGGGACCCAGCAGACCGCGCGATTCATGCTCCGCAATTTCCTCATGCCCGGCGGCGGCCCGCTCACGGAGGCGGACCATTATTTCATTCCCGCCAAGGGCAAGCCGCTGCAATCGACCGCGCGGCCCAACGGCTATTTCGGCGATCCGGCCGCCCCCTGGTCAGCGCTGTGGAACAGCGCGAACGGCGAGGGGATTCTCGTCGCCGCTCCCGGCGTCGAGCAGTTCTATTTCTGGCAGGGAAGCAAGATCAACCCCACCTATGAGTGGACGTATCCCAGCGTCCCGCCCGGCAAGTCGCTCAGCGTGCAGTTCGCGTTTCACGTCATCAACGACAAATCCCCCAATTGGGAAGCCTTGAGCGCCGCGACACTGAAAGGCCTGCGCAAGGCGCGGCCGGGCGAGGTCGCCGGCTGGCTTAACGAAAGGCAACGCTACAAGATCACGCCGCGGGAGGAATCTCTTGGCTATTGGATTTCCACAGGTGACGGCAACGGCAAACGCCGTGTGCCTCAGCCGCTGCGCATCGACGCGCCGCTGAAGCAGTCACGCTCCGTCTATATCGCTCTCAATGCGCTCAAAGCCATCAGCAACGGGAAATTGGAAGTCGAATTTGAGAACATTCCCGCCGGCCTGGTGCAGGTCGGCTGGCAGACCAGTGGCAAGGACTTTATCAAAGTTGTCCCCTTTTCCCCCTCCAGGGTCGTCAATCTGCCCGATGGCACCGAAGGGCGGCTGTGGCTGACGCTCAAGGGGGGCGACAAGCCGATCGAGGCGAACGGAAACCTCGTGGTTTCATTGAATGGCCAGGAGATGCGCCTGCCGCTGGCGGTGAAAGTCTGGCCGGTGGATGTGCCCAAGGTCCGGCCGTTCGACGTGCGCGGCTATGGCGGATTCGTCACCATGGTGGGTGGCTACACCATCACGCCCGATACGATCAAGCAGATGGACCAGACGCTGGACGCCTACCAGGCGATTGGCGGGAACGTGTTCGACTGGGCGTTGAATTGGCCTCTGATCTTCCGGAACGTCAAAATCGCCGGGACCGACCAGACCGTCGCCGCCTGGCTCAGGAAGAACCGGAAGGAATATTTAACCAAGCCGGCCGCCGACTGGCCCCGGATCGATTTCAGCTATTACCAGCCGTGGATTGAGGCGACCAAGGCCCGCGGTATCACGCGCATTACGGCCACATTGCCGCTTCCCTCCAGCGAAAAGCCGATTACGGCGGAACAGGAGTGGACCCTGATTCAATTGAAGGCGTATCTGGAGCCACTCGGGTTTCACGGTTTTTACTGCAAAATCGCCGACGAAATGTCGCCGGAAAGCATCCCCGCCTACAGCGAGGCCGCCGCCATTGTCCAGCGGCTGGGATGGCGTCCCACCACCACGGTGACTGGATTGATCGCCCGCACGGCCCGCGACATCAACCGGATGAATCCGTTTTGTGATGTCTGGGTCCTGAATCTGGCCCTGAGCCAGTTCTTCGACGATGCGATTCACCAGCCTTACAGGCTTGAAGCCAAAACTGTCCGGATGCCTCCCAAATGGGGGATCTACGGCAATGGCGGCGCCCGGAACACGGTGGCGCAGAAATTGTTTAACAGTCTTATCCCCGACGCCGCCAGCGACGTGGAGCACATCGAGGTGCTGCAGGACGGCAAGCCGCTGCAATTGGCCGGCGGCAGTCCATGGGGCAATCGTAAACAGGGCGTCTTTTTCCCGATGATGAACGATTATCTCTATCTGTCCCCGCTGCCGGGAACGGATGCGAATCAGTCGGACATCATGGTGAAGTACCAGGCGCGCGTGCCGGCGCCGGGGGGCCGGCCGCTGGCGAAAATCGACCCGACCGATGAAGTCTGGTTTTACAGTGGGCGGGCGCACTGTTTTCTGGCCCCTTATGAAGATACCGCGACCCAACCGCTGAAGGCCCTCAACGGCGGCTATGTCGGGTATGCCTGGTATGCCTTCTATCGCTACAACGATGACAAGGTGCTCTGGTATGATCCCAAAACCGAAAGCCTGGGCATCAGCCCGGCCTACCTGGGTCTCAAGGACGGCTGGGATGACGCCTGCCTGATGTATTGGCTGAACGAATCCAAAAAAGCGCCCCTGATCCAATTCATGTCGTCCGCCCCTGACGCTCCCTTACGCATCGGGACCGTGGAGCGGGAGGCATACCATTGGAAGGGTGTAGTCAATCTGACCGACCCGTTCGTTCTGAACGACGCCAGGCGAAAAATGCTGGAGGAGGCGGCTCGGTAGTGCTTCCAATTCCGTGTCTTCCGGCCGCCATTCACCCTATGGGCCATTCTTATGGCGCAGGTTATGGGCGAAGCTGACCTGCTCGAACCGGCGGGTGAGCGGTGGCGGGGGGGCAATCTTCCGGAGGCGGGTTCATTGAACCGCATCGCGTGCGGCCGCTTCCGGGGCGTCCAGGGGCCACCCTTCCTCGGCCAACTTCGCGTAGTTCCAGATTTGCAGGCGGTAGGGGGTTTTATCGCTGGCGTCTTCGTATGTCGGCCGGTAAGTGAACGCCAGCAGAGAGCGGTCGCGCGACAGGCATATTTTCCCGATGGCTCCGCGCAACGGCGGGCGCACGATTGTGCGGACGGAGCCATCGCGCAGGCTCAACGACCGGATACATCCCGCGTTTTCACAGAAGATCACAGTATCTCGATGGGGATCATGGAGGACGTCATAGATCGGACCAATATGAAAATGCTCAAAGTCTCGAAGGCGAGAGATAAATCCTTCAGCCGGGATTTCATGAATGGCCGATGGCAGCACATCCACCGCATCACGCACTGCGGCCCATTCGTAGACGCGAATCGTGTTGTACATTGCACATAGGAGATAGCAACCATCTTCGGAAAACCGGAGGCAAAACGTGGCCTGGTTCTCAGCTGCGAATAGCTGATACTCAGAGCCC